>CAMWPZ010000026.1 GCA_947176305.1 uncultured Clostridia bacterium
CACCACTGCCCCGCCGCCCGAAAAGCCCAATTACATGGCGGACGTTTTAGCTCGGCACGAGGTGATTTCAAACCGCCTTAATCAGAAAAAATAAGCCGCCTGCGCGGTAAGCGCAGGCGGCGGGGAAAATACTTAATTACTTCTTTTTAATGGTTGACGTAGCGTGCAGTCTTATATGGCGGGGCAGACCGTTTATCCAAAGCGGGTCGATTTCCGCCTGAATTAACGGGTAAATGTAGTGGACAAGCTCGGGCTTTACGTTCGCACCGTCCTCGGTTATCCACTCTAACGGCACTTTCTTTTCAACGTTCGCAATGAAGTGAACGTCAGCCGGCTCGGTTACGCACATATACGGGTCTTCGGAAACGCGCTTCAAGGTGATAACCTGTCCGCTCATACCCTCGAACGCAGCCTTTACAGCCGCGCCGCCCGCGTTGAACGCTTCCGTCATATCCACGCGCGCCATAATGTGAGATGCACAGCGCTGCAAGGAAGAAAGCTCAATCGCTCTCGTCTTAACGCCGTACTTTTCGGCAACCTTGCCCGCAAGGAAGCGCGCCGTACCTGCAAGCTGTTTGTGTCCGAACGCGTCGACGTAGTCAACGTGGTCGGCAAGCTCGCAGACGTATCTTCCGTCGGCAACCTTAACGCCCTCGGAAACCGCAATTACTATCGAGCGGTTTTCTTTAAGGCGCTTGCCCATTCTGTCAAGGAACTTGTCGATATCGAATACAACTTCGGGCAGGTAGATTTCGTCTACGCCCTCGCAGTCCTCGCCTTTAGCAAGCGCAGTAGCCGCGGTAAGCCAGCCCGCGTTTCTGCCCATTACCTCGATAATGGAAACAACGGGGTAGTCGTATACAAGACCATCGCGGATAATTTCCTTGGTGGTTGCCGCTATGTATTTTGCCGCACTGCCGTAGCCGGGGGTGTGGTCGGTTATAGCAAGGTCGTTGTCGATGGTCTTGGGTACACCCATAAAGCGGATGGGGCTTTTAATCTTTTCGCCGTAGTCGGAAAGCTTTTTAATGGTATCCATCGAGTCGTTTCCGCCGATATAGAAGAAGGCGTAAATTTCCAGCTCTTTTAAAATTTTGAATATTTTATCGTAGGTCTTTTCGTTGCCTTCGATGTCGGGCAGCTTATAGCGGCACGAGCCTAAAAAGGACGACGGAGTTCTTTTTAAAAGGTCGGTGTCCAAATCGGTTTTAAGGCGCGTGGACAAATCAACTATGTCCTTGTCCAGAAGTCCTTTAATGCCGTGTACCATTCCGTACACTATATCCGCTCCCCTGTCCTTTGCGGTTTTGTATACGCCGAGAAGGCTTGAATTAATTACCGCGGTGGGTCCGCCTGATTGTCCTACGATTACGTTTTTCATTTTTCTCTCCCTGAAATTGCTTTTTTACGGCTGTTTCACCGTATGTTTTATTATAGCATGCCCGCATTAAAAAAGCAATACGAAATGTAAAAATTTTTCTGAAATTGTTAAATTTTTACTGTTCCTTTTTGTAGGTTTTGGAAGAACCGTCGGAAAAGTTCACTACTAAATCGTTATTCGTTCCCCAGATATTGCGGTTATATTCTCCGCCCTTGTCTATCTCGTCCCACTCCGCTTCCGTGCCGTCAAAATCTATCTCCTCGGCATAGTAGAGTGCATACGCGCCTATTTCCTTTAAAGATGCAGGCAAGCTAAATGAAGTAAGCTTTGTACAACTCCCGAAGGCATATTCACCGATAACCTCAACTCCGTCGGGCAGGCTTATGGACGTCAGCGATGTACAGTGAAAGAAAGCATACCTGTCGATAACCTTTATGCTGTCGGGCAGGGTTATGGAAACAAGCGACGTACAGGAAGAGAACGCGTATTCACCTATTTCCGTCAAACCTTCGACGTATGACAAATTCACACTCATCAATGAAGTACACCCGTCAAAAGCACTGTTCGCAATTCTTTTAATGCCTTCGCCTATAACTACGTTATTCAGTAGCTTGCAGCCTTCAAAAGCTCCGTGCCATTCTTCGATAGTAGAAGGAATTTCCACAGCCGTAATAGACGTGCCGTAAAAAGCGTCTGCGCCAATTTGTTTGAGGGCGGAAGTTCCGTCGCTTGCACAAGTTATAAGCGTATTAATAACCGAGGTATCGTTTGCATCAGTTTTACGGAACGCATATTGATAAACGCCCTTGACCTCGCTTAAATCTATAATCGCTTTACCGTCGCCGCCCGAATAGTCGCTTGAAATTATCCAGTCGCCGATATAATTTATTCCGTTTTCGGTTTTGGTATATTGCATATTTTTCAAAGAGCCGAGCGCGCCTGAACCTATGGAGTTTACGTTTTCAAGATTTATGGTTTGCAAAGCCGCATATTCAAACGCCCTGTATCCTATGTCGGTCACTCCTTCACACAAATGAACCTTCGTAAGCGCGGTGCAATTTTTAAAATCACCGCTTACGGTACCTTCGCCGAAAAGCGTAAGCTCGGTCAACGCCGTCTTGTCGCCGTTATAGCCTAAACTGAATTCATAATTTACGGGCAGCTTCAAGCTTGCAACAACCGCATCACGAAACGCATCTCTGCCGACGCTTTCCACGGTTTCGTTAATGTGCAGCTTAGCTGCGGTTATTCCGTAAAAGCACGATGAACCTACGGTTTTTACGGTAGAAGGCAAAACGATTTCCAACGTTTTACTGCCTCTTATTGCAAATGCGCTATTGCCGATGGTTTCCAACCCTTCCGAAAAATTTATCGCCGAAAGAGCGTAACAACCGGAAAACGCATAGTCGCCTATACTCTTTAAGGATGCGGGAAAGCTTATTCTCTCTAACGCGTCGCAATTAAAGAAGGCGTATCCGCCCAAGCTTTCCAACGCGGAAGGTAGTTGCACGGAAGTGAGCGCGGTACAGGCTGAAAATGCGGATTTACCTACGGAAGTTACTCCCTCGCCTAAGGTAAGCTTTTTAAGCTTCTCGGAATTTTTTATAAAATTGTCGGGAACGGGGCTGTCTATGCTCACTTCTTCTATATTGCTGTAACCGAAAGATGCGTCGCATTTTTTAAGGTCAGGTCCTATCGTCAGTTTAACCAAATTTCTGCAACCCGAAAACGACGCTTCGCCAAGCGTTTCAATATTCGGTAAATACAGCTCGGTTATTCCCGTATTATAGAACGCGCTTTCACCGACGTAAACCAGCTCGGAAGTGTCTACCTCTGTAAGGGAAGTACAGCCACTAAACGCTCTATAGTCTACGTTTTTAAGTTTAGGCGCATCCAATACCTCAAGGGCAGTACAATCACAAAACGCTCTTTCGCCGACGGTTTCAAGCCCCTGCGCTGTAAAGCTTTGCAGTGAAGTTTCGTAAAAGCAAATCGACCCGACGGATTTGCACGTTACAGGCAAAGTTATTTCCGTGAGCGATTCGCATTTATAAAACGTCGATTTGCCCAAGCTTGTCACACCGGAAGGTATTTCTATTTCGGCAAGTTCAGAACAGTCGATAAACGCTCTTTCACCTATCTCGGTTACGGTATCGGGAATTGTAATTTCAGTAAGCAGACTGCAACCCATAAAAGTATTGTCGGGTATCGCCTTTATTCCGTCAGGCAAAACGACGCTTTTTATCGGCGAGTTGTTAAACGCATTATTTTTAAGCGAAGTCACCGCTTTACCCTTTACTTCAGAAGGTACGGTTACTTTCTCGCCATCGCCTTCATAAACGTTGCCGTCAGCATCTTCGAGGTATAAATTATATTGTACAAGCTCGTAAGTACCGTCGTCTTTCAGCTCGAAACGCATATTATCCTGTTCTACTATATCCTTATCCCTATTGAATAAGTTGCAGCCGCCTATTACCGCAGCTGATACGCCGAGCGAAGCAATCGCGGCGCAAAGTAAAATTTTCTTCTTCATAAGAACTCCTTAATATTTTTATCGTATAAATTATAATATAGCCGTGCGGTTTACACAAGCAACGCCGCTTTACAATCTGTCAACTTAACTTTACAAATAAAAATAACCGCAGCTTTGCGGTTATTTTTTACGTTTCCTTATAATTATTACGCTTACAATAAAAGCCAGAATAAACAGTACCGTAAAAGACGGAACTATCATTACCAACATATAAAAAGTTTCGGGGTCGGCAAGGTTTGCCGTTTTCATAACAATCAGCATGAATATAAAAGTGCTTAATGCGGTCAAGCCGATAAGGCTTAAAGTAATTATTCCTGCAATAAGCAACGCTTTGCCTACGCCCGTTTTCTTTTTAACGGCAACCTGCCCTGCCGAGGGCTGAAATTCGGGCTGCGCTACAGGCGCGGTCTGAACTTGCCCGCCGTAGACAAGCCAGTCGAGGCTTACGCCGAAAAGCGTACTTATTGCCGCAGATTTTTCGGTATCGGGAACGCTTTGCCCCGTTTCCCACTTGCTTACTGCCTGACGCGATACGCCAAGCTTGTCCGCAAACTCCTCCTGCGACAGTCCGCTCTTTTTCCTTAAATTATAAATTCTTTCGCCAAATTCGTTCATAGCAAACTACCTTATTTAATTATACCACTGACTTTTAATTTTTGCAAGTACACAGCTTTATTAAGAAATTTTAACGGCTTAATTACTACCATATAAAAAATAAAGGCGCTCCGAAACGGGTAGCCTTTGTATTTTTTTATCTCTTTGAGAACTGACGAGCAACGCGCTTCTTACAAACAGCGGTCACCCGCTGTTTGTGCGTTGCGAGATGAGTTTGCGCATAGTGCAAGGCGCAAACGGTGCCCGAGGCGGCGGTTGTCCTTACCGCCGACGAGAGTGCGCGGACGGACTTTCTTCCTTTGTTGAAAACAAAGAAAAAAGTGCGGCTGCACCTTCGTTTCCGGAACGGAAACAAAAAATAAAAGAGGCATAAATGCCTCTTTGTATTTTTTTATCTTTTCGAGAACTGAGGTGCGCGACGTGCTTTTTTCAAGCCGTACTTCTTTCTTTCCTTGACGCGAGGGTCGCGGGTTAAGAAGCCTTCCTTCTTCAAAGCGGGACGGCAGCCTTCTTCAGCCTGCAGAAGCGCACGTGCAATGCCGAGGCGGATAGCGTTTGCCTGACCGGTGTAACCGCCGCCGTAGACGTTAACCAGAACGTCGTACTTGGCTTCTACGCCCAAGAGAGTAAGGGGCTGTTTAACGACGTACTGAAGAACGGACTGAGGGAAGTAATCCTCGAACGCTCTGTCGTTGATTTCTATGACGCCTGTTCCTGCGGGAATAAGACGAACGCGTGCAATCGCCTTCTTTCTTCTACCCGTTCCCCAGAATTGAAGCTTTTTCTTTACTGCTGCTTTTGCCATAATATCAATCTACCTCTTACCTTAAAATAATTTGAGCTCTTCGGGCTTCTGTGCCGCGTGGTTGTGCTCCGCACCCTTGTAAACGCGCAACTTCTTTATCATATCTCTGCCGAGAGAGTTCTTCGGCAACATTCCTCTGACTGCTTCGTATACCGCCAAGTCACTCTTTTCGGCAAGCATTTTCTTGTAGGAAATTTCCTTTAAACCGCCGATGTAGCCCGTGTGGTATCTGTAAAACTTATCGTCAAGCTTCTTGCCCGTAAGCGCGACCTTGTCGCTGTTTAAAACTATCACGAAGTCGCCCGTGTCAACGTTGGGCGTAAACGTGGGTTTATTTTTGCCGCGGAGTATGGCAGCCACCTTGGATGCAAGCCTGCCGAGGGGAATACCTGCGGCGTCGACAACGTACCACTTTCTTTCAACTGTCTCGGCTTTTGCCATATAGGTTTTCATTGTTTGCTCCTTATTTCGTATTTCAACAGAAAAATTTATACTTATTTTTTAGCGTAAGATTATTTTATTATTTTATAAAATTTCTGTCAAGCCGTTTTATATCGCGTTTTCAAAGTTTTTTATAAATTTTAAATAATTTTTATTTTCACCTGAAAAACGGCTTATTTTGCCGCTTTTCGGCGAAAAACTGCCTATTTTAGCCCTTTATGAGGACTGCTTTTATCCTTTTGACGCCTGCGGAAACGTTCTCCTGCTTGGCGATTTTAAACTCGCCCAGCTCGCCCGTGTACTCCGCGTGGGGGCCGCCGCAGATTTCCTTTGAAAATTCGCCTATCGAATAGGTTTTGACCTTTTCGCCGTACTTGCTTTCGAAAAGTCCCGTAAAGCCCTGCGCCTTTGCCTCGGCAAGGGGCATCTCTTTCATTACTACGGGTACGTTTAATTTAATCTGCTCATTGACCAGCTTTTCCACTTCCGCCACTTCCTCGGGCGTGAGCTTGCGCGAGAAGTTGAAGTCAAAGCGCAAACGCTCTTCGGTGATGTTGCTGCCCTTCTGCTCAATGTCGGGCGAGCATACTTTTTTGAGCGCGGCATGCAGAAGGTGGGTTGCGGTGTGCAGGCGGGTGGTTTCTTCCTTGTGGTCGGCAAGTCCGCACGCGAATTTCTGTTCACTGCCCGCGCGGGATTTTTCCTGATGCTCGGCGTAGGCCTTTTCGTAGCCCGCAACGTCCACTTTAAGTCCCTTTTCCGCCGCCATTTCCACGGTGATTTCCACGGGGAAGCCGTAGGTGTCATACAAATGGAACGCGGTTACGCCGTCGATAAGTGCGCCGCTTTCAAGGCTTGCGGCAACCTTTTCAAATTCGCGTATGCCCTGCTGTAAGGTTTTCGAGAATTTGTTTTCTTCCTTTTCAAGTTCTTCGTAAATCTTGTTTGCGTTTCTTATAAGCTCGGGGTAGACCTCCGCGTACTTATTAATAAAGGTGCTTGAAATCTTGGAAAGCGCGCCCTGGGGCAGACCGAGATTTCTGCCGAAGCGGACGGCGCGGCGGATGATGCGCCTTAAAATATAGCCTTGGTCGGTGTTAGAGGGAACGATGCCCTTGACGTCGCCGAGCATAAAGGTTGCCGTGCGCACGTGGTCCAGAACTACACGGAAGGCCTTGGAAACTTCCGCACTTTCGCCGTAGCTGTGACCCGTGAGATTTTCGATTTCCTTCAACGCGTTTTCGAATATATCCGTTTCGTACACGCTCGCCTTGCCGTTGAGTATGCAAAGCGTACGCTCTAAGCCCATACCGGTATCGACGTTTTTCTGTTTCAACGGCTCGTACTTGCCCTCGGCATTTTTATTGTACTGCATAAATACGTCGTTCCATATTTCGAGGAAGGTGCCGCTCGGAGCGTTATCGAAGTCGTATTCGCCCAGCTTGTCCGCCTCCGCATGGTTGCGGATAATGTGCATTTCGGTATCGGGACCGCAGGGACCGGTAGTGCCGGCGGGGCCCCACCAGTTGCCGGACTTGGGCAGATAGTAAATATTCTTAGAAAGTATTCCGCACTCCTTCCAGAGCTTTGCGCTTTCCTCGTCCTTGGGGCAGTCGTTATCGCCCGCAAAGCAGGTGACCGCGATATCCTCGACGGGAATACCCAAGTACTCGGGCGAGGTCAAAAACTCGTACGACCAAGGTATCATTTCCTTTTTGAAGTAGTCGCCGAGCGACCAGTTGCCGAGCATTTCGAAGAAAGTCAAGTGCGAGCTGTCGCCCACTTCCTCTATATCGCCCGTACGCACGCACTTCTGCACGTCGGTAAGCCTCGTGCCTTCGGGGTGGCGTTCACCGAGAAGGTACGGCACCAAGGGGTGCATGCCCGCGGTCGTGAAAAGAACCGTCGGGTCGTTTTCGGGTATGAGCGAAGCCGAGGGAATTATTTTGTGTCCCTTGCTTTCAAAGAATTTGAGGTAAGTCTGCCTCAGCGTTTCGGAAGTAATCTTTTTCATATTTTCACCTTATTTTTTTATTACGTCGTAGCCGTCTTTTTTATCCTTGATTAAATAGCCGAGTTTGTCTATCTCCGCGCGAAGGGTATCCGCCGCCGCCCAGTCCTTGTTTACTTTTGCCTGCCAACGCTTTTCGGCAAGCGATTTTACCTCGTCGGGAATTTGCACGGGGTTTTTAGCGGCAACCTCGTCCAAGTAGTCCGCCGCTTCCCTCTTGAAGAAGCCTAAAAGCGAGTAGGTCTTTTTAATCTGCGCTATATCGTCCGCGGCGGTCTTGTCGTTCGCCGCAAGCTTTTTGGAAACCGACTTGAAAAGCGCGAACAAATCAGACAGCGCAAGGGCGGTGTTGAAGTCGTCCGCCATACAATTATCGAAGCGTTTATCGATTTCCGCGTTGCCCTTGTCGGACTTGCCGAACTTATCTTCTACGTTCTTTATTATTGTATAGAACGAAGAAAGCTGCTTTTCGGCTTCGGCGAACATTCCGTCGGTTATGTTTATGTCGTTGCGGTAGCTCGTCTGCAACAGCGCGAACTTTATCGCCTCTGCGGTGTAGTCGTTCAATAAGTCTTCGAGTAAAAGGCTGTTGCCGAGGCTTTTGGACATCTTCTGTCCGTTTACTTTAATCAAGCCGTTGTGCGTCCAGTACTTCGAAAACTGCTTGCCCGTAAGGCTTTCAGATTGCGCGATTTCGTTTTCGTGGTGGGGAAAAATCAAATCCCTGCCGCCGCCGTGAATATCTATCTGGTCGCCGAACGCAACTCTGTTCATTGCCGAACACTCTATGTGCCAGCCGGGGCGGCCCTTGCCCCAAGGGGATTCCCAGTAGATTTCGCCCGGCTTCGCCGCCTTCCAAAGTGCGAAGTCGGCAGGGCTTTTCTTTTCGTCGTCGTTTTCGACGCGCACGCCGTCGAGCATATCTTCAACCGAGCGGTTGGAAAGGCATCCGTAGAGCTTGAAGCTCGAAACGTCGAAATACACCGTGCCAGAGGGTGCGGCGTAGGCGTGTCCGCCTTCTATTAATTTTGAAATGAAATCTATTATGCTCTGGATATTTTCCGTAGCTTTCAGCCAGAGGTCGGGGTCGTCCACGTCGAACTCACGCATAATCGCGTCGATTTTCTTAATCATATCGGCGGCGTACTTGTCCGCGGGAATGCCCGTTTCGTTGGACTTCGCTATTATCTTATCGTCAACGTCGGTATAGTTGCGCGCGTAGGTTACGTTAAAGCCCTGCTTATTTAAGAACTTGCGCATTATGTCGTAAATGAGCGCCTGATAGCCGTGACCTATATGCGCCTCGCCCGAAACGGTTATACCGCAGGCGTACATTTTGACCTTGCCTTCTTCAAGAGGTTTGAACTCCTCCTTGGTGCGCGTCAGACTGTTGTAAATTTTCACCGCCGCCACTCTCCTGTTTTCTTAATATTATCCTTGCGGGTACGCCCACCGCCGTAGCGTAGGCGGGTACGTCGCAAAGTACCACCGCGCCCGCGCCGATTTTGGCGCAGTCGCCTATTTTTATATTTCCTAAAACCTTAGCCCCTGCGGAAATTACGCAGTTTCTGCCCACGGTCGGGTGGCGCTTGCCGCTTTCCTTGCCCGTGCCGCCGAGGGTTGCGCCCTGATATAAAACCGTGCCTTCCCCCACTTCCGCCGTTTCGCCGATAACCACGCCCGAACCGTGGTCTATAAACACGCCCGAAGCGATTTTTGCGGCGGGGTGAATTTCTATGCCCGTCTTGAACTTTGCGCGCTGGGAAATTATGCGTGCCAGAAGCTTTAAATGCACCCTGTAAAAAAAGTTGGCTATCCTGTGCATGGAAAGCGCGCGCACGCCCGAATAGGTTAAAAAAATTTCAAGCTTACTGCGTGCGGCGGGGTCGTTGCGCTTGGCGGCTGAAATGTCCGCCCTCAGTCTTTTGAAAAACATACCAAGAAGGCGCACCCTTCGCCGCGCTTAAAATTCCGAACAAGTTTCGGTACGGGGCTTTTTAAATGAAAATACGCCTCTACATTATACGTAAAGGCGCAACGCCGCTGTTACGATTTTCTCAAGCCCTTATTTTACGGCTTCGGTTTTCATTATTATATATTAAACGATTTTCAAATGCAAGCGATTTTAATTAGTAAACGGTCCGCAAAAAACCGACTGTGCGGCGCAGGTAGGCAAAAGTTAAAGTAATGTAAATTTTTAACATTTTTCACAGTTTTTAATTTAGAAAATTGTGAATTTGCTTGACTTATCACTGCCGCTATGTTACAATGTAACCGTGATTGAAAAAAATTGCTGAAAAGCCACTAAGGAGAGAGCAATGAAAAGGGAAAGAATAGAAGAAATTGCCGAAATTCTTGACAGACGCGGTAAAATGACGCTTGAACAGCTTGAAGAAGTTTTCCCCAACGTATCACAGATGACGTTGAGGAGGGATTTGTTCCAGCTTGAAGAAGACGGAAGAATTATCCGCATCCGCGGCGGCGCGATGTCCGTTAAGGAAGTTCAGAAGGTTTCCGGCGAGGAATACACCAAAAAAACTACCATTAACACCGACGCTAAAATCGTAATCGCGCGCAAGGCTTCGGGGCTTTTGGACGAGAATTCGAGTATTTTCCTTGACGGCGGCACGACGGCGATGTACCTTTCCAAGGAAATGCCCGATATAAAGTGCAACGTTTTCACCAACGGCATTGCGGTTGCGATGGAGCTTGCGCAGAAAAAGAACATTAATATCACCGTTGTCGGCGGACAGCTTATGAGGGATAACCTTTCCACCGCTTCCCCTGCGGCAAGGGAATACTTTGATCTGACGAATTTCGAAATAGCTATCGTTTCCGCAACGGCGTTCACACCCGAGCAGGGCTTTTCGTGCAACAGCCAGATTGAAGCCGACCTTTTAAAGAGCGTGTTCAAAAAGGCAAGGCACGTTTATATGATGCTCGACAGCTCGAAGATAGGCAAAATTAACCCCTACACCTTCGCGAGGGTTGAGGACATAGACGTGCTTATCACCGACGACCATTTCCCCAAGGAATACAAACAGATTTTCGAGGACGAAAATATCGTCGTAATGTAAGATTAAATATGTAACTGCGCCGCACGGCTTTACCCCGTGCGGCGCTTATTTCATGCGCAAAAATCAAAACCGCCGCAGTTTATGCGGCGGCGTAGGTGTGGTCCCAAAGAGATGCATGCAGGTGCGTCCGATGTTCAGGGTTAATCGCTCCATTTGTGCTTATCGAGCGTTCTGTCCTTGACGTCGTCGTAAAATTCAAAATACCTGCGTCTTATTTCCTCGGGCGACGTGCCCTCTTCGAGAAGATTAAGCATTTCGTCCAGCTCTTGGGGTAAAAAGTCGGAAAGACAAAACTCTCCGTCAAACACCTGCGCCAGCTTCATTAAATCCCATCCGGTTGCTTTCATAAGTATCCTTTCAAAAAAAACGATTATACCGTCATTATAACAAAAAATCCGACAGCTGTCAATATACAAAAATAAACCCCGTCCGCTTGTTTTCGCGGACGGGATTTTGATTATTGTTCAACTTTTTTCTTTGCTTCTTCAAGCATTTCAAGGTAACCCGTCATATTGCAGTCCCTGTCGGAATAGCTGTACTGCACGATTGTCGTGGAATCAGCCAAGCCTTTGACGGAAAGCACGGGGATATCCATTTTACCCTGCCACCTTTCGATAACTATATACTGCTTGAAAAGTCCGCTGGGCCAGAGCGTGAATATAATTTTCAGCCCCGTATCCTCGTTGACGCCCGTAACCGGCTCGCCCGTTTCCTCGTCGTACTCCTCTTTGCCTATCCAGTGGCAGTCGCCGTCGGTGCCGTTCGATTTGGTGAGCATTGCCACGGAAGCTTCGTCCTTGTTCGCAACGTCGGTGTTCACAACCATTACAACGGTCACAAGTCCATCGCTTTCGACTATGTGCGCACACTTGACGATATCGTCCGCAAGCGAATTTATGTTCGCGCGCATGTTACGGTTGTCGTCGTCTTTGCTCGCGAAAATATCGTTCTTTATTTCCTCGTCGGTGGCAAGCACACTGCCCTTTTTAATGTTCCAGTCGGGTTTGCCCCAGTCCGAACCCGTGCGCCAATTACATTTAAGCATATTGAAGCCGAGCCGTTCGTTATAGTCGCCTATTTCAATTGAGTTTCCCTCGAAGCGGTACAAAAGGTCGGTCTTGTCCGTCATTCTCAGCCTTGCGCTCTCGAACGCGCTCTTTGCTATGTCGACTACGCCGGCCGAATCGGTAACCTTCTTTATCGTCGAATGGTAACGATAACCGTAGGTTTCCTCGGTTTCGTTTATCCTTAAAAAGTATTCCTGCCTTATAGCCGCGGCGTGACCGTTACTGCCCAAATCGGTATAGCCTTCCTGATGGCTGATATAGACGAATTTATCGAGGTACCTTTCGTTATAGCACGCGTAGGCGAAAAGCTTGCCCGCCGCGACGTTCGCCGCCTTTATAACTTCGGGGTTTTCCCTGTCGATTTCCTCGCTGTCCTCGTCGTAATACTCGTCCGCAACCGCGTGGTATTCCGCCAAAGCGGCTTTGGTCATTTCCTCGTAATATGCTATTTGGTTGGGCGCGGACTCCGTAGGGTCCTTGTCCATATCCTGTAAAATTTCACCGTTATCTATATCCACGGCCTTGCCTTTACAGCTTTTACAGCCCGTGAGAAATGCGCAAAAAGTTACAAGCGGTGCGACTATTAAAGATAGTACTTTGACTATTCTCTTCATATTATCCTCGTAAATGCTTGTTTTAGGTGATTATAACATACCTTTTACAATTAATCAACTTAAAAAACGCAAAAACGCTAAATTTGTAATAAAATTTTATGACACTGTCACATTTTTTATCACTCTTTTACAAACGTTGCGGAAAACAGCGGCGCGTTAAATCTTTTTGAAATGTGTTTGCACTTGCAGTTGAACGCGTAGAAAATTTTATACCCCTCGCCGTACAGCGTTTCAAGGTTTCCCAAGCCCTTGCTTAAAACAACGTCGCTTGTTTTTAATAGCTTTAAAACCTCGGGGCGGACTTCCTTCAAATACGTTCCCGCGACGTCCGTGCCGTTGTCTAAAACCTCGGCGAAATTATAAAGCCCGACTTCTTCGGCGTCGTATGCCGTCACGTCGTTTATTATAGGTTTTCCGCGCACGACGGAAGTCACCTTTATATCGAGATAAAGCCGTTTTATAACTCTTATTAAAATTTTATCCAGCACGATTTCTCCGCAGTTGTCGTGAAGCACACACAGCGAGTTTACCGCCCTTAACTTTTCTTTAAAGCATTGCACTGTTTTTTCGTCTGGGTTTGCCTTGCGTGCGGCGGAAATAATGTAGTCAACCGCGCCCTCGTCCAAGTCAGACATACGCGCAAAATCGATATAGTTTGCCGCCATCGCGAATTTCAGTGCCTCTGCTATCGGATCTGGCGAGCGCATAATTTCCGCAAACAGCCTTTCTTCCATTGCCAAAAGCGCGCGGTTGAAAAGTGACTTTTCTCGCGTGTAATCGATATCCGTGCCGAAAATTTCGCGGTGCAGTCCGTTTATATCGCGCATTAAAATGGGCGCGCAGTAGTGCGGCGGCGGATTTTCGCACAGCGCTTTTACGCGGCTTTTAAATTCCGCAAGCTTCGCTTCGTCGGTCTGCGTGCCTTCAACCTTTTTCATCTGACTGCCGTAAAGACAGCCCTTACACTCCTCGTCAAGCTCCATATTTATGCCTTTTTAAGAATAAGCGTCGTCACGCTCTTTGCGGGTAATTTTATTTTTCCGTCGGGTTTAACCTCTTTCAGATTATTGTCCGCGTCGGTGTAAATCATATTTTCCACGCTGTAACCGCCGAGTTTAAGCGTGCGCGAAACCTTCCTGTCGTTTACAATTACAAGTACGACGCTTCCGTCGGGCTTTAAAAACGCACAACTTTCCGTGCCGTCGAAGTTCAGAAAATCGGTTTTCGTGACGTTAACGCGCAAATCGCCCGCCGAAATATACCTTGAAAACTGCGCCATACAGTAAAAACGCTTGGTGCAGGTGAATTCGGCAAGGTTTGCAGGTTCGTAATAAATCAGCCCGTCCTCGAAGCCGAACCTCGCCGCGGCAGTCCACCAGCTCCATTCCGTTGCGGAAAGAATAGTCAAATCCTTCATAATTACGCCTGCTGTGTGCAGACCTCTGTCAATATCAAATGAAGTTCCCGTCTTCATTTCGCAGTATTCCGTCATGCGGTAGGCTTTGCCTTTAAGCTTTCTGTCCGAATAGGAAGAAAAGATTTGTCTTTCAAGCCGCTTGTTTTTACCCTTGTACGAGTGGAACGAAAGGCTGTCCAGCTCGTCGAAGTACGGGTACTTCTTCATTTCGGATATGTATTTTTTGTACTTGCACTTGTCGGTGTAGCCGCCGCAGTCGAAAAAGTCGGGCAGAATTCCCGCGCCGTGCTCACTGTTGTAAGCATGCAATTTTTTATAGAAAACGTCTAAAAATTTTGCAAGGGTTTTCGGCTCGTAATGGCAGCCTTCCTGCACGGAAGAATCACTTCCCCAGCTCCACTGCGGCTCGTTTATGGGACTTACGTAAATTTTAGGCGGGTTTTCAAGCGCGGAAAACTTCTGCCTGAAAAAGTCGGTTATTATTAAAAGGTAGTCGGAAAACGCTTCGAAGTTTTCTTCCGCTAAATTGTCCTCGTGCTTGCGGTCCGCATGGGTTTTATTGTTCTTCGTCAGAAGGTAGTGCGGAGAGTTTGCAAACAGCGTAACCGCCTTAACGTTGCCCGTCTTTATACACTCGTCAAGTACGCGCATCGCGTTTTTATCGCGCGTAAAATCGTAGTTTGCAGGGTCGGAAAAGCTTTCCTTCGATTTATAGTTTTCGCTTATGAAAAAGCTTTCGGTGGCGCGGTTTTCGCCGTAGCCGTGATTGGTTTCTTTGCTGCCCGCGCCGATATTATAGCGGAGTATTCCCAGCTTCAAGCCGCCGTCGCCGTACAAAAGCTGCGCTGCGTTCTTTGCCGCCTGCTCGTCCTTACCTATTTCCTGAAACGTCCAACAGCCGCTCGCGCCGAAGCCTTCCATTTCCTGATAGGTTTCGGATAAATTTATCGAAAGGCTGAGCGGCGCAAACTGCACGGAAACCGCATACACCGACAGAACTAAGCCCGCCGAAAAAATTATGGCGGCGATTATGAACAGCGCAAGCTTTAATTTGCGCGGGAATTTCCTTCGTGTTTTCATATTTTTATTATACTATATTGTTTATCTAAATT
Source organism: uncultured Clostridia bacterium (assembly GCA_947176305.1). GTDB lineage: Bacteria > Bacillota > Clostridia > Christensenellales > Borkfalkiaceae > Coproplasma. Next base: position 15,074 of record CAMWPZ010000026.1, read on the forward strand.
CAACCGATAAAAAAGGCAACCGCAAAACGGTTGCCTTTGCTTTTAAATTAAACTTTATTAACCGCGCCCGAAAACAGTTGAACGCCGTCGCCGTCGTTTATAATAAAGCCGAACGCTTTATCCACGGCGAAATCGAGGTACACTTCCTCGAACTCGGGTGCAGGCATGCCGTCCATCTGAATGACAGTAACCGCCGCGCCCTCGATGCCCTTTTTGTCTACCTGAAGGTTGGTCACGTGCCGAACCTGACTGCAGGCAAGCTTATCGTCGGAAAGGTTTGAAAAATCGCACTTGTTCTTATCGAACAGAGCTTTAATTCCCATATCCTTGAGAAGCGGGGAAATATCGTTGTCGTAACCCGCGCCGTATTCGGGAAAAAGACAGCGCGTCATATACTTGATTTTATTTTCATAGTCAATCGCGTTGTAGTCGGTGACGGAATTTACCTTTGCGATATTTTCCGCAGTGAAAACGTCCGCAAGCGCAAAGCCGTCCTTCGGCAGAATAAATTTAAGGCAGAAGCGGTTTTCGGTTTCCGTGTAGAATGAAGTGAAATTTCCGCCGTCGTACGCCCTGCCCGAAAAATAATGGCCCGAAAGCAGGTTGATATTTTTGACCGTTCCGTCCGCCTCGGTGAAGACGTGCTTTCCGTCGGTGAAGCCTAAATCTTTGCCGCCCTCGTTCCAAACGTCTTTAAGATACAGCGTGTTAATAAGAGTGAACAGCGTTTGGCTGGAAATATGGAAGTCGTTATCTATAAGCCCGTTGGTCTTTTCCTTGACAAACTCGCTAACGGCTTTGTTCGCCTCGGCGTTGGCGCTTTGGAAATTCGCCGCATACGAATAGCAGAAGTAATCTTTTGAAAGCGCGTCGATACACTGCTGTTTTGCCGAAGCCGCTTCATCAAGCCAAATCGAGTTTGTAAGTTGTATTTTGCCTTCGAGCTGTTCTTTGCCACCTCTGCCCGAAATGGTAAACTCCTCGTTTAAAGAGCGGAAAAGCTTTGAAAAATCATTCTGCAAATCCTGATAGCTTACGCCGAGCGCGGAAAGAATTTCCGTACGCGTTTCACCTGCGGCGCACTCTGCCGCAAGCGACAGCGCCGAGAATACGGAAACGGGCGAAACCGCAAAGTTTTCGCCGTTTTTATAACCGTTGTAAGCCGCGGCGGTAAATTCGGAAGAAAACGAGTTTGCTTTTTTGCGCAAGCTATTAAGTCCCTCGTCCGAATTTTCCTGCGAAGTCAAGGGTTTAAAATCCGACGGCTTGCCTAAAAGCGTGCTTTTGCCGCCGTTACCCGCGCAAGCGGCTGTAAATACGCAAGCCGCCGCGCACAGTACAAAACCGAATTTTGCCAAAACCTTTTTCATAGCTTTATTGTACCACACTATATAAGTAATTTCAAGACGTAATTTTCGTTAGTCCTCCAAGCCTAAAAGATAGTCCGCAGAAACCTCTAAACATGTTGCAAGAATTTTAATATAGCTTGCTTTAGGCTCGTTCACATCGTTTTCCCAAAATGAAATAACCCCTTTCGAAACCCCTACCATTTTCGCTAATTGCGGTTGTGATAATCCTTTTTCAAGTCTAAGATTTCTTATCCTTATCCCAATACTTTCCATAACCTTATAATATTAGAAAACTAAGAAAATATGTTGACTTCTTAGTTAACTAAGAATATAATAAAAGTATGAGCGAAACTAATAATTGCAAACACTGCAAATGTTACGAACATTGCACTTGTGACAATAAACCGCGCGGCATTTTGCGAAAATCTGAAGCTTCCAACAGCAACCATTGTGAGCCACACAAAGAACAAACTACTTCTGATGCTATTTACTCATTAATAAAAGAATTGACCGATATACTATCCTCTGACAATTAACGCACAAAAATAAAAACAACCGCGCAAAGCGGTTGTTTTTATTTTTGAAATCCGGCAACTATCTTCTCGAAAACTGTAAGGGCAACAGTTTTCTCGGGCATCGCTTGCGCCTTGGGTTATGCGCAAGCTTATCTCGCGCGGCAAAACAACAATCAGTTGTTTTGAGAACTCCGCGCTCGTCCTCCCAAGCGGTACCCGCTCGCTCGGTTAATTATTATCGCAGTACAAAAAAAGAAGTACCACCTAAGGTGGTGCTTCTTTTTTTGAAATCCGGCAACTATCTATCCTCCCGAGCGGTGGCCCGCTAAGTACTTTCG
>CAMWPZ010000027.1 GCA_947176305.1 uncultured Clostridia bacterium
CTTCCGCGCGGCGCACCTTTTTAAAGAGAAAAATAAATGGGTTTAACTTTGTTCACGAAAATCTCGGCTAATATGCGCCTGCGATTTTCCGTGATTTGCAACGGCTCTGCCGCTCTTGGCGCGGTGTTCAAGGGCAAACGATTTTATAATCGCGCCAATTCACACCGCTGAGGCGCAAATATGCGCAAATTGTGTGCGCTTGCAAAAAGTGCGATTTTTGCGCGCGCCGTATATCTATTCTATATTATGCCGCGCGCCTTTTAAAAATTCCTTTGGCTTTGATTTTAATTTTTTCCTTATTGCCGCCGCGGCGCGTTATAAAACGAATACAAAGCTTATACAGCTCGCCCACGGGGATAACCGAAAGCGACAGCCCGAACACTATCAGCCAGTGCTTCCACTGCAAATTCACAAGCCCGAACGCGGGCGCAAGCGGGCCAACGGCAAGCAGTACGTTTATCGCAATTCCTATCAACACGGTTGCAAGCAAAACCTTGTTCGTCGCAATTCCGCACCCGAATATCGACTGCCGTTCCGAACGGATATTGAACGAGTGGAACAATTCCAAAAAAGACAGCGTTAAGAAGGTGGTTGCGGTTGCGATTTCGTTTCCGAAAGCTTTTAAAGAAAGCACGTACACCCCGACGGTGACCGCCGTCATATACAGTCCGAAAAATGCGATAAGCGAAACTGAAGATTTCGAAAACAGACTTTTCTCCGCGCGGACGGGCGGCCGCTTCATAATGTCGTTATCCTCCCTCTCCATACCGAGGGCGAGCACGGGGAAGCTGTCCGTAATCAGGTTGAGCCATAAAAGCTGTGTTGATAACAGGAAGTCGTGACGGAAGAACACGAGCGAGGCGACGAGTATCGCCAGAACTTCCGCAAGGTTTGTGGACAGGAAGAACTGTATCGTCTTTTTGATATTTGCGGAAATGCGCCTGCCCTCGCGCACGGCGGAAACTATCGTCGTGAAATTGTCGTCCGCGATTACCATATCCGAAGCGCTTTTCGTAACGTCCGTTCCCGCCTTGCCCATTGCAATGCCTATGTCGGCGGTCTTAATGCTCGGCGCGTCGTTTATTCCGTCGCCCGTCATCGCAACGACGTGACCGCGCTTTTTCAGCGATTTGACGATTAAGTTTTTATGCTTGGGCGAAACGCGGGCGAACACGCGGCAGCGCGATATTGCTTCGTCGCGCTCTTTTTTGTCCATAGCGTCCAGCTCGTCGCCCGAGATAACCTCGCTCATATCCTCGGCAATGCCCAGCTTTTTGGCTATGGCAAACGCCGTGCGCACGTGGTCGCCCGTTATCATTACGGTCGCAACCCCCGCCGCCTTGCACTCGGCAACGGCTTCCTTTACGCCCTCTTTCAGTCCGTCTATCATTCCGCAAAGCCCTAAGAAAATCAGCCCTTCTTCCTTTGCCGCACCGTCATAGCTTCTGTACGCGAAGCCCAAAACGCGCAGTGCCTCGTCGGACATTTCACTGAGCTTTGCAAGTATTATCTGCTTATCGTCTGCCGTGATAGCCCGCACGCCTGCGGCGGTGGATATGAAGGAACAGTTCTTCAATAAAACGTCGGGCGCGCCCTTTACAAGGCTTAGCTTTTCGCCGCCGAAGTTCGCCGCGACGGTCATCATCTTTCTTTCGGAAGTGAACGGAAGCTCGGCAAGCTTTTCAAAGGGTTGTTCATAGCCGCAACCGTCGGCGTACACGCGCAGGGCGATTTCAGTGGGGTCGCCTATGTACGCGCCTTTATCGCCCTTGACGGTCGTGCAGGCGGACATACATTGAAGCATTTTAGCTTTAACGCCCGTAATATTTCCGTCGGCAAGGTCGGAAAAATCGCCCCAGATTTTCGTAACCCTCAATTTGTTCTGCGTTAGCGTGCCCGTCTTGTCCGAGCAGATAACCGAACAGCCGCCCAGCGTTTCCACCGATTTCAGCTTGCGGATAACGACGTTCTTTTTGCTCATTTTCTGCACGCCCATCGCCATTATAATGGTGACCACGGCGGGCAGACCTTCGGGGATAGCCGCAACCGCGATTGCGACGGAGGTCATAAAGTTTTTTAATATTCCGTCGCTCTTTACGAATATGCCGAACACGAAAATCACCGCAGTTATGGCAAGCACTACGGCGGAAATTATTTTGCCGAGCTTGTTCAACGATTTTTCAAGCGGGGTTGAGGCGGCTTTCGTGTCCTCGAGCATGGCGGCGATTTTGCCCATTTCCGTGCCCATGCCCACGGCGGTGACTACGGCGGTTGCGTTGCCGCGCACGACGTAGGTCGAGCTGAAAAGGGTGTTGTGCATTGCGCCGAGGGCGACCTTGTTACCGCGTATGGTTTCCGCGTCCTTGTCCACGCTGACGCTTTCGCCCGTGAGTGCGGATTCGTCGCACTTCAGGCCGTTGCACTCCAATATGCGGCAGTCGGCGGGGATAACGTCGCCTTCCTCTAAAAGCACGATATCGCCGACTGTCACCTGCGTGCTGTCGATTGAAAATTCTTTACCGCCGCGCCGAACCTTGACCTTGCACGCGGATAGCTTTTTTAAGTTTTCGATAGCCTTGTCCGCGCGGAACTGCTGAACGGTGCCGACGATGGCGTTCAGAAAAATTATGGCTAAAATTATGAATACGTCGGTCAAGTCCTTCGAGTCCTTGGAAATAAACGCAATCACCGCCGAAACCGCCGCCGCGGCGATTAGAAGAAGCGTCATAAAATCTTTGAACTGCGACAAAAACAGCTTAATAATGCCCGATTTTTTGCCGCGCTCGATTACGTTTTCGCCGTGGGTTTTTAACCGCTCGGCGGCTTCCGCGTCCGTAAGTCCCTGCGCGGTCGAGCCGAGTTTTTTAAGTGTAGTATCCTTATCCGTAAAACAGAAATTTTGCATACACTATTTGTATTCAACTTGTCCAAGATTTATGAAAACAAAAAATCGGCGCGGAAAATTTCCGCGCCGATTTGTTTTAAATATTTGGTTTTTAGGTTCGTATTTTATGCGCCCTGCGCGTCGCCCGTGATTTCAAACTGTACGTTTGTAAATTCTACAACTAAGCCTCTATTCGCAAACAGGCACAGGTACATATAGTCGTTATCCGCCGCAACGAAATCAAAGTCCGTAAAGGTCTGCGTATAATTGTGCGTGCCGTCGCTGAACGATACGTTAACCGTCTGTCCTATTCTTTCGATAGATACTTCATAAGCAGAGCCTGCTGCAACGGTGGTCGTGTTGCTCGTTTTCTTAAGCGCGCCGTTTTCGCGGCTGAACAACGCCGAGTTGCCGTCACCGAATACACCTGCGGTTACGTAGTTGGTAGCTACTACTTCCTTTCCCGTGTACGCTCCGGCAGGCTCGCCGTCAATATAAATATCGTCGCGGAGCATTAAGCCGAATCCCGATTGGTTGGGATTGCTTGTTCCAACAGTTTTAACGGTAACGGTAGCCGAAGCGGTAAAGTTTTTAGTCTTATCTATCTGCGTAAATATCGCGCCGAAGCCGTCGCCGCTGCCTTCGAATTTACCGTTTGAATTTCCCGCATTACCTACCGTATACGTATCGTTTGCATAAGTAAGCGTAAAATTGCCCGCCTTAGTTCCGCCGATATTTCCGATAACGGTACGGTACCAGTCGCCGTTTACGTTTCTGCTTGCATATTTTGAAGGGTCGAACGTCTGAACGGGCGGCTTAACGTAATCGGTCTTGATTGCCGCTGTGTAATCGGCTTCCGTCGGTGCGGTCGAGGTAGTTATAACGTTTGCTTTTAAAGTGCAGTCGGAAGCTAAAATCTCCTGCGTAAATTTATACGCAACCATTTTCGCGCCGTACATATTGATATGCGTATCGTCGCGGCCTGCGGGTACTTTGGTTTCGCCGTCGAGAGTATATGACGTGTGCGCGTGGAATTTTATAGCCGCCGTGTTGTCCTTTTTGTATTCCGCTTTCGTAAGCTCGGTTAAGTCTACGACGGTTGTGTTCGTAGCGGTGCCGAGCGTCTTTATTGCCGCCGCGTAATCGCCCTTATCAGTATTATGCACTTTTGAGCCGGTATAGTTGCCGCTCGTGTCGTATCTTACGATAGGCGTGCAGAGTATGGGAGTTGCGCCCTTGTCGGTTGCCAGCTTAACGTAGTTTTCATACAGTGTGTACTGGAACGAAGGTCCGTTCGTCGTGCTTGTATCCGTGTATGATTTGGTAGGGTCGGTATAACGCGCGGCTTCGTCGCTCTTTTCGTCGTTATGACCAAAGCCTATTATAAGATAGTCGCCTTCGGCTATGCTGTTTTTAAGCGTTGTATAGTTACCTTCGGTGAGGAAGCTTAACGAACTTCTGCCCGACATCGCAAGGTTTACTATCTGGCTTTCGTCGCAGTTTAAATAATTATAAAGCTGAGTGCCGTAGCCTTTACGGGGGATATAATAATTATCGCTGAAATCGCAAACCGTGCTGTCGCCGACGAGGTAAATCTTGCCGGTAAGCTTGGTTGACGTATCCTCTGTGGGTGCAGGCTCTGAGCTTGTTACCTTATACTCTACCGAGTTGGAAGCGTCGCTTGTCGTGTATTTGTCGTCCGTGCTTACGGCTTTTACCGTGTAGGTATACGTGCCGACTCCCGTCTTATTAATCGTATACGATAATTCCGTCTGCGCTTCGGAAACGACCGTAGTTCCCTCGTAAACGTCGTAACCCGTTGCGTTGTCGACCGCCGACCAGCTTATTACGTTTTCTTCACGCGTAATCGTCGGCGCGGAAAGCTTAACGGGCTGTGTGGGCGCGGGAGGCGGGTTTTCGGTGCCGTCATTCTTATTACTGTCGTCGTCCTTATTACAAGCGGCTAAAAGCGACACGCTTAACGCGGACGCTAAAAGCAGTGAAACCAGACTTCTCTTTTTCATACATTTTTCTCCTTGAAATATATAAATTATTATATGTTAAATTGTATCATATTTTGTGCGTTTTGTCAACGGCTGTAAAGCAAAAGCGAAATAAAAAAGCTCCGCCGTCAAACTTCGGGGGAGCCGTTGAATTTTTCCATAAAATAGCTTTTGCCGTTCCTTTTGTATCCGACGAGAGTATCGAGCTGTACGTTATGTATGCTCTTGAAAACGCTGCTTTCAACGTCGGGGTTTTTCTCCTTTACGCGGCGGATAATTTCCTTGACCTCCTGACGGGCGGAATAGCCCTGCTCGCCAAGGGCAAGCCCTTCGGTCTTTTTGCACGCGCAGGCGATAAACTGTAAGTTATTGTATTTCTGCCAGTGAATTATATCGCCTTCCTCTATGCAGTACATGGGGCGGATTAATTGCATATTGCCGAAGTTACTGCTTTTAAGCTTGGGAAGCATACCCTGTATTTGTCCGCCGTAAAGCATACCCATAAGCGTGGTTTCGATAACGTCGCTTTTGTGGTGGCCGAGCGCAATTTTGTTACAGCCCAGCTCCTCCGCGCGCGCATACAGAAAGCCGCGCCGCATCCTCGCGCACAGATAGCACGGCGAGTTGCCGCCGATTTCTTCCGTAACCTCGAAAATGTCCGACTTATACGTCTTTAAAGGAATTTCTAAAAGGGAAGCGTTCTTTGCGATAAGTTCCGCGTTTTGTTCGTTATAGCCGGGGTTCATTGAAATGAACTCTAATTCAAACGGAATTTCGCTGTGGCGTTTGAGCTCCTGCATCAGCTTTGCTAAAAGAAAACTGTCCTTGCCGCCCGAAACGCACACGGCGATTTTATCGTTCGGGGAAATCAGGTCGTAGACCTTCACCGCCTCCAAAAACCGTGACCATATAGGTTTTCTGAACTTGGTTATTATCGAGCGTTCCACGCTCATAACGTAAGATAATTCTTTCACAGTTAATCTTCGTTGAAGTTGTGTTCCTCTTCCTCGTCGTGCGGGTCGGGGAAGTCGGCTTTGTTGTAGGCTATGCCGTTTTTATCGTAGTAGTCCTTAATCGCCGCGCGGATAGCTTCCTCGGCAAGCACCGAACAGTGCATCTTGTGCGCGGGCAGACCGTCCAACGCTTCGGCAACGGCTTTGTTGGTCAAAGTCAAAGCTTCGGAAAGGGGCTTGCCCTTGATAAGCTCGGTCGCCATAGACGACGACGCGATTGCACTGCCGCAGCCGAACGTGTTGAATTTTACGTCGACTATAATATCGTTTTCGATTTTTAAATAAATTTTCATTATGTCGCCGCACTTGGCGTTGCCGACCTCGCCTATACCATCAGCGTCCTCGATTTTGCCGACGTTGCGCGGATTGGTGAAATGGTCCATAACTTTTTCGCTGTATAATGCCATAATATACTCCTTCTCACGAAAATCTCGGCTATTCTGCGCCTGCGATTTTCCGTGATTTTTAGTGGCGCCGCCCCTCGCGCCGCAATATTTAAGGGCAAACTATTATTTAATTGCGGCGCTTCACCCTGCCGAGGTCGCGTAGCGACAAATGGGGTGCGCTTGCAAAAAGTGCGATTTTTGCGCGCGCCGTAAATTATTTCAAATTAAATGTTTTCTCGTTCCCTTTTCAAGCTCTTCCCATACGGGCGACATATTTCTTAAATACGCCACCACTTCGGGCACGGCTTTTAAAATTGCCTTTATATCTTCCTCGGTATTGCCTTCGGAAAGGCTAATCCTCAGCGAGCCGTGCGCGACCTCATGCGGAAGCCCCAAGGCGAGCAGAACGTGCGACGGGTCAAGTGAGCCCGACGTGCATGCTGAGCCGGACGATGCGCAAATCCCGCGCGCGTCGAGATGCAGTAAAAGCCCCTCGCCCTCGATACCTTCGAAGCACATATTCACATTCGAGGGCAGTCTTTTTACCCTGTCGCCGTTGAGCTTGCTGTGAGGAATTTTCAAAAGCCCGTCGATTAACTCGTCACGGAGCTTTACAAGCTTTTTGGTATTCGCAGGCATATTCTCGCACGCTTCTTTAAGCGCCGCCGCCATTGCCGCAATGCCCGCGATATTCTCGGTACCCGCGCGTTTGTTCCTCTCCTGCGCGCCGCCTTCTATAAAGGTGTTTAAAGGTATGCCGCGCCTGCAATAGAGTGCGCCCACGCCTTTCGCGCCGTGGAATTTATGCGCCGAAATCGAGAGCATATCGATATTGTCCGCCTGCACGTCAACGGAGATATGCCCGACAGCTTGCACCGCGTCCGTGTGGAAGGTGACTCCCGCCTTTTTGCAGACCGCGCCTATTTCGCGGACAGGCAGAATTGTTCCCACCTCGTTATTAGCGTACATAACGGTGACGAGTGCGGTATCGGGGCGGATAGCCGCCGCGACCTCTTTCGCGGTGATAAGTCCGTCCGCATGTACGGGCAAATACGTTACCTCGTACCCCTCTTTTTCAAGCTTTTTCAAAGTGTGCAGAACCGCGTGGTGTTCGAACGCGGTTGATATGATATGCTTTTTGCCCTTGCGTGCGCCGTTCACCGCCGCCGAGCGGATAGCCTGATTGTCGGCTTCGCTTCCGCCCGAGGTGAAGTAAATTTCACGTGCGTCACAGTTCAGACATTTTGCGATTCCCGCGCGCGCCGCGTCCAAAGCTTCCTTTGCAACCTGCCCCACCGTGTGCAGCGAGGAAGGGTTGCCGTAAACTTCCTTTAAGTACGGCGTCATTGCCTTTATTGCCGTATCGCTCATTGCGGTCGTCGCCGCATTGTCAACGTAAATGGTTTTCACTTTCTAATTCCTATTGTTTTAGTATGAATTAATTATAATTTTTAATTCCTATATTGTCAATAGGAATTAAATGATTTTATAAAACTATTTCAATAAATCTTTTAAGGTTTTCGAGGTTAGAAAGTTCATTATAACCTCGTCAAGCTCTTTAAATAGCGGCAAGGTCTGGCAGGTGTCCGCATTTTCACAGCCGCTTATAAGACAGCTTACGGGCGCAAGCGAGCCTTCGCCCGAAAGCAGTATTTCCGCAACGGTGTATTCCTCGGCTTTGCGCGCAAGCTTATAGCCGCCGCTTTTGCCGCGCGCGCTGACGACAAGCCCCGCCGCCGAAAGCTGAGCCGCGGAGGCTTCGAGGTATTTTAACGATTCCTTTTGCCGCTCGGCAATGTCGTTCAAGGACACGAAGCCCCCGCCCTCCTGCCGTGCAAGCTCAATCATAATTTTCAGGGCGTTCCTGCCCTTGGTGGTTATCATCATTTCCGCTTAACCCCCTAACTCTATCATTTTTTCAATACACTTTACAGCTTTGAGGCGGATTTTTTCGTCAAGTACTATTTCCTCGCCGCCCGTACCTTCGAGGCAAGCCAAAACGTCCGCTAAGGTAGTTAAACGCATATTGCCGCAGACGAGATTTTCCGAAAGCGGATAAAACTTTTTGTCGGGGCATTTAGCCTGCAGATGCTCTACTATGGAATTTTCCGTGCCTATGATAAATTCTTTTTTATCCGACTTTTCCGCAAAGTCCATTATACCCGAAGTCGAGCCGACGTAGTCCGCAAGCGCGACGACCTCGGGGCGGCACTCGGGGTGAACGAGGAACAGCGCGTTCGGGTGTTCAGCCTTTACTTTTAAAACGTCCGCCTGTTCTATCCGCGCGTGCGTGGGACAACCGCCCGAAAGCAGTTTGAAGTTCTTTTCGGGCACCTGCTCTTTTACATACGTTCCCAAATTTATATCGGGGATAAACAGTATATTTTTTTCGGGCAGGGCGCGGCAGATTTTAACCGCGCTTGACGAGGTCACGCAGACGTCGGCAACCGTTTTCAGCTCGGTCGTGGTATTGACGTACGCGACGACGGCGTAATCGGGATAAAGCTTTTTGACCTGCTCGATAACTTCCCTGTCGAACTGCTCGGCCATGGCGCAGCCTGCCTTGGGATTGGAAAGGATAACTTTTTTCTGCGGCGAAAGCATTTTGACCGTTTCCGCCATAAAGCGGACGCCGCACATAATAACCGTGCTTTGCGGAGCCGTTTTAGCCTTGACGGAAAGCGCGTAGCTGTCGCCGACGAAGTCCGCAACCGAGCAAACCTCCTCCGACATATAGCTGTGCGCGAGGATACAGACGTCCTTTTCGGCTTTGAGTTTTAAAATTTTTTCCTTTATATCCTGTGACATTTTCTAATTCCTATCTTTTGTATATGAATTATACTATTATTGAAAACCGTTGTCAAATAAATAGCCGCCCGCGCAAAGTTTGCGCGGGCGGCTTAAAATTATTTCTTTTTAGTTGCAGGCTTTTTAGCCGTTGCCGTTTTGGTTGTCGTTTTCTTTGCCGCGGGTTTCTTCGCAAGATGTTCGGGAACCTTTACTTCGGGCACGTGCGAGAAGTCGCTCTTCACTTCCTCGTGCGCCTTCTTAATCCCTGTGCGCACTTCCTTTTCCTTTACCTTTTCTTCGGGCGTGCTTTCCTTGTAGGGCACTTCGAATATGCACGATTCATACGGGCGCAGGTTGAAGATAAGCTTATACTTTCTTCCGTCGCACAATTCCTCTACCGTATTAATTTCGAGTGACGAGCCGTCGGGATATGTCGAAAAAATGCGTTTATACGTCCCTTCCACGGGTGCGCCCACGCCCATTTCGTAGCGTTCTACGGGTGCGAAGTTGCACACGAATATCAGCGCATTGTTGTAGTTCCACGGGTTGCGCCTTATGAAGGTGAAAATGTTGCGGTTGCAGTCGCCGCTGTTTATCCACTCGAAGGTGTTGGGGCCGCCGCAGTCGTTGTGCAGAACGGGCCTTTCGCCGTACAGGTGCAAGAGCGTGCGCCAGCAGTTCATAACGTCGCGGTGACCCTCGTCGTCGCACAGGTGCCAGTCAAGTCCCGTGCGGAAGTTCCACTCCCTTTCCTGCGCGAAGTCCTGACCCATAAACAAAAGCTTTTTGCCAGGGTGGCCCATCATCATCGTGTAGCAGGTTTTTAAGCTTCCCAGCTTGTCGAGCTTGTTGCCGATAAACTTGTTTATCATACTGCCCTTGCCGTAGACGACTTCGTCGTGCGAGAGAACGAGCATATAATTTTCAATGAAGCAGTATTCGAGCGTGTGCGTCATTAAATGGTGGTGGTACGGTCTGAAAATGGGGTCGGTATTGTAGTAGCGGATAGAATCGTTCATCCAGCCCATATTCCATTTAAGTCCGAAGCCGAGCCCGCCCTTTTTGGCAGGCGCAGTAACGCCCGCGATAATCGAGGAATCCTCCGCGATTAAGAACGCGTCGGTGCGGCTTCTTAAAATACTGTTGAGGTGGCGGAAAAATTCGAAGCTTTCCAGATTTTCGTTTCCGCCGTATTCGTTGGGGCGGTATTCCGCTCTGCCGAAGCTGTTGTACAGCATAGCCGCAACCGCGTCCACACGCAGGGCGTCGATATGGTATTTTTCGACCCAGAAGAACGCCGAAGCAATCAAGAAGTTTGAAACTTCCTTTTTGCCTAAGTCAAAGGCTTTCGTGCCCCACTCGGGGTATTCGGCGCGCAGGGGGTCTGCGTATTCGTAGAGGGGCGTTCCGTCAAAGCTTGCAAGCCCCCAGTCGTCCTTGGGGAAGTGCGCGGGCACCCAGTCCAAAATGACGCCTATGCCGTTCTTGTGCATATGGTCGACGAAGTACATAAAGTCCTCGGGCGAGCCATAGCGTGCCGTGGGCGAGAAGTAGCCCGTGACCTGATATCCCCACGACGGGTCGAAGGGGTATTCGCATATGCCCATAAGCTCGATATGCGTATAGCCCATATATTTGACGTATTCAGCAAGCTCGTGCGCCAAGCGGCGGTAGTCGAAATACTGGTCCTCGTCCCACTTGGATAAATCCTTCTTCCAACTGCCGAGGTGTACCTCGTAAACAGCCATGGGCTTTTCAAGGAAGTTTTCACCCTTCTTTTCCTTGCGGTACTTTTCGTCGCTCCACTCGAAGTCGAGCGCGGTAACAACCGAAGCGTTTGCAGGGCGAAGCTCGGTGCGGAACGCGTACGGATCTATCTTGTACACTTCCGAGCCGTCCTCGCGAACGACTAAATACTTGTACTTAACGCCCTCACACATACCGGGAACGAAAAGCTCCCAAATGGCGTCGTCGCACTTTTCCATAATGTCGCGCCAAGGCGTCCAGCCGTTACCGTCAGAAACGACGCAGACCGCCCTCGCGTGCGGCGCCCAGAGTACGAAGTGTACGCCGCGCACGCCGTTAATTTCACGGATATGCGCGCCCATTTTGTTGTACAGCTCGTAATGCGTGCCGTGGTGGAAAAGGTAAGTGTCCAGTTCACCGAAAAATCTGTCTCTCATTTTTTATTTCCCCTTATTTTTGTTCGTAATTAAAAGTATAAACGCAGCCGCTCTTTGCGGGCAGACTAATAAATAACCTTCCGTGGCGGACCTCGCTCTTTTCACCGTCGAAGAAACCGTCGCCGTTCAATCTTCGCACCATATGCGCGCCGGTGGGAACGTCTATCTCCCAGACGGGAACGCTTAAATTAATATCTACGTCCGTGCAGTTGATAACTACCGCGGCGCAGTCTACCTCGTCAAACCTCGCGTAGGCTATATAGCCGTTGCCCGAGTCGAGCTTCTTTATGCTTCCCTGCTTTATGCAGTGAACGTCCTTGCGCATTGCGATTACCGCTTTATGGTAGCGGATAAGCTCGGTATTTTCATGCCCCCAAGGGTAAGTGCGGCGGCTGTCGGGGTCGGTCCAGCCGACCTGTCCCGCCTCGTCCGCGTAGTATATGCCGGGGCTTCCCACCCAAGTCATCTGGATAAGCACGCCCAACGCCATTATATCCACGTCCACGTTGTCGCCCGCGGCGTGCGGGCCGCGCGTCTTAATCGTTCCGACGGTGCTGTTCGTGCGCGTTAAAAAGCGCGAGTGGTCGTGGTTGGAAAGCTGGTTCAAAGCCGAATCCAGCGCAGGGCGGGGGAAGCGCGACATATTCTTGAACATACTTTCAAAGAACGCGTTACCGTCGTGAAGCTTAGTAATATCGAAGCCCTCGCTGTGCTTTTCCATACCCGTTAAAAACCACGTTACGGGCTCCATAAATGCATCGTAGTTCATAACCGAGTCCCACTCTCTGCCGTTAAACCAAGCCGTGGGGTCGCCGTAGTGTTCGGCGAATATGAACGCTTCGGGGTTGGCAGAGCGCACTCTGTCGCGGAACTTGCGCCAGAATTTATGGTTGTAATTTTGGCTGTGACCTAAGTCCGCGGCAACGTCAAGCCGCCAGCCGTCCACGTTGAAGGGCGCGGAAACCCACTTTGCGCCCGTGGATAAAACGTATTCTTCGAGTTCTGCGCTGCGCTCATAATTGAGCTTAGGCAAAGTGGCAAAGCCCCACCACCCTTCGTACGCACTGTTGGCTTCGTTCTTGTTGAATTTGAAGTAGCTTCTGTACAGGCTTTTCACGTCGTGGTAAGCGCCCTTTTCAAAGCCCGCTTTATTTAAGTATATCCCCTCTCTGTCCATCCATTTATTAAACGAGCCGCAGTGGTTGAAAACTCCGTCGATTACGACCTTCATGCCGCGCGCGTGAATTTCCTTCACGAGCTCGGCAAAATATTCGTTGGACTTTTCTAGGTTTTTTTGCGAAGTCACGCGCTTTATATATCTTTGCGCGTAGCCGTTGTGCTGTTCCCAGAACTGCATTGCGTGGTTCTCGTCCTCTTCGATTACGGCGAGGTGCGGGTCTATATGGTCGTAGTCCTGCGTATCGTATTTATGGTTCGAGGGCGAAACGAACAGCGGGTTGAAATAAATTGCCTCCACGCCTAAGTCCTGCAGGTAGTCGAGCTTTTGCCTTACGCCCTGCAAATCTCCGCCGTAGAAACAGCGCACGTCCAGCTCGTCGGGGAATTTGTACCACTCGTTTATCTTCTTACTGTGTCCGCCCGTGTAGTAATACTCGTTATCTAAAACGTCGTTATCAGGATTGCCGTTGCAGAAACGGTCGGTGAAAATCTGGTAGAACACCGTGCCCTTCGCCCAGTCGGGAACGTGAAAATCGGGCAGGAACGAAAAGTCAAACTCGGGCTGAATATTCTCGACACAGCCCAAACGGTTATAGTAAACTATGTCATCCTCGTCGTACACTGCGAAGTAATAATTCACGGCTTTATCCGTGCAGGTAAAGGAAACCGCGTAAAAATCGAAGTTGTCGCTCGCGCATTTTTTGGGCTGTTTCGTCATTGCGCGCCTTATGCCGTTGACTACGGCGTACGCGCGGAGAACGTCGTTTTTAAGCGTGCGCAGTTTAAGCGTTACCCTGTCGCCGCTTTTCGGCTCGTATGGAGTTTTGAAGCTTGAAGTTTCGTCGGCGAAAAGCGCCCTTCTGTTTATCATATAACCTTCTTATAATCCGATTGCGGAAATATCTTCCCGCCAAAGAAAATTGTACCATACCTAAGCCGTAAAGTCAATACGCATAGCGAATTTAAGGGCTTTGGAAGGGCTGGAAAAATTCGTGAATAACTTTTTATTGACTTTGAATTTAGGTTGTGTTATGATTTGTTTTGCCAATATACTTAAAGAGAGATTTTTATGAAATCCGTTAAAAACCCAAAGACAGAAAACGACTTACCCGAAGCAAATTCCGAGGTAGCCGAAGCCGCCGAGAAGGCGGTTGAAAGGGCGGTGACCAATGCCGAAGCCATTGCGGAAACGCAAGCTGCGGAAGTTATCGAGGGCGAAGAAACGCAGAAAAAACCCGTAGTTTACGGCGACAAGGTTTTAACCCCCGCGCAGAAGAAAAAGCGTGCGGTTTTAAGGTGGGTGCTTTTACTTTTCGGCATATCTATGATGTCGTGCAGTGTCTACTTTTTCCAGACGCCCAACCAGTTCACGCTCGGCGGAATTGCGGGTATAGCGATTATACTCGAAAGCTTTATCCACCCCTTGTGCAGCTTCTTTACGCAGGGCGTGATTATGGCGATTATAAACGTTGCACTGCTTATTATAGGACTTATAATTTTGGGTAAGCAATGCACTATAAGGACTATTTTCTGCTCGCTGTTTTATACGGGAGTAATCTGGCTGTTTGAATATCTGGACGTTTTAGGGCATATTTCCAAGACGGGAACGCTCACCAACCAGCCGTTTATGGAGCTTGTATACGCGATTCTCTTATTCGGTATAGGCGGCGCGCTCGTATTCAACTGCGGAGCGTCCTCGGGCGGTACGGATATTATCGCGCTGATATTAAAGAAGTTCACGAACATAAACGTCGGTATGGCGCTTATGATAATCGATATGATGGTCGTGTTCATATCCTTCTACACCTTTAAGAGTGTGGACTGCGCGCTGTTCTCCTTCTTAGGACTTTTCACAAAGTCTTTCCTCTTGGACGGAGTAATAGAGAGCATAGGCAAAACCAAGTACATAACAATTATTACCGAAAACCCCGACGTTATAGCGGAGTACATTTTAAAGGTAATAAAACACGGCTACACCGTGTACGACGCGGAGGGCGGTTATTCACACAATAAAAAGAAGGTTATAGTAACCGTGTGCAAGCGCAACGAAGCGTTGAAGCTTAAAATGAAGATACACCAAACCGACCCCGGCTCCTTCGTTATCATAACCGACGCGAACGAAATTTTAGGCAAGGGCTTCGGCGGAACTATTTAGTTTTTAAAATCGTTTGATTTAACAGTTCGCCGCTCACACGGCGGACGTATGATAAGATTTCGGGAAATATGAAAAAAAGCGACGACAAAATCGGAATGACAACTGCAATCTCCGACAAGCGTAAAAAGCGGCTTGACACCGTCAAGTACTGGGTGATTTTAAACTTGGGCGTGTTTATGCTTGCGGCGGGAGTGTTCTTTTTTAAAGGTCCGAACAACTTTGCAACGGGCGGCGTAAGCGGTATTGCCATAATTATCAGCAAGTACGTTACCCATTCCGTGCCCTTTTTTACGCAGTCGGTTTTAAACCTTATAATGAACGCGCTGCTGCTTATTATCGGGTTTATATTCCTCGGCAGGGGCTGCACCTTTAAAACCGCGTATTGCAGTTTAGTGTACACGCTTGAAATGTACGCGATGGAGTTGATATTCAAAGCGTTTGGAATCGATTTTTCCACGGGCTACACCTTAACCGACCAGAAGTTTTTGGAATTTATTTATGCAATGCTTTTAACGGGCGTGGGTAGCGCGATTATGTTCAACTGCCGCGCCTCGTCGGGCGGAACGGATATAGTTGCGCTCATAATCAAAAAGTACGCCAAGATGGATATAGGCAAAGCGCTGGTTGTGACCGACCTGCTTATCGCCTCGTCAACGTTCTTTATCTTCGACACGACTACGGGCTTGTTCTCGATACTCGGCTTGTTCTTCAAGTCCTTCCTTGTAGACGGAGTTATTGAAAGCATCGGCAAAAACAAATACGTTACAATTATCACTGCCAATGCCGAGTTAGTTGCGCCGTTCATTATCGAGGGTATGAAACGAAGCTACACCTCGTTCAAGGCGGTCGGCGGATATTCGGGCGAGGAAAAGACGGTTATGCTGACGGTCTGCAACCGCAGGCAGGCGTATAAGCTTAAAATGAAGATACGCCAAGTCGACCCCGCCGCGTTCGTAATTCTCACCGACACGAGCCAGATTATCGGCAAGGGCTTCCAAAGCGATATTTAGTTAAGTACAATAAAAGCGGTGCGCTATCTTAAGCGCACCGCTTTGTTTTTTAATATTTACGCGTTTTTGACAAGCTCGACCGCCTGCTTGGTCTTTGCTTCGATTTCTTCGGGAGTGCCGCTCATCATCCAACTGCCGCCGCAAGCGATAATTTTATCGTATGCGAGGTACTCAAGAATGTTGTCCGCGGAAATGCCGCCGGTGGGCATAATCTTAAGATACGGGAACGCCGCGCAGATTGCCTTTATGGTTTTAAGTCCGCCGTAGTTGGATGCGGGGAAGAACTTTAAAGTGGTAAGTCCCTTTGCGATTGCCGCCATAGCCTCGGTAGGGGTAACTATACCGGGCAGGTAAAGCATACCGTGTTTTTTACAGCAGTCCGCAACCTCTTCGGAGAAGCCGGGGGAAACGATAAATTTCGAGCCCGCCTTTATAGCCTTTTCGCACTGCTCCTTATTGATTACCGTGCCCGCGCCGACAAGCATATCGGGGAACTTCTTTACGGTCAGCGCAATAGCGTCAGCCGCGCAGGGCGTTCTGAAGGTTATTTCCGCGCAGGGAAGTCCGCCGTTTACAAGCGCCTGCATCTTGGGCAGGGTTTCTTCGATAGAGTTAAGCACCACTACGGGTACGACCTTGGTCTGTGCGATTTTTTCAATCATCTGTTGTTCCGTCATCATTATATCCTCCATTGACTTTTATACAACGGAAATATTATACCATAATTTTCCAAACAATGCAATAGTGTATTTTAAATTTACCTTTTAAAGTTGCAAATTTACGGGCAATATGTTAATATAATGCAAGTGCAGGGTAAATATGTTTAAAAGATTTTTAAAGTACTTTACAAAATTCGAGTGGACACTGTGGACGGCGAGTATTATTATAGTTACCGTCGGTTTTGCCGTTGCGCCTGAAAGAAGCGTACTCTCCTACTGCTCGTCGCTTGCGGGGGTCACCTGCGTAATGATTAACGCGAAAGGCAACGTAGTCGGGCAGTTCGTAAGCGTGCTGTTTTCCACGCTGTACGCGGTGTACGCTTACACCCAGCACCTGTACGGCGAAATGATTATTTACTTCTCGCTTATGGTTCCCATACACGTAATTTCGATTTTTACGTGGATAAGAAACCGCTTTGACGGAAAGGCGCACGAGGTTAAAATTAACAAGGTCAAGCCGCTCGAATATATTTTGCTGGGCGTAGGCTCTGCGGCGGCGACGGTCGCGTTCTACTTTTTACTGCGTGCGCTGAATACAGATAACCTTATCGTCAGCACTATTTCGCTTATCACAAGCCTTGCCGCAGCATATTTGATGCTGAGAAGATGCGAATATTACTCCATTTGTTTTATAGCAAACGACGCAGTTTTGATAGTTTTATGGTCAATGAAAATTCCCACGGCGGGGCTTAGCGTTTTGCCGAGCGTACTGTGCTTTGTGGTTTTCCTTTTAATCGACGCTCACTGCTATATAAGCTGGCACAAAAGAAGAAAGCGCCAAGCCGCAATAATGTTTGAACGCGAACAGGAAACCGCCGCTTCCGAACCCGCGGCGGAAAATAATGAAGTTACAGAAAACCCAACCGACGAAGAACCCGCGAAGGAAGAATAAAATTATATAATAAAAGCCGCGCACGGTTTAACCG
>CAMWPZ010000028.1 GCA_947176305.1 uncultured Clostridia bacterium
CTTGTGGCTTACCTTGGCGAAAGGCTTACTTTCGGCAAGAAGATTAAAATTTCACTTAAAACCGCACTCGTTATCTCGCTTGCGGTGTTCGTTGCGTTCCTTTTATTCCACGCCGTTTCAAGCCGCAACATTTCGCTTTCTAGCTACGGCGGATACATAGAAAGATGCTATAAAAATGCGGCGCAGGGCTATTCCGGCTACACCTTCGGCGGGGTAATTTCCGCAATAGTCGTTTATCCTTTCGCAAAGTTCACAACGTTTATCGGCGCGTACGTTATTTTCTCTATTCTCACGCTTGCGTGCGGTTATCTGATTTACCGCGTACTTTGCGGCGGCCGCGGAATAAGAATAATAGGCGCGAGAAAGAGCGTCAACGGCACGAAGATAGTTAAAAACGCCAATACTGCCGAGGAAGAAGCCGCACCTACTCAGCCCCAAAGGGAGTTGGAATCGGAAGTGCCTCTTGACCAGATGTATGAACAAAACGGAATTTACGTTCCTCAGGGCAGAGCACCCGAGCGCGTTCAACAGTACGAGGAACCCGAAAATTCCTATCAGTACGACGACAAGTATTCTAAGGAAAATCTCGGCCGAAAAATACTTTTTGAAAACGGCGAGTTCGCGGCAGAAAGCTATCGCCGCAATATGATATTCAATGAAAACTCGTATTTCAATCACCCTGTAAAGAGTGACGACAGTTATTTAAGCAATTTTTCCGACGGCAAAAATAATAAAAAGCCCAACTCGGTTCCCGTACAGCAGACCTATTCCGAAAGCTTTCAGGAAGAGGTTTTGTCACAGCCTGCGGCGTCAGTTCCGCCCAGCTACGTTTTCGGCGATAAGCCCGTAGAAAACCTCGACGACTATGCAAGCGAGACGGGCGACGTTTATTCCGTTCAGCCGCATGAGGATGTTTTGTCGGAGCCTGTTTCCGAAATCGACGAAGCGCAGTATTTCCAAAACGATGAGCCTGAGGAAATATACGAAGCGCCTGCGGAAGAAACTCCTTACGTTGAGCGCGAAGAATACAGATTGAATACTCCCGTAGTACGCGCGGAGGAAGTTATAAAGCCTGTCGAGGAAAAGCCTGCGGAGCAAGCGCCCGAGGTAAAGGCTGAACAGCCGAAGCCTTCCGAACAGCCCAAAGAAAGCCGCCCCGTGAATATGTACGATTTATTCGGCGCGGGTATTGCGCGCACCGAAAACAGGATAGAGCCTGATACTTCCCGACTTTCAGAAAGGAGAGCAGAGAGAAGCAGGGCAAATCTTTTCGAGTACGAAGACGATGACGACGATCTGGAAGAAATAGAAAGCCAGTTTTCTTCACTTGCGCATACTTCGCACGTAGAAGAAGACTATGACGACGATGATGATGAGCCTTCCGTGACCTCGCCCCGTGCAGAGCAAACCGCAACGCCGTATGAAAGCAAAGCGGAAAGCAAGCCTGCCGCGCAACCCGTGACGGCGCCCGTAAAAGAGGAGCCAGTTCAGGAGGAGAAGCCCAAGCACGTCTGGAAAAAGTACGTTCGTCCTACGCTTGACCTTCTCGACGATCACCCTGAAAACAGCAACGTTAACACGGGCGAAATAGAGGACAACAAGCAGACGATAGTTGAAACGCTTGCAAGGTTTAAAATTGCGAGCGAGGTTTCCAACGTCACGATAGGTCCCGCAATTACGCGTTACGACGTTATTATCGAAGATAAGACGAAAATCAAACAGTCGCTCAATTACAGGGAAGCCGTTGCAATGGCGTTAATGAAGGAAAACGTTACCGCTTATCTTAACTATTCCAAGGGCGCGCTGTCAATCGAAGTTCCCAACAATTCGAGAACTATCGTGGGCATTAAGAGTATGCTTACGAGCCAGAAATTCATAAACAGCAAGGCAAACACCATAACCTTTGCGCTCGGCAAGAATATCGACGGAAACGTCGTATGCCCCGACATTACCAAGATGCCGCACCTGCTCGTTGCGGGTACTACGGGCAGCGGTAAAAGTATTTGTTTAAGCGCGCTTTTGGTAAGCCTTCTCTATAAGTACGGTCCTGAAGAACTCAGGTTTATTTTGGTTGACCCCAAACAGGTTGAATTTATTTCCTACGACAAACTGCCGCACCTTATGATTAACGAAATAATTTACGAGGTGGATAAGGCGATTAAAGCGCTGAACTGGGCTATCAAGGAAATGGAGCGCAGGTATTCGCTTTTCAAGGATATGACCGAAAAGGGAACGGCAACCAAGAACCTTGACGAATACAACAACCACCTTCCTGAAGGCGAGGAAAAGTTGCCGAAAATTGTTATAATTTTAGACGAGTTCGGCGATTTGATGTTGCAGGCGAAAAAGGATATCGAAAGCAGAATTATAAAGCTCGTTCAGAAGGCGCGTGCCTGCGGTATACACCTTATACTTGCAACTCAGCGTCCATCGGTTGACTGTATTACCGGTTTAATTAAATCAAACCTGCCTACGAGAATAGGCTTTAAAGTAAACTCGTTCGACGATTCGCGTACGATTTTCGACGTGGGCGGCGCGGAAAAACTTTTGGGCAAGGGCGATATGTATTTCCGCTCGGCGGAAAATCCTGACCTTTCGCGTATACAGGGCTGCTTTATCGATACTCACGAAGTGCAGAAAGTCACCGATTTCGTCAAACAGCACAACGAAACGTACTTCGACCAGAGCGTTTCCGACTTTATCAATAAGGTTGAAGCCGAGGAGCAGACGAGCGTCGGCGACGGCGGCGAAGCAACGGAAAACGAAGCAAAGATAGACGACACGTTTATTCAGGCGCTTAAATACTGCGTCACTTCTAATCAGGCGTCGGTATCCATGATTCAGCGCCGTTTCCCCGTGGGCTACATTAAGGCTTGTAAAATTATCGACTGGATGGAGAATATGAACTATATTACCCATTCCGAAGGCTCGAAGCCCAGAAAGGTTATACTTTCGCGCGAGGAATTCGAAAACACTTACGGAGATATGGATGATTGATTTTTCACAAAAGTCGTTCGGGGTTATTTCGCTCGGTTGCGATAAGAACAGGGTTGATTCCGAAAAACTTTTGTCAATAATTAAAGAGAAAGGCGCGCCTATAACCGACGATATAGAAAAAGCACAGATTATAATCGTTAATACCTGCGCTTTTTTGAACGAATCGAGGAAGGAAGCCATAGACACGGTTTTGGACTGTGCGCTGTACAAAAGCGGCAATCTTGAAAAGTTAGTAGTTACGGGCTGTCTTCCTCAGAAGTTTATCGGCGAAATGTTTTCAGCTCTCGAAGAAGCGGACGTCTTTCTCGGTACGAACGATTACGACAAGCTTTTCGAAGCCTTGGAAAAATCGTACTCGGACGGCAGAGTGAATTTCGTAGGGCAAGGACAAGCCGACGAAGGCTTTGGAAGAGTTCTTACAACCCCCGTACATTACGCGTATTTAAAGATTGCCGACGGTTGTAATAATCACTGCACGTATTGTCTGATTCCTAAAATACGCGGCAAATATAAAAGCTTTCCCATGGAAAGGCTTTTAAAGGAAGCCGAGGAACTTGGCGATATTTCCGAACTTATTTTAGTTGCCCAAGACGTAACCAGATACGGTACGGATTTATACGGCCAAAAAAAATTAAAAGAAATTTTACAAAAGTTGACAGCTCTTGTCAACATTAATAGTGTAAGATTATTGTACTGTTATCCCGATATGCTCGACGACGAGCTGATTGACGAGATAAAGAATAACGATAAGATAATTAAATACCTTGATATTCCTCTGCAGCACAGCGAAAACAGAATTTTAAGGCTGATGAATCGCGCGTGGAGTAGAGAAGAGTACCTTGAACTATTTGCAAAGCTAAGACGCGAAATTCCGCAAATTGCCATCCGTTCGACGTTTATTACGGGCTTTCCTACCGAAACGGAAGAAGAGGTAGAAGCGCTTTGCGACTTTCTTCAAAAAGCTCAGTTTGATAACTGTGGGTTCTTCGCATATTCACGCGAGCCGGACACTGCGGCTTATAAGCTTAAAGGACAGTTGCCTTATTCCATAAAGCGCCGCAGGGTAAAAAAGCTTTATGAGGTACAGCGTGAAATTTCCGCGGCTAAGCTTAAAAATCACGTCGGAAAGACCTTGAAGGTTTTGTGTGACGGAATAGATTACGATAAAAACTGTTTTTACGGCAGAGCGTATTTCAGCGCACCCGATATTGACGGAAAAGTGTATTTTAACGCGTATAACGCCGTTCAGGGCGAATATTACGACGTTTTGATAACGGACAGCGATAGCTACGATTTATACGGTAAAACGGGAGAATTTGATTTATGAACGACGAGGAAAAGAAAGAGGAGTTCAAAAACGACAAATTTTATAAAATAGCGGCGGGCAAGGGTATTATGAATTTACCCAACAAGCTTACTATAAGCAGGGTAGTAATGATTCCCATCTTTATTGCGCTGTTCTATATCCAGTTTACGGGTCACTATTTCGTATCGCTTGCCGTTTTTCTGCTTGCGGAATTTACCGACCTTTTCGACGGACTTATCGCAAGAAAATATAATCTTGTAACAAACCTCGGCAAATTTCTCGACCCGATTGCGGATAAGGTTTTAAACCTTTCGGGTTTCGTAGTGCTTCTGACCGTCCCCGAAGTGTTTACGGCTAATCTCGGAAGCTGGGCTTTAATTGTTGCAGGCTGCGGCGTTTCGGCAATACTTGCAAGAGAAATAATCGTGAGCGGTTTCAGAATGGTTGCGGCAAACGCAGGCATAGTTATCGCTGCGGATAAGGTTGGTAAATACAAAACCGTTTCTCAGGACGCAAGCGTTACAATTCTTTTGGGCGGTTTAGGTTTAAGCGAATTTTTAGACCATTTGTTCTGCGATATAGTTAACTATATCGGCCTCGGTTTATTTGCGCTTTGCGTAATTTTAACGGTGGTATCTGGAATTCATTATATAGTCAGGAATATAGAAGTTTTGAAGCAATGAGCAATATTGGAACGCGTGAAAGTGCGGCGGTTAAAAACTGCTTTTTAACTTTCAGGAACAGAAAATCTAACACGTTTGAAGAAACGGAAAAGATACTTGAAACCTTGTCGGGCTTCGGGTATTATTTCGATAAAGTAGCTTATATTTCGTATAGCGATTCGGAAGAAATTATCCGCGCGTTGCAGGATGCAAAGGACGGGTATTCCAACGTTATATTGTACTGCCCGAAAGTGATGGAAAGCACATTGAAAAAGTACGTTGCATCGCTTTACGGAAAACCTTTTGACGAGCTTGGTATTTTAAAAGCGGGTAAAAGTCTTGTGTTCATTTATTTTACGGATAAGGAAAACAGACTTCAGCTTAAAGACGTTAAAAGGGTGCTTGACGCGAAATACGGAGTTAAATACGATAAAACGTACGTTAAGACCGTCGGCGCGCCCGTAACAAAAATAAATTCTGCATTGAAGGCGGCAAAGGCTGTCTGCCCCGAAATTGATTTCAACGTAACAGAACACTTTGGTGATTGCTGTATAGAGATAATCTATTCGAGTAAAACGCCGAAAATGGTTTTGGACGACGTTTTAAGAAATATGGTCGAAATACTTAACGACTATATTTATTCGTTTGAAAATTCACCGCTTGCATACAGGCTTTTTCAGCTTCTGAAATTGAGACGGATGAAGATAAGCACGGCCGAATCGTTTACGGGTGGCGGAGTTAGCAAAAAGCTTGTGGAAATTCCGGGGGTAAGCTCGGTTTACTTCGAGGGGCTTAATACGTATTCCAACGAAGCTAAAATGAAGCGTTTAGGCGTTCAGGAAATGACCTTAAAGCAATACGGCGCGGTTTCTCCGCAGACTGCGTACGAAATGGCGGAAGGGCTTTTAAACGGCGGTAAATGCGATATCTGCATCTCAACCACGGGAATTGCGGGGCCGAAGTCCGACAATTCGCAAAAGCCCGTAGGACTTTTATACATAGCTATCGGCGTAAAGGATACGATTTCCGTTTACAAGTATAATTTAAAGGGCGACAGGCGCGAAATTACCGAAACTGCGGTAAATCTTGCACTGTTCCATGCATTCAAAACGTTAAAATAATTCAGGAGAATATATATGAACGAAGAAAAACTCAAAGCACTGAACTCAACCGTGGCTATGATTGAAAAGCAGTACGGTAAAGGCGCGATAATGAAGCTCGGCGATTACAACGTAAACACCGATTTGGAAGTTATCCCTACGGGCTGCCTTTCGCTTGACCTTGCGTTAGGCGTCGGCGGCGTACCGCGCGGAAGGATAATGGAAATCTACGGACCCGAGTCCTCAGGTAAAACTACGGTCGCGCTGCACATAATTGCAGAAACGCAGAAGATGGGTGGCGTTGCGGCTTTCATAGACGCGGAGCACGCGCTTGACGCTCAGTACGCGCACGCTTTGGGAGTTGACACTAACGAGCTTTATTTATCCCAGCCCGACACTGGCGAGCAAGCGCTCGATATCTGCGAATCGCTCGTTCGGTCGAGTGCGGTCGACGTTATCGTAATCGACTCGGTTGCGGCGCTTACCCCGAAGGCAGAAATCGAAGGCGATATGGGCGATACGCACGTGGGACTTCTGGCAAGACTTATGTCGCAGGCTTTAAGAAAGCTTACGGCTATTACCAACCGTTCTAAAACCTGTGTAATATTCATTAACCAGCTACGCGAAAAAGTAGGCGTAATGTTCGGCAATCCCGAAACCACCCCCGGCGGTAAGGCGCTTAAATACTTTGCAACTGTAAGGCTCGATATCCGCAAGGCTGACGCGCTTAAAAACGGCGGCGACGTTATCGGTAACAGAACGAAGTGCAAGGTCGTTAAAAACAAGGTTGCGCCTCCGTTCAGAGTGGCAGAATTCGATATAATTTATGGCGAAGGCATTTCGCAGGAAGGTTGCCTTATCGATTTAGGTATTGAGTACGGAATACTCACGAAGAGCGGCGCGTTCGTATATTACAACGAAGAAAAGCTTGCGCAGGGCCGTGAGAAGATGAGGGATTATCTTAAAGAGCATCCCGAATTTATGGCGGAGCTTGACGCGAAAATCAGGGAAGCGCATAAGGCTTCGCTCAGCAAGAAGGACTAAATGCAATACGGGTTTGTTAAAGTTTGCGCTGCAACTCCCGAAATTAGTGTTGCGGACGTAGAATTTAATACGAAACAAATAATCAAAGCAATTAAAGAGAGTGCGGAGAACGGCAGTCAGCTTACCGTTTTTCCCGAGCTTTGCGTGTGCGGTTATACCTGCGGCGATTTGTTCAACCAAACCGCTTTAATATCCGCATGCGAAAACGCTTTGAAAGAAATTTGTGAAAGCACAAGGGGCTTAAAAACCCTTGTGTTTGTTGGTGCACCCATTGAAGTTCGCGGAAAATTATATAACTGCGCCGTTGCTATTCACAGCGGAAAAATTTTGGGAGTTATACCTAAAACCTATCTGCCGAATTATGGCGAATTTTACGAAAAACGGCATTTTTCTCCTGCGCCTGAAAAAACGGGTACGGTTACTATCGGTGATATTGATGGTGTGCCGTTCGGTAGCAAACTTATATTTAAAGCCGAAAATTGTCCCGAGTTTACTGTTGCGGCGGAAATATGCGAGGACTTGTGGGCGCCTCAGTCGCCTTCGATATCGCACGCAAACGCAGGTGCAAATATTATAGTCAATCTTTCGTGCAGTGGCGAAACCGTCGGTAAAGCAGAGTACAGACGAAACCTTGTAAAAATGCAGTCGGCGAAGCTAGTTTCGGGTTATATTTACTGCGATGCAGGCGATGGCGAAAGTACGACTGATACGGTGTTTGCAGGACATAATATAATTGCCGAAAACGGCTGTGTTTTATCCGAAAGCAAACTCTTTGAAAACGGACTTATTTACGGCGAAATCGACGTTGAAATGCTTGCTGCCGAAAGGCGTAGAGTTTCAAGCGGATACTTTAAAAACGGCGGGGAAGCAGAAGACTATTCAATTATTAAATTTGATACAGATAAAAGTGAGTGTAATCTAACGCGCAAATTTTCAAAAACGCCGTTCGTTCCGAGTGACGGACTTAGTGAAAGAAGCGAGCTTATACTTACGATACAGCAAAAGGGGCTTGAAAAGCGTTTAAAGCACATCAAGTCAAAAACGGCGGTAATAGGCGTTTCCGGCGGACTTGATTCCGCATTGGCGCTTCTTGTAACCTGCCGCGCGTTCAAGGCTTTGGGTAATAGTTTAAAGGACATTATCGCTGTTACTATGCCGTGCTTCGGTACGACTGAAAAGACGAAAAATAACTCCTTAAAGCTTATAGAATCGCTTGTCGTTACCGCTAAAACCGTTCCCATTTCCGACAGCGTTTTACAGCATTTTAAAGATATAGGTCAGGACGAAAACAAGCACGACACTACTTACGAAAACGCTCAGGCGCGTATGCGTACGCTCGTCCTTATGGATATCGCTAACCAGACCAACGGTCTTGTTATCGGCACGGGCGATTTAAGCGAGCTTGCGCTCGGCTGGGCGACGTATAACGGCGACCATATGTCGATGTACGGCGTTAACTGTTCTGTGCCGAAAACTCTCGTTAAGCACCTTATTGATTTTGAAGCCGAAAGACTTGGCGGAGAGTGCGGAAAGGTTTTAAAAGATATACTCAATACCGAAATCAGTCCCGAGCTTTTACCGCCGACGAAAGATGGTAAAATTGCGCAAAAGACGGAGGATTTGGTCGGACCGTATATTCTTCACGATTTCTTTTTGTACTATGCGGTGCGTTACGGCTTTAAACCTTCTAAAGTGCAATACCTTGCGGAACACGCCTTTGAAGGTGTCTACGATGCACAGACTATAAAGAAGTGGCTGATAAACTTTTACAAACGGTTTTTTTCACAGCAGTTCAAGCGTTCGTGTATGCCCGACGGTGTAAAAGTCGGCTCGGTTTCGCTTTCGCCGCGCGGAGACTGGCGAATGCCCTCGGACGCAGAAGTGAAGCTTTGGCTCGACGATATATAATAATCTAAAAAGGCGGTACGTTCCGCCTTTTTTCTATATAATATAAAGTATTTATTTTAATAAATTGACTTTTTAATTGCTTGGGTGTAAAATAGAATATGGATATAAACTTCCCCGTATTTTCGGGGTTCGTATATATTTAAATCATCACGTCAGGAGGCTATAAATGACAAACAATTTACTTAGCGTCCTGTTTCTTTCGGGCAGTGCAAACTTAGGTTTGACTATCGGTCTTTCCATAGGTATAGTAGTTGCCCTCGGTATTGGCTTTTTTGTCGGCTTTCTTATCAACAGAAAGTTAACGGAAAAGAGATTAGGTGAAGTTCAGACAAGAACGAAGAAAATGATTGACGATGCTTCACTTGAATGTAAGGCGCTTAAAAAAGAAGCAATATTAGAAGCAAAGGAACAGGAACTGCAACTCAGAAACGAGTTTGAAAGGGAAACCAGAGAGAAGAAATCCGAGCTCCAAAAGCAGGAACAAAGGCTTTTACAGAAAGAGGATTCACTCGATAAAAAGGAAGAAGCTCTTAACAAAAAGAACGAAGGTATCGAACAGTACAAAAAAGAGCTTGCCAACAAAGAACTCGAAATCAAAAAGACGCAGGAAAAAATCAACCACCAGCACGAGCTTATGGTGCAGGAGCTTGAAAAAGTTGCTCAGCTTACCAAGGACGAGGCAAAGAAACTTTTGTCAAGCGAGATACTTGACGAAACCCGTCACGACGTAGCTTTGCAGGTTAGAAACATCGAACAGACTGCAAAGGAAGAAGCAAGTCAGGAAGCAAAGAGAATTATATCGCTTGCAATTCAGCGTTGCGCTGCCGACCACGCATCGGAAATTACGGTGTCGGTCGTACAGCTTCCCAGCGACGATATGAAGGCAAGGCTTATAGGCAGAGAGGGTAGAAATATCCGCGCGATAGAGAACGCAACGGGCATCGAGCTTATAATCGACGATACGCCTGAAGTCGTAATTCTTTCGGGTTTCGACCCCGTAAGGCGCGAAATTGCAAGGCTTTCACTTGAAAAACTTATAACCGACGGTAGAATTCATCCTGCAAGGATAGAAGAAACCGTAGAGAAAGTCAGAAAAGAAATGGACGCCGAAATCAAGGCGGCGGGCGAAAGCGCGATGTTCGAGGTTGGTATTTTCGGACTTCATCCCGAACTTATCAAGCTTCTCGGAAGATTAAAATACAGGACAAGCTACGGACAGAACGTTTACAAGCACTCCATTGAAGTTGCTCAGCTTGCAGGGCTTATGGCTTCCGAACTCGGACTTGACGTAACGCTTGCTAAGCGTGCAGGACTTTTACACGATATCGGTAAAGCGGTAGACCACGAACAGGAAGGCACGCATATCCAAATCGGTACCGACCTTGCAAGAAAGTACAGGGAAAGCAATAAGGTTATAAACGCGATAGAAGCGCACCACGGCGACGTGGAGCCGAAAACTATCGAAGCTGTGCTTGTTGCGGCGGCTGACGCTATTTCGGGCGCAAGACCCGGTGCAAGAAGAGAAACGGGTACTAACTACGTTAAACGTCTTGAAAAGCTTGAAGCTATTGCGGGCGATTTCCGCGGTGTTGAAAAATGCTACGCAATTCAGGCGGGCAGAGAGGTGCGCGTAATTGTTAAGCCCGAACAGGTTGACGACGCGCAGACGATGTTCCTTGCAAAGGATATTGCAAAGAAAATCGAAAAAGAACTCGAATATCCCGGACAGATTAAAGTCAACGTTATAAGGGAATTCCGCGCAAGTGAATTTGCAAAATAATTTGAATTAAGAAAAAGCAAGATTAGAGTTAGTAACTTTTGTCTTGCTTTTATTTTATATAAGAGGGGATACTTTATATGTCAATGATGCATAATCAAGACTGGCGAATCGAAACTTATAGAGGTCATTTAAATGGCGAAACCTTTAGTTTAAAAGATTTTGTTTCAACGGCAACAAACAACCATGAGCATTGTGTGTTTTGTTGGCGAAAAATTACGGACCTAAATATTGAAGAGTGTGATAGAGAGGGCTACTGCGCTTTTAATTCAAAAACGGGACAGGCAAATTGGGTTTGTAAAGGTTGCTTTAATGATTTTAAAGAACAGTTTAATTTTAAGTTGAAATAAATTACTTATTTAATCAACACCATTAAAAATAGCTCACTGAATTCGTGTAAGAATTCAGTGAGCTATTTAAACTTGTTGGCAAATAAAATTTTAAATTATTGAGCAGTAAGCTTATTGTATTTTTCGATAACGTCAAGGATGAATTGCTGTGCCGCTTCGAAATCTTCCATATCGGGGTGGTTTTTATTTAAGCCGCCGCCGAGTTTAAAGATAAAGAATTTATCTAATCCCTGACAGCCGAACGAGCCTAACACAACTTTGTTTTTGCTTTCAAGAAGCTTTACAAGCGCGGAGTTGTTCTTTTCAAAGCTCTTTGTGCCGCTTGTGGAAAATACAAAGCTGTAAGCCTTTTTATCGCATACGCCTTTTACAAACTTCAAAAGCTCTTTGTCGTGTTTGCCGAAGTAAATACCACTGCCGAAACCAACTATGTCGTATTCGCTTAATTTATAATTCTTTACGTTCTCAAGCATAGTTATGGTTACGGGCGCGACCTCGGCCATGGCTTCTGCAATTTTTTGGGTATTGCCTTGATGTTTCGATTTAACTACTATTAGAATTTTCATATCTTATTTACTGAAGAAGTAGAAGCATATTGCAAATGCAGGTATATTCAAAGCCACAATGCAAGGAATAATTATTCTCGACATTACGTTGCCTGCCGAAGCAAAGTTTACGCCGACTAAAAGCGATACGATAAAGATAATGAATATTAAAATTACCGTCACAATTATGCTTGCGGAGAGATAAATCGTTGTGTTGGGCTTTCTTGAATATTTGCCGATATCCGTGTAATACAGTACGCCGAATATTAAAAGTTGGGTTGCCGCGATGGACAGAATAACAAAGGGATAGGCAAGCCCGACTTCAAGCTCGTTCTTGAATAACAGACACAAGGTAAATTCAAGGAGGAAAACTATTGAAACTATAAGCGAGCTTTTGAAAAGACAACTTCCGCGGTTATAACTTTTCTTTCTGGGACTTCCGATTTTATAGTCGGCTGAATTCAGTTTAAGTCCGTCGCTGTTCGCCTTTGCCGTGAATTCCTCGGTATCGTCGGAAGCTTGCTGCTTGATTGTCGCAGGCTCGGCTTCTTCGGGTGTAGGGTTATGTTTAACCGTCTTAATGAAAAGTCTGTTTATAAGGTTTCTGTAATCGCGTTCGGTTTCAGGCTTATTGTTGTAAATAAGCTTATCCGTGTCGATATCGTCCGCAACGGGCACAGGCTCGACCTCGGTCTGGACTTTTCTTACAGGCTCGGAAATAAGCCTCAAATAATTTTCGTGAACGATGCGCCGCTGTTCCTCGGTCATAGGAGGGTCTTCTTCATCGGTTGGCTGTTCGTCCTGTTCAGTCTCAACGGTTTCAGCGACCTCTGCAATTTCGGGCTGTTCTTCTTCGCCGTCGATTGCTTCAAGCTGTTTTTCGAACGTTTCGTCGTCAACCGGCTCGGAAACGTCCTCAACTGTTTCAACTTCGGTTAAAACTTCTTCGGTCTCGGTTTCCGTTTGCTCGACAACCGCTTTGGTTTGTTCGGGGGTAACAATTTCTTCCTGTTTATCTTCCTCGGGCTCGGCAACGGGCTGAACGGGAGTGGGGTCCAACGGCTCGAAATAAACCGTCTGTTCGGAGAAGGTAATAGCCTCGCGCTTTATATCGAGCTTAGGGATAGCGTCGAATAATTCTTCTTCAGAGTTGTCCTCAGGCTCTTTGGTTTTAGGCTGTTCGATTTCTTCTGCTTCGTCGTCCTCGTCGAAATCGTACGTTCTGCTTCTCGGTACGCGCGAGGTTGATTTTTTGAGTATATTGAAATCAACGCTGTTGGGGGCGGGCTGTGAAAAATCGAACGAGCGGTCGGATATAAGGTTGTCGATTACTGTTCTCGAATATTCCCACTCGGCTTGATTCTTTTCTGTAATCTCTCTGCCCGAGTCGGTGAGGGTGTAGTACTTTCTGCGTCCACCCTGAGAGATTTCGTCAGTCTTCCAGTAGGCATTTATGTAGCCCTGTGTTTCCAGTCTTTTCAACGCACTGTAAAGAGTAGGCTGTTTAAGGCTGTACTGACCGTGGCTTTTGCTTTCGATTTCTTCTATGATTTCGTAGCCGTATTTGTCGCGCTCGTAAAGCGTGCGGAGAATAATAGTGTTTATGTGACCCCTGATAAGGTCTGCGCTGATTGCGCTTTTATTCTCGCTTTCGACGGCTTTGGTATCTTCGGATTTATTCGGATTATCGTCAAAATACCTTGTGTTCTCGTCCATAGGCTTTTTCCTCCGTAATATATAATAATTTTACCATATTTTGCGATTAATGTCAATGTTTTGACTAAAATAAAAGTACTATGCCAGACATAATTACGCATTTTTTAGCAATTTAATAGACTTTTTCGCACTAAAATGCTAAAATTCAGTAAAAGCATTTACAGAGGTTTTATAGTGTACAGACATATTAAAAATTACGAATTAAGATATACCGATTTAGACGCGTTCGATACGTTGAAGCTTTCGTCGCTGTTATCTTTTTTGGAGGAGTCGGCGTGCCTTTCGGCGGACGAATTGGGCTTCGGATACGATGCGGTCGCGCCGAGGAATATCGGTTTCGTAGTCGTAAACTACTATATAAAGTTGGAGCGCAGAATTAAGTTCGGCGACGTGCTTACAATACATACCTGGCCGCTAAAACCTAAGCACATAATTTTTTTGAGAGATTACGAGTTGTATTGCGGAGATGAAAAAGTTGGCGTTGCAACGGCGCGTTGGGGTATGGTTGATACCAAGACTTTTTCGCTCCTTCCGTCGTCCACGTTTTTTAAAGAGGAAGACATAGCAAACTATAACACGGAGAGAAGTACCCAGTTTGCAAACTGGAAAATTCCCGCGATATCCGACGGCGAGCAGGTTTATTCCCATAAAGTCACGTTTTCCGATTACGACCATTATTTTCACGTCAACAATACGAAGTACGCGGATTTCTTACTTGACGCGTTAAGCCTTGAAGAGATTGAAAATAAGACGGTTGAAAGCTTGCAGATAACCTTTGTAAAGCAGTGCAAGATGGGCGAAGTTATCGACGTTTCGCGGCAGTTTGACGGAGAATATTACGTAATTGAAGGCAAGGTTAACGGCGAACTTCGCGTGCAGATGAAGGTAAAATTTAATGGAGTATAAGTACAACGTAGTGCGTTCGGTAAGGAAAACGCTTTCCGTTTCGGTGTCGCCTGAAAATAAAATCACCGTTCATGCACCGTGGAGCGTTTCCGAAAAGAGAATAGAGGAATTTTTAAACAGTAAAAAGGCGTGGCTCGATAAAGTAGTTTATTCCAACGCGTTTAAATTGCAAGCTAACAGCGCGGTATTAAAGTATAAGGAAGTATACGTTTGCGGTA
The DNA here is from genome assembly GCA_947176305.1 of uncultured Clostridia bacterium. GTDB lineage: Bacteria > Bacillota > Clostridia > Christensenellales > Borkfalkiaceae > Coproplasma. The sequence continues at coordinate 14,530 of CAMWPZ010000028.1, forward strand.
AAAGGCTTCCGCTTATCATTTCCGACCGTAACGCGATAACGCAAGATGCGGTGTTCGTCAAGTCGATTAATAAAATTAGAGATACCTATATAAAGTATTTTTCAAAGGACTTTTTAGAGCTTGCGCAAAGGCTTTCCGAAGAAATGAAGTTGCCTGCAAACGGCTTTTCGATAAAAGCGTATAAGGGCAAGTGGGGCTGCTGCGACGCGAAAAAGCATATAGTTTTTAATTATCTGCTATTTATGCTTCCTTACGAAATTCAGCACTACGTTATAATTCACGAGCTTATTCACACGATTTGCTTTAATCACTCGCCTGCTTTTTGGAAGCTTGTGACGGAGTACGAGCCCGATTATAAAAATCTGCGCAAAGCGTTAAAAAACTACGATTTTTTAATAGGCTTGTATTGAAGAATATATTTAAAACACGGCGTAAATTTCGCTTGACTTAAAGTAATGCGTATAGTATACTTTTAAGGATACGATTGAGAGATTGCAATGAACGTAATTCATCTGAACGCGACAACTGAAAGATTAAAGAACGTTAACCGTAGCGGTATGCAGGTATCGGTAACCGCCGACGGAAGAATTATTAATTCATTTGTATTTAAAATTCCATTTAATAAAACGCAAGTTTTTATATTTGACTGATTTATTTGTTAAATCAGTCTTTATTTTAGTTTGGACGTTTTGCTTATCTTGCAAGACGCAGTACAAAAGCCGAAAATAATTTAAAGAGGAAAGTCGAATGAAAGATGATAAAGTTTATCTGACCTTACAAAACGGCAGGCAGTTTATAGGAAAACGCTTCGGCGCGGACGGAAATATTGCCGGAGAACTCGTATTCACAACGGGTATGACGGGTTATATCGAAACGCTTACCGACCCGAGCTATTACGGACAGATTGTTACGCAAACCTTTCCGCTTATAGGCAATTACGGAATGATATCTCCCGATTGCGAAAGTAAAAAGCCTTGGGTTTCAGCGTATATAGTAAGGGAAAAGTGCGACGACCCCTCGAATTTCAGGTGTGAAAAGACGCTGGACGACTATCTTACCGAAAACGGCATTATCGGCGTTTACGGAATAGATACGAGAGAGTTGACGAAAATCGTCCGCGAAGCGGGTGTTATGAACGCCGCAATAACCACAAAGCCTTTGAAAAGACTGGACGAGGTCTGCGCATATACGATTAAAAATGCGGTTGACAGTGTTTCGTGTAAGGAAGTAGAATATTACGGCAATCCAGACGTAATTAAGGTTGCCGTGTGGGATTTCGGCGCGAAGGATAATATCGTACGCGAGCTTGTAAAGCGAGGCTGTTACTGCATAAAAGTTCCGTCAAGCTATACCGCCGAACAGATTTTAAATCTTAACGCGGACGGACTTATGCTTACCAACGGTCCCGGCGACCCTGCTGAAAACGTAAGGATAATTGCTAACCTTAAAAAGCTTGCGGGCAAGCTTCCCATTTTCGGAATTTGTTTGGGACATCAGCTTTTCGCGCTTGCAATGGGCGGAAAAACCAAGAAAATGAAATACGGCCACCGCGGCGCAAATCAGCCTGTTAAAGATCTCGAAACTGGCAGGGTATATATTTCAAGCCAGAACCACGGCTACGAGGTTTTATCCTCAAGTCTTGAAGGCGTCGGCAAGCTTTCCTATATAAACGCAAACGACGGCACTTGCGAGGGCTTTGATTATCCCGAGTTAAACGCGTTTACCGTGCAGTTTCACCCCGAAGCTTGCGGCGGTCCGCACGACGCGGCATTTCTTTTTGATAAATTCATAAAAAACGTCAAGGACGGTAAATATCATGCCTAAGAGAGAAGATATAAAGAAAGTACTTGTTATAGGTTCGGGACCCATAGTTATAGGACAGGCTGCCGAATTCGACTACGCAGGCGCGCAGGCTTGCCGTGTTTTGAAGGATGCAGGCATTAACGTAGTACTATGCAATTCAAACCCCGCAACCATTATGACGGACAAGGCGCTTGCGGACGAAATCTATCTTGAGCCGCTTACCGTCGACACTTTAAAGCGAATAATAATAAAAGAGCGCCCCGACAGCCTGCTTGCTTCTCTCGGCGGACAGACGGGACTTACTTTGGGCTGTCAGCTTGCAAAGTCGGGCTTTCTTGAAGAATACGGCGTAAAGCTTATAGGCGTTAAGCTTGATTCTATAGACCGCGCGGAGGACAGGGAGCTTTTCAAGCAGACTATGCAGAAAATCAATCAGCCCGTTGTGCCGTCGGATATTGCTTATACCGTAGACGAGTGCGTTGCGATTGCCGAAAAAATCGGTTATCCCGTAATAATCCGCCCTGCGTACACGCTCGGCGGCGCGGGCGGCGGCGTAGCAAAGGACGAGGCGGAGCTTCGTTTGATTTCTCATAACGGCTTAATGCTTTCGCCCATAACTCAGGTTTTAATTGAAAAATATATCGGCGGTTGGAAGGAAATTGAGTTCGAAGTTCTGCGTGACAGCGCAGGCAACGTTCTTACCGTCTGCTCAATGGAAAACTTTGACCCCGTCGGAATACATACGGGCGATTCCATAGTTATTGCACCTGCGGTAACACTTTCCGATAAGGAATACCAGATGCTCAGAACGGCGTCCCTGGATCTGTCTCTTATAAACATATCCGAGCCCAAGAGACTAGGAATGAAGTCGTATGCCGTATTCTGGTGG
>CAMWPZ010000029.1 GCA_947176305.1 uncultured Clostridia bacterium
TTTTGTTTGATTCTAGCTTTCTCATTTCTTTACACTAATAACACATATTAACTTTATTCCCCCCACCCCCCCCCCCCCTCCACCCCCCCCCCCCGCCCCCCCCCCCCCCCCCCCCCCCCCCGCCGCTATATATGTCGTACAACAATTAAAACGCTTTTTCCGCCTTCGCCCTTACGCGTGCGGCGGATAAAATTTGATTGCCGCGTATCTGGTCGGCGAACATATCCTCGGCAAGCCTCAGTGAATTTTCAAGGCTGAACTTCTTTGCAAAGTCCGCATATACGCGGCTCATTTTTTCGCGCTCGTCGGGGCGCTCGTACCAGTAATCTATTTTCGCGGCAAGCTCGTCCGCGTTATTATCCCCGAACAGCGAACGGCTGTCGAGCGCGAACTGCGGAGTTGCCGAAAGCGGGCTGTCTGCAATCACAGGCACAAGTCCGCAGGCTATCGCCTCTATGCACGCAATGGCCTCTATTTCCACCGTCGCCGCGTGAACGTACAAGTCGCACTCCTGCAGCTTTGCTATCAGCATATCCTTGGGCAAAAAGCCGAAGGATATATCAACGCCTAACTTTTCCGCCTGACGGGAAAGTCTTTTTTTACAGCTTCCGTTGCCTAGAAGCGTTAAATGGATTTTATCTTTGTACTTTGATTTTGCTATTGCGGAAATTAAAACCTTCTGGTTCTTTTCGGGCGCAAGCCTGCCGACCATAACCACCTCGAACTTTTCGTTCACTTTTCTTTCGGGCGGCGGAGTAAAAGCCTTGTCGTAGCCGTTGGAAATGACGTACATTTCGCCCGAATATCCGTGCTTTTTAAGCTGGGTTGCAATGAACGCGGAAGGGCAGTGTATGCGCGTGAAATGCCTGTAAAAGGTGTTTTTAAGGTACGCGTAGACGATGCGGCAAAAAAGCCTGCTCCTGCCCATATGCGCGTTGTAGGAAACGTTTTCTGGCTGAACGTGGAACGCGGCGGTCGTGGGCACGCCCATTTCGTCGGCAAGCCGCTTGCACTTTTTTTCAAGCCGGAAGGGGAATATAAAGTGGATAATATCCGCGCCCGAAAACGCGGCTTTTATTTTGGCTTTGTCGAACTTGCCGAACTTAATCTGGTTTTTTGCGGAAACCTCGGAAAGCACGGGAACGTACCGCTCCTTTAAAGGGCAGTCGTTTTCACCGTCCGCGCCGACGGCAACTATCTTCACCTCGTGTCCGCGCTCTGCAAGTCCGTCGGCAAACCGCCGCGCCGTCATAACCGAGCCGTTAGTCAGCGTGTCTATTAAATCGATAACTATTACGATTTTCATTTTATCCTCTGTTTAAATTTTTTCACTATTCCGCGGCAAAATATACCCGTGGCGTGCGGCGCGTGGGAAATTTATAATTTTAAATTCCCGTTTTTCGTTGTAATTTATTTAACGCCGTGTTATAATTGAAAAAAGTCAGATATTTCCGGAGAAAAATGTGAAACCCAAATACAAGAGAATTTTAATAAAACTTTCGGGCGAGGCGCTTGCGGGCGAGCTCGGTCACGGCATTGACGAAAACGTTATATCGCGCGTCGTAGGTGAAATTTCCAAAATTCACGAAATGGGCGTGGAAATCGCGCTCGTTATCGGCGGCGGCAACTTCTGGCGCGGACGTCAGGGCAAGCAGATGGACAGAACGACTGCCGACCATATGGGTATGCTTGCGACGGTTATGAACTCGCTTGCGATGATGGACGCTTTGGAACAGCGCGGAATACCAACGCGCGTACAGACCGCGCTTATAATGACCTCGGTAGCAGAGCCGTACATTTTAAGGAAGGCTTTGCACCACTTCGAAAAGGGCAGGGTGGTAATTCTTGCGTGCGGCACGGGCAACCCGTACTGCTCGACGGATACCGCGGCGGCGCAGCGTGCCTGTGAAATTCAGGCCGACGTTTTAATGATGGCGAAGAATATCGACGGCATATACGACAGCGACCCCAAGCTCAATCCCGACGCGAAGAAGTATTCGCACATTAACTATATCGACATTATCCAGAACGGGATTAAGGCAATGGACGCAACGGCGGCGACTATGTGTATGGAAAACAATATCCCCGTGCTTGCGTTCGGCCTTGACGAGAAGGACAGTCTGATAAAAGCCGTTTGCGGTGAAAAAATCGGCACGGTTATTGACAATAATAAAAAGTAAGGAGAATTTTTTAAAATGGTTGAAAACGAGCAGGTTGAAGAAATTTTACTCGTCCTTGACGATAAGCTTACCAAAACCGTCAGCGTACTCAAAGAGGAATATTCGGCAGTCCGCGCGGGCCGTGCTAATCCGCACGTACTCGATAAAGTAAACGTGGACTACTACGGCGCACCCACGCCCATACCCCAGACGGCGAGCGTTTCCGTGCAGGAAGGCAGGTGCCTCGTTATCGCGCCTTGGGACGTTTCCATTTTAAAGGCGATTGAAAAGGCGATTCAGCTTTCGAATATCGGCATCACCCCCACCAACGACGGAAAAGTTATCCGCCTCGTGTTCCCCGAACTCACCGAGGAGAGAAGGAAGGAGCTTTGCAAGCAGATAAGAAAGACAGGCGAGGACGCGAAGATTGCCGCGCGCAACAACCGCCGCGACGCTATGGACGCATTGAAAAAACTGAAGAACGACAAGGTGCTTTCCGAGGACGAAACGGCACTTTGCGAGAAGGAAGTCGAAAAGCAGGTTGCGGACGCGGTTGAGAGAATTGACAGTCTTTCCGCGGCTAAGGAAAAGGAGATAATGACGGTTTAATAAACCCGTTTAATTATGCAGAACAATAATTTGCCCGCGCACGTCGGTCTTATTATGGACGGTAACGGCAGGTGGGCTAAAAAGCGGCTTATGCCGCGTTCGGTCGGGCATAAGCACGGCATGAACAGGATGATAGGACTTGCCGAACACGCCAAGGATAAGGGCATTAAATACCTTACCGTGTACACGCTTTCCACCGAAAACCTTTCACGCCCCCAAGAGGAGCTGGACGGGCTTTTCGGGTTGTTTAGAAAGTACTTTACCGAAAACGTAAAAAAGCTGTATTCCAAAAATTCCGCCGTTAAGGTGATAGGCGATATTTCGGTTTTGCCCGAGGATATTATCCGCCTTTTGGAGGATGGCGAAAAAAATTCGCCCGAGGGCGCACGGTTTACGCTGATTTTTGCAATAAACTACGGCGGCAGAGCGGAGATATTGAACGCGGTCAACCGCGCGGTAGAGAGGGGCGAAAAGCTCGATGAAAAGGGGCTTGCCTCGCTTATGTATACGGACGGTATACCCGACCCCGATCTGATTATAAGGACGGGCGGCGAGCTTCGGCTTTCCAACTTTCTGACTTATCAGTCGGCGTATTCGGAATTGTATTTCACGGACGTATATTTTCCCGACTTTTCGGACGCGGAGTTCGACAAGGCGCTTGAAAACTTCGCCGCGCGCGACAGGCGCTTCGGCAAAGTAAAATAGAGGACTAAGGAGTAACAATGAAAAAGAGAATTATAACCGGCGCGGTTTACGTCGTAGTATTCTTCGCGCTCGTCGCGCTTAAATGGTGCGTACCCGGCGGCTGGGGCTCGCTCGGCTTCGACGCGCTGTTCTGCGCGGTTGCAGTTATAGGCTGTCTTGAATTTTTAAAGGCAATGGGCGGCGTTTCGTATTTGCAGAAGGTAATCACCGTCGCGTTCTGCGCGGTGGCTGTGCCCCTGTACGTTGCCGTACAAATGGCAATGGGTCAGGGCTTTCTCGCACTCGCGTGTTGCGCTTGCATCTACGCGTTTGCGCTTGCCGCACTCAACGTTTTCCACCACGGCGTAAGCACGGTTAAGGGAACGGCAATCTGCTTGTTTGCAATGCTTTACTGCGGCGTGCTCAGCACTATTCTTTCGGCGGTAAACCATGTCGAGAATAATTCCACGGCGGCAATACTTTTAATGTTCTTTACGGTAATGTTCGCGGACAGCGGCGCGTATATAATCGGAAGTCTTTTAAGCAAGAAAATCCCCTTAAAGCTTGCGCCCCGTTTAAGCCCCAACAAAACGGTTATCGGCGGCGTCGGCGGAATAGTCGGCGGTATGCTCGGCTCGATAATTGCATACTATATTTACTTCGGACTCGGCAAGGTTCTGGATACCCCGCTCGTTTACGACAGCGTTGTGCCTGCGGTAGTTGCGTTCCTTATAATCGGCTTTATTCTTTCTATTATCGCGCAGATAGGCGACCTGTTTGAAAGCGCGATTAAGCGCGATTGCGGCATTAAGGATAGCGGAAAGCTTCTTCCCGGTCACGGCGGAGTTTTAGACAGATTTGACAGTATGCTTTTCTGCTCGGTCATAGTGCTGGTTGCTTTCGGCTTAATTATTTAACCGCGCTTAGACGACAATTTACAAATATAGAAAAAATAAAAGCTCCTTTCGGGAGCTTTTGTCATTAATTAAAAATTTTCGGGTATAATAATAAATGAAAAAAATAGTTTTAATCGGCAGTACGGGCAGCATAGGCAGGCAGGTAATAGACGTAGTCAAGCGTCACCCCGACGAGTACGCAATATGCGCGCTCGTTTCGGGTAACGGCGGCGAAGCCTTCGAAAAGCAGGTCAAGGAAATTGCGCCAAAGTTCTGCGCGGTTGCGGGCGTTGAAAAAGAAAAGGCTTTAAACCTTGCCGCCTTGGACGAGGCGGATATAATTTTCAATGCGGCGGGCGGCTTTGCGGGCGCGGAATATTCCCTGCGCGCGGTCAAGGCGGGCAAAACGCTTGCCCTTGCCAACAAGGAAAGTCTTGTCTGCGCGGGCGATATAATTTTACCGCTTGCGAAGAAAAACGGTGCGAAGATTATCCCCGTGGACAGCGAACACTCGGCAATATGGCAGTGCTTAAACTTCGACTGCAAAAAGAGCGTCAAACGGCTTATAATCACGGCGAGCGGCGGCGCGTTCCGCGGCTACACCAAGGATATGCTTAAAACCGTTACGGCGGCGCAGGCGCTAAACCATCCCACGTGGAAGATGGGTAAAAAAATCACCGTCGACAGCGCAACGCTTATGAACAAGGGCTACGAGGTAATAGAAGCTCACGCGCTTTTCGGCACGGCATATTCGGCAATCGAGGCGGTAATTCAGCCACAGAGTATAGTCCACTCGATGGTGGAATTCGAGGACGGCGCAATTTTAGCGCAGCTAAGTTACCCCACTATGGAAATACCCGTTCAGCTTGCGTTGAGTTTTCCCGACAGGCTGCACACAAGCCTTGCGCATATGGACTTTACAAAGGCCTTTTCGCTCGGCTTCGAGCCGCTTAAAAAAAAGGACTACCCCTGCTTTAATCTTGCGTTGAAGTGCGGGGAAGCGGGCGGCACTGCGCCCTGCGTTTTAAACGCGGCGGACGAGGAAGCGGTGCATGCTTTTCTTAGCGGTAGCATAGCGTTCACGGATATTTTCCGCGTTGCGGACGAAACGGTGCAAAAGATAGGCACGCATAAAGCGGAGAGCTTTGAAGATATAATACAAACGGATAAACAGGCGCGGGAGGTTGCCCAAAAAATAATTTCAAGGTTGCAATGAGAATTCTTTCGGTATCAACGGTAATGAATACGGTTTTGTCTGTCGTGCTGGCAATAGCGATATTGCTGGTAATGATAACGGTGCACGAATTCGGTCATTACGTTGCCGGAAAAATTTTAAAATTCAAAATAAACGAATTCGCCATAGGCTTCGGACCTAAGCTTTTCAAGCGCACGTCCAAAAGAAGCGGCGAAGCTTTTTCAATCCGCCTTTTCCCTTTGGGCGGATTTTGCGCTTTCGACGGCGAGGACGCCGAGGGCGAAAACGAAAACAGCTTCAACCATAAAGCTCCGTGGAAGCGCATAATCGTGCTTATCGCAGGGCCGTTGATGAACTATATCCTTGCCCTTTTGTTAATTATAATCGCGTTCTTCGCGTTCGGGCAGATGACCTTTAAGGTTGGCGCTGTTGCGCCCGCGCCTGCGGAAAGCGCGTACGCCGAATACTGCCTTGAAGAGGGCGACTTGATTTGCAGCGTTGACGGCAGAGGCATATATTTAACAACCGACCTTCTGACCGCGCTCAAAGGCAAGAGCGAGGGCGAGAAGGTGAAGATGACGGTTATCCGCGGCGGCGAAAAGCAAAAGATAGAAGTTATGATGCGCGCCGACTGCGACATAAAAAATTCCGAGGAAGTCAGCAAGGTCTGGAACGCGCTCGGCATAGGTACGTACGAGGCGGAGGACGGCAACGCGTACTGGGCGGTCGGAGTGGAAAGCTGCCGCTTCGGATTCTTCGATACCATAGGCCGCTCGTTTGTGTACTCGTTCAGAATTGCGGGAACTATATTCAAAGTCTTGGGCGAATTGCTGACGGGGCACTTGGGGCTTTCGGCAATGGGCGGGCCCGTGACCACGATAAAGCTGACGAGCGAGATAGCCTCGCAAAGCGTGCAGAGCTTTTTTGAAATCGCCGCATATATCGGCGTGAACTTGGCGGTGTTCAATCTTTTGCCCATACCCGCGCTCGACGGAAGCAAGGTTATATTCTGTTTAATAGAGTGGATATTCCGAAAACCCGTGCCGAGAAAGGTGGAAGCGATTATCCATGCGGTGGGCTTCGTGCTTATTCTTGCCTTTGCAATTCTGACGGACATTTTGCAATTTGCCCGATGTTAAACCTTACGTTTACGGCGTATCTTAATAGCGGAAGTAGAAGATAGATTTTCGCGCCAGTCAAACGATAATAGCCGCCGTGCGCTTTTCAAAAGCGCACGGCGGCTTTTTTATGCGCAAACGCTTGTAAAAGTTAGTTCACGACTGTATAATGTAAACGTAAACTACATAGGAAATACTGCTAATCGAGAGAAAAGCGGAAACCGTTGCGGAGGCAGCCGAAATTGTAAGACAAGCAAAGACGGCATAAAAAAACAACAAAAAAACCGCCCGACTTTTGGAACGGCTGGACGGTTAAATGGTAAGCACTGGGCGAAGTTGCCTCTCCCCCTTTGCTTATTTGACATTATATATTACGAGGAAAAAAAACAAGAAAAATTTAAAGTAGATTGATATGTGGGCAGTAATTTTACTTATAGCTTTAATAATTGTTTTTATTGCAAGCATAATTGTTGTTGCACAAGGTAATATGTATGCTTTGTGGTTTGTTTTTATCTTAGGCGCAATTATAGTGGGCATTATTGCAAGCGTGATAAAAGCATTTAAAGATGACAAGTCAAAAACCCAACAAGATTACAAAGGCAAAAATCAATCGTTGGGGCAACACTCAACAGGATTGCAAGAGCAGGCAAGCAACCGCCGCATTGACAAGCCAGTATCAAAAAGTGATGGAAATAGGCAGGTAAAAAAGAAATATACTTGTATTTGTGGTTGTTGCATCTATTTTTATCGCTACCCTGATGGTTTATCTGGTTATTGTAATTATCATAATAAAATTACTTATGTGAGCGAATCTTGCGTAATAGAAGATGATTAATAAGGAGAAAATTGAAATGACCAGATACACTAAATACAACGAAATTAAAACCGCTTATCTATTCGCAAGTAGAGGGAAAATATGAAATGCAGTCACTGCGGAAAAAAGCTCGATAAAAAAGCAGCTTACTGCTCCGCGTGCGGCGAGCCTGTTGAAAAGCCCGTACCCAAGTACGAATCCACCTTCACTGGCGGCGCGTTCAAAAACGCGTTTATCGCCCTGGTCGCGTGGCTTGCCGTAGCGGTGAGCTTCGGGATAGTATATCCCGCAATGAAGTGCTGGCATATGCGCTGGCAAACAAAACATACCTACATAAACGGAAGAAGGCTTTACTTCGACGGGCACGCAATGCAGCTTTTCGGAAGATACCTTCTTTGGCTGTTCCTTTCGGTGATTACCCTCGGCATATATTACGTCGTGGCAATGCAGTTAAAGCTTGTAGAGTGGAAGACCAAGCACACGCACTATCTGTGCGACAAGGACGATTTGGGTTACCGCTCGCGCTTTGACGGCAGGTGGTATCAGCTTTTCGGCGTGAACTTTGTTGCCGTTCTCGTAACGGTTATAACGCTCGGCATAGGTTACTTCTGGGCGCACTGTTACAGACAGCGCTGGTATTGCAAGCACACCAAAATCGACGGCGACAGGCTTTACTTCGACGGCAAAGCTATGCAGTATTTCGGTACGCTTATAAAATGGATTTTACTGACAATCGTGACTATCGGTATTTACCTGTTCTGGCTGACGGTTAAGTCGCACAAGTGGACAATATCCCACACCATAGCCGAGGAATAACTTAAAATAAAAATAAGCCGCCCGCGCTTAAATAGCGCGGGCGGCTTTTAGAATTTACTGCTAATTTAATTTTCCGTGGTTTCGCTTTCTTCAACGCTTTCGGGCTGAGGCTCGGTCTGGGCGTCGGCTTTCTTCTTTTTGTTCATAAGCTCTAAAAGCTTGTCGAATACCTTCGTCTTTACGAGTATGATAAGCACGGCGACGCATATCGCGCAGTCGGCGGGAAGGTACACGCACTGGTAAATGAACGAGTACACGAACATATTGCTCTGCGGCAGGTCAACCCAGATTGAATCTTCCGCGAAGAATATGAAGCCCGACAAAAGGTGGAATATGAACCGCGCAACGTAGACGAGGACGGTGCCTATCGATACCTTCGCCATAACGGGCAGTTTGCCGAACTTGGGAGCAAAGCCCATAAGTCCTATGCTTGCAAAGGCGAGCAGGTAGTCCAATACGAAGGTCATCGGCGTTAAAATGTAGGGGTCGGAAATGAAGTTGAAAAGCCCTAAAATTATACCTGCCAAAGTGCCTTTTATAGGTCCCGTTTTGTACGCGTAAATTAACACGGGCACGAAGCTTGCAAGCGTTATCGAGCCGCCGAACTGCACGGGCGAGACCTTGATAAACGACAGCGCGAACGAGGCGGCAAGGCATACGCCCGCGTAGGCTATTTCCGTAGTGGAAAACCTTTTGCCCTTGATGCAGGTCGCCGCAAGGATAATCACCAGAAGCGCGATCGCGCCGAGGGATATCCACGTTACGACGTTCGTCGCCTTTTCGGATACGGCGAGAATTGAGGAACATTGAAACATTTAAAACTCCTTCTACCGCCGAAAAGAAAAAGACGTTCCGAAAAATTGTGGGAACGTCCGAAATTTCTAACATCTTTGTACTATCGCTCAACCATTACGTTGCCGATTCAAAGGGTATAATCTCAGCCCTTAAAACCTTTAAGGACACCCCCGACGGTATTTAATTTTTATTCGCCCTCGCGAGCGTAATTAAATTATAAGTTAAAATATATGCAAAGTCAATTGAAATTTTGCGGCTAATGAATTATAATATAAAAAAAGATTTATACAAGGAAACGGAAGAATAATTATGACCTACAACTTTTATGCGTTTATGGACAGGATGAAGTATATCAAGCGCTGGCAGCTTATGCGCTCCGTCCGCGAGGAAAATATAATGGAACACTCTCAGCAGGTGGCAATGTTCACGCACGCGCTTGCGGTTATTAACAATAAAGTTTTCGGCGGCAATGCGGACGCGGAAAAAGCCGTGCTATACGCCGTGTACCACGAGTGCGGTGAGGTGATGACGGGCGACTTGCCCACCCCCGTAAAATACTACAACGACTTTATCCACGGCGCGTATAAGAATATCGAGGATAAGGCGTGCGACAAGCTTTTATCCACACTGCCCGAGGAAATCCGCGGCGCGTTCGAGGTGAATATAAAGCCCGACACCGAAAGCCTTGAGTACAAGCTTATGAAGGCGGCGGACAGGCTTGCTGCGTACGTCAAGTGCCTTGAAGAGCTGCGCTGCGGCAATAACGAATTCAAGAAAGCCAAAAAGAGCATCGAAAAAGATTTGCACTCGCGCAATATGCCCGAGGTAGAGTACTTCTTCGAAAAGTTCATACCCAGCTTCGACTTAACCCTTGACGAGCTTGACGGAATAGTTTAAAGAGCAGTGGGGCGCGTGCTTTTAAAGCACGCGCCCTTAAAAAATAAACCCTGCGGCGGTTCGTCGTCGCAGGGTTGAATTTTATTTAATTTTGGTTTTTAAGACCGCCTTCATAACGGTGCCTTTTAAAGCCGTCGGGCTATAACCCCCGCAACCGTGCCTGCCTAGAACGCACGCTTGCTTAATATCAAACCGTTTTTAAAATCAGGTCTTAGAAGTAAACTTGTACATCGGAGTTTACCTTCCTTTTCCTTTAATCGTTCTTGATAAGTAAAGCATACTCTTTACCTCCCGAACAATTTAATTTTTAAATTTTTTCCCTTATCATACAGAAGCGGTTTATCTTTCGCCCCTAAAAATTTAACCTTGTCCCGCTTTCGCGGCTACTTATCCTTCATATAGCTTACCTCGTATTTGTGTTGGTACCGAACACTTTTTGTAAGTTATTTTCTTTTTGTACCTTTATTATAGCACGGAAATTCGGGTTGTCAATACCTTTTCAAAAAATTTTTTGTTTTTTTCTAAAAGTGTTTAAGTCAACCAAATTTGAAAAAAGTCGCAAAATTTAAAAAAACGGCTTAACTTTTTTTTAATTTAAGACTATAATACATTAGATTAAATTTAACAAGGTGATAAAATGTTTGAAGGAAATTCCGCGCTCGGCTTCTGTATGGTGCTGGCGATAATACTCTTTTCAACCAAGCTTTTGGGACTTGTGTTCAGGCGGCTGGGGCTTCCTCAGGTGCTCGGCTATATAATCGCCGGCATACTGATAGGCCCTGCGATTTTCGGCGATACGCTGGGAAGTCACGGCTTCGCGCTTATCGGGGTGGAGGGTAAGGCTTATCACGCCTTCCTCGTATTGCCCGAGGGAAACGCGCTTGCCATTTTCGCAAAGATAGGCGTTTTGCTTTTAATGTTCTCGACGGGCTTGGAAACCAACCTTAAAGAACTTAAATCAACTGGACCTGCCGCCGTGCTTATAGCTTGCGCGGGCGTGTTTGTTCCTTTGTTGCTCGGCTTCCTCGTTTCTCTGCCGTTCGGCAATATCGGACTGGGCACGTCGAATATCTACCGCTGTATATTTATAGGAACAATTCTCACCGCGACGAGCGTTGCGATTACCGTTTCGGTTTTGAAGGAGCTTGGCAAAATCAACACCAAGCTCGGCACGACGATCGTTTCCGCGGCGATTATCGACGACGTTATCGGCATAGTTCTGCTGTCCGTAGTTACGAGTATGGCGAGGGCAGGAAACGCCGGCGGCGATTTAACAGGCTTCGAGTGGTTTAAGGCGCAGTGGTGGGGCACGATTATTATGATAGTCGCGTTTTTCGTCGTTGCTATCCTTGCAGGCTGGGGCTTTTCAAAGCTTTTCAAATGGCTGGACAGAAAGTGGCCCATTACCCACCGTATCCCCGTATTCTCACTTGCACTCTGCTTTTTATATAGCTGGGTTGCGGAAGAAGTTTTCGGCGTTGCGGATATTACGGGCGCGTTCCTTGCGGGCGTAGTGCTTTCAACCGCGCACCGCGCAAGCGAGTACACCGATAAGAAGATAGAGGTAAACACATATACGATTTTCGCACCCGTGTTCTTTGCGAATATAGGAATTTCAAGCATAACCTTTGCGGGGCTGAAGCCCATGATACTGCTGTTTGCAGTGCTTGCCGTGCTTATGGGACTTATCGGCAAAGTAGTAGGCTGCGGCGCGGTTGCCAAGGCATTCAAGTATAACTGGCGCGAAAGCGCAATCGGCGGCGTCGGAATGATGGCGCGCGGCGAGGTTGCGCTGATAGTTACTTCCACGGCGGTCGGCGCGGGCTTGCCGCAGGAGTTCATGCTAATGACGGTGCTTCTGATTTTGGTATCGTCCATACTCACGCCCATACTTTTAAAGGTGCTGTACGGCAAGGATAAGGGCAACCTTCCCGCCCCGGGCAGAGGCGGTGCTTTGGAGGCCGGTGCGCCTGCCGAAGCTGCGGAAACCGTTGAAACCGCGGAGATCGTTGAAGGCGCGGAAGCTACGCCTGCAGAGAACACTGTGACCGAATAATTAAAAACGTAATAAAAGCGCCCGACGGTTTTAAACCGTCGGGCGCTATAATCTTATATTAAATCAGTGTAAAAGCATCCAGTTCTTCACGTCCTCGCGTGCAATGGGCGTAATATTTTCCACGGGGTACTTTGAAGCCGATCCGCCGAAGGTGTAAATAAAATATCTTCCGTCGCCAGTTATGTATAAGGTTTCCTCGTAGCCGGTAGGGTCGCCGGGGTAGCCGTACGTGAATTTTTTATCTACGGTTGCCGTACTCGTGTCGTAGGTCACGCCGTTAATTTCTCTGCTCATGTCCTCACCTTTCTCATTAAAAAAAGTCTTTCGCCAAAGACTACTCTAAGAGTTTAGCACTTTAAAAAAATACTGTCAAACTAAAATACCTTTTGCCCTTTCTGTCTAATAATATGTTAAAAAATAAATAATAATGTAAAAACCTTGCCCTATTTTGAACTTTGACAAGTAAAATTACTTGACAAAGTGATAAACGGCGAATATAATACTTGCAGATATGGATAAATTCTCTTTCATAGCTTTGTGGGACGTTTACGGCGAACTTTTAACTGCGGTGCAGCAGGAAATAGCCGATTTATATTTCAATAAAGATCTGACCGTATCCGAAATTGCCGTTGAAAAGGGAATTTCGCGGCAAGCCGTTTCGGACTGTTTAAAGGGCTGTAAAAAACAGCTTGAAGAATACGAGCAGAAGCTGCACTTTATGAAAAAGCTTGACGAGGCTTTGCCGAAAATAGCGTACGCGGCGTTTTGGGCTGACGAGTTTAAGTCCGCGCACCCCGAATTTACCGAAGAAATATCCAAGCTTGAACAAATACTTATAAAATAGATTTTAAAATTAAAGGTGGCATAATGGGAGCTTTCGCTTCTCTTTCGGAGAGATTAAACCACATATTTTCAAAGCTGACCAAAAGGGGCAGGCTTACCGAGCTTGAAATAAAGACTGCTATGCGCGAGGTGCGCGTAGCGTTGTTGGAAGCCGACGTCAACGTAAAGGTTGCAAAACAGTTCTGTCAGGAAGTTTCCGAAAAGGCGGTCGGTCAGGAAATTTTAAAGAGTCTTAACCCTGCACAGCAGGTTATAAAAATAGTCAATGACGAGCTTATCGCTTTAATGGGCTCGGCAAACCAGAAGCTTGCAGTCGCACCCAAGCCGCCCACGATTATAATGATGTGCGGACTTCAGGGCGCGGGCAAGACGACTATGTGCGGCAAGCTTGCCGTGAACCTGAAAAAGAGCGGTAAAAAGCCCCTGCTCGTTGCGGGCGATATATACCGTCCTGCGGCGATAAACCAGCTTAAAGTAGTAGGCAACAACGCGGGCGCGGAAGTGTTCGATAAGGGCACGCAGGACCCCGTAAAGACGGCTAAGCAGGCAGTAGACTACGCCAAGTCTATGGGCTTCGACACGGTGGTTATCGATACCGCCGGCAGACTTGAAATCGACGAAGCGTTAATGCAGGAGCTTGAAAATATCTGCAAGGCAGTAGAGGTTTCGGAAATTCTTCTGACCGTGGATTCAATGATGGGACAGGTTGCCGTGAACGTTGCAAAGACGTTTAACGAAAGGCTTGAAATCACGGGAATAATTTTAACCAAGCTCGACGGCGATACGCGCGGCGGCGCCTGTCTTTCCATTAAGGCGGTAACGGGCAAGCCCGTTAAGTTCATAGGCGTGGGCGAAAAGCTGACCGATTTAGAGCCGTTCTATCCCGACAGAATGGCGTCGAGAATACTCGGCATGGGCGACGTGTTGACGCTTATCGAAAAGGCGCAGGAAGCCGTGACCGAGGAGCAGGCGAAGGTGATGCAGAAGAAGATGCTTGAAAACACCTTCACTTTGGAAGACTATCTGACGCAGTTCGAGAGTATGAAGAAGATGGGCGGCGCGCAGGCACTGCTTGCAATGATGCCGAACATGGGCGGCAAGGTCAAGGCCGAGGATATCGACGAAAGCAGAATAGAAAGAACGAAGGCGATTATACTTTCGATGACCAAGCGCGAACGGGTTGAGCCTGCAATCATAAACTCGTCCAGAAAGAAAAGAATTGCCGCCGGAAGCGGCACGAGCGTGCAGGAGATAAACCAGCTTTTAAAGCAGTTTGAACAGACCAAACAGCTAATGAAACAGTTAAAGAACGGTAAGAAGAGATTACCGTTTTAAATAAAAAAATAAAAAATTTATATAGCCTTAAAGGCACAAAAGGAGAAAAGAAAATGGCAGTTAAAATGAGACTTACGAGAATGGGCGACAAGAAATCCCCCTTCTACCGCGTTGTTGTAATCGATTCGCGCAAGGCGCAGTCGGGCGAGTATATCGATAAAATCGGTTACGTTGACCCCCTCAAAAACCCCGCGGAAATCAACATCGACGTTGAAAAGGCAAAGGCTTGGCTTGCAAAGGGCGTTCAGCCTACCGAAACGGTTAAAAGCTATCTCGTAAAAGCAGGCGTTTTAGAGCAGAGCAAAAAGCTTTCCGCGCCCAAGACCAACGACAAGAAAAAGAAGAAGTCGTAAGGAGTTTTAAATGGATAAAATTCAGGAGCTCATCAAATACGTCGTTGAACAGTTCGCCGAAAAAAAGAGCGAAGTGGAATACGCCGTTGACGAGAGAGAAAACGAAATAGAATACACCGTATACCTTGCCGAAAGCGATATGGGCAAGGTTATCGGCAAGCAGGGCAAAATTGCAAAGTCGTTGAGAACGCTTGTTAAGGCAAGCGCACCCCGCGGCGGCAAGAAAGTCCTCGTTGAAATCAAGGAAAAGAATTAACCTTTAATGCATGAAAATAAGCTTACGGTTGCAACCGTTTTAAAACCCCAGGGTATCCGCGGCGAAATCAAGGTCAAGGCCTTGACGGACACTGCGGAGGACTTAAAGGACATAAAAGTTATGGAAATAGGCGGCGCGGAATACGCCGTCCTTTCCGTACGCGCCCAGGGCGAATTTGCTTACCTTACCTTGCGCGGCGTTGCCGACAGAAACGCCGCGGAAGAGTTGCGCGGACTTGAAGTTCTGGTTTCGCGCGAGAACGCGCCCGCACTCCCCGACGGCAGGTACTATATCGCCGACTTAATCGGCTGCGAGGTATATAACAATCGCGGCGAAAAGCTGGGCGAGGTTATTGACGTTACCCCCGCAAAGACCGACGTATATACCATATCCGACGGTGCAAAACAAATTGTTTTCGCCGCCGCGGACGGAGTAATTTCCGACGTGGATATAGACGCGCGTAAGATTGTCGTAGACGGTAAAAGGTTTAAGGAAGTATCGCTTTGAAAATAACCGTATTGACGCTGTTCCCCGATATGTTCGCGCCCCTTTTCGAAAGCATAATAGGCAGGGCGGTGAACGCCGGCAAACTCGATATAGAGGTCGTGAATATCCGCGACTATGCGGATAACAAGCACTTAAAGTGCGACGACTATCCCTTCGGCGGCGGCGCGGGAATGGTTATGATGCCCCAACCCATAGGCGCGGCAATCAAAGCCGTAGACCCCGAACACAAGGCGCACCGCATATACGTTTCGCCCAAGGGTGAAACCTTTAAGCAGGAAAAAGCCTTTGCGCTTTTAAGATGCGAACACCTCGTGATATTGTGCGGTCATTACGAGGGTGTTGACCAGCGCGCAATCGATTTGTATATCGACGAGGAAATATCCATAGGCGATTACGTTTTGACAGGCGGCGAGCTTCCCGCAATGGTTATATGCGACTGTATTGCCCGCTACGTTGACGGAGTAATTTCCGACGGCTCGCTCGCGGAAGAAACCTTCGGCGAAAACGGACTCGAATATCCACAGTACACCCGCCCCGCGATATACGAGGGTTTAGCCGTGCCCGAGGTGTTGCTTTCGGGCAACCACGCACAGATTGACAAATGGAGAAGGGAGCAAAGCGCAAAGCTTACCGCCGAGCGCCGCCCCGACTTAAAAGGAGATAAAAGGTGAAGCGCATACAGTGGTTCCCCGGTCATATGACCAAGGCAATGCGTATGATGCAGGAAAACGTGCCCGCGTGCGACGGGCTTATTTACGTGCTTGACGCGCGTTGCCCTGCGGCTTCCTTCAACGAAAAACTTCTGAAAATTTCGGGCTCGAAGCCCGTTTTGTATATCTTGAACAAAAGCGATTTGGCAGACAACAGGGCCGACTCGCTTTTAAATATTATCGGCGGCGAGCGGGGCAACGCGGTTAAAATCAACGCGGCGAACGCTTCCTCGCGCAAGACTATTTTAAGGGCTTTGGACAAGCTCGTCGAAGAAAAGCGCGAAAGGAATTTGCAAAAGGGCTATACCAAGGTTTTCCGCTTTATGGTCGTCGGCGTGCCCAATACCGGCAAGTCTACCGTAATAAATTTACTCGCAGGCTCGAAGCGCACAGTCACGGGCGACAAGGCGGGAGTAACGCGCGGCAAGCAATGGATACGCCTTGAAAACTTCGAGCTTTTGGATACCCCCGGCACTATGCCGCCCGCGTTCGAAAATCAGAAGCTCGCTTTGCACCTTGCGTACGTCGGAAGTATTAACGACGATATCCTCGATTTGGACGATATATCCCTCGCCCTTTTGGAGGAGCTGTACGAAAAATACCCCGCACGCTTGGAAGAACGCTACGGCATTACGAGCGGAACTCCGCTTGAAATGTTGGAAGCCGTTGCAAAGCGCAGGGGGCTTATTCTTCGCGGCGGCGAGTACGATTACGAGCGCGCCGAACGCGCCGTTCTGGACGATTTCAGAAAAGGCCGGCTTGGCGCAATAACCCTGGATACGGTGGACGATACAAGGGGGCTTAAATTTTAAAATGGACAAGCTCGCTTACGAAAAAAAGCTTTTAAAAGACGGCTGTAAATATATCTGCGGTGTTGACGAGGTAGGCAGAGGACCTTTTGCAGGCCCCGTTGTCTGCGCGGCGGTCATTATGCCTTTGGACGATATTATCGAG
>CAMWPZ010000030.1 GCA_947176305.1 uncultured Clostridia bacterium
GTACGAGCCGTTATTAAAAGACGAAGAATATCCCGAGCAGGACTATGCCGAACGCTTGAATAAAGACAGCGAAAAAATAATTTTCGGCAAAGCGGAAGCATATCTTACCGAGTGCGAGGACGATAAAGCTTTCCAGCTTATGCGTACGGGCTATTATAAAAAAATAACCGAAGACGGAAAAACCGTGCTTTCGGAAATCGTTTCGTTGAAGGACAATTTCAACAAATAATTAAGAGGTTATTATGGGTATTTTCGGCATAATAATTATATGCTGCATAATTCTGTTTGCGGCAATCGGCGGATTAGTCGGGGCTTTCAAAGGCTTTACCAAAGTGCAAAGCTGGGGCTTCGAATATATCCTCACGCTTCTAATCGGCGTGCCGGTTGCAGGGCTTATAACTAAAAAGCTCGCGTCAGGCAACGCAACGCTTGCAGGCTTTTTAGCGCTCGGCATAACGCTTTTGTTAATCGTGCTGTTTATGTCGGCTTTCATAGTTTTGAGAAAGGTCTTTACCAAGCAAATCGAAAAGAAAAAACAGCTTTATTACTATGAGCATTACATAGAAATCGAGCAAGCGAATATGCAGATTTTAGGCGCGGTTACCGTCAAGGACAAAAAGGAATACAAGCGCCTTACAAAGCTGAAAAATAAGCGCAAGGCGGGCGTATGGGGAATACTCGACAGAGTATTCGGCGGCGTTGTGCTTGGCTTCAAGGGTGCAGTAATCGTCGGCTTAGTCGCGGCAATACTTTTGTGCGTAATCGACTTCACGCGCCTTGCAAACGAGGGACATATGCTTTACGGTATGTTCGGTAAAATATATTCGAGCGGCGGCTGGAAGTTCTTTAAAGGCGTAATTCTCGACTGCCTCGTGGTGCTTATCATACTTTTATGCGTCAATAACGGCTACAACAACGGCATATCGTCCGCGCTGTGGACCGTACTCGTAATAGGTATGGTGGTGGGTATAGCCGTGCTCGCGTGGTACTTCGCGTTCAAGGTAGACGAGTTTATTGCCGTTGCAGTCAAGCTCGACAATAACCTCGGCTCCAAGCTTTCAAGCGTAGCTTCCATACTCGAGAAAATCGGTATGACCACGCTGACTATATCAAAAGCGATAGTCGCCGTAATTATGTTCCTACTAATGCTCGTTGCGGTAATATTGTTCGCGGTATTCGTTCCGCGCCTTATCGACAGCGCACGCGGCAGCACCGTGTTCTGCATAGTCGACGGTGTTTTCGGCGCGATACTTTTCACCGTATTCATTCTCGCCCTGCTTTTGGTAGTGGGTGCGGTTGCGAACTCAATGCACGATTTGCAGATTATGAACGTGTTCAATGCGTACTTCGATAAGAGTAAGCTTGCGACGTACTTCTACGATAACAACCTCTTGCAGGCAATGGGCGCGCTCAACAATCTTCCCACCAAAAAATGGCTCTCTTAAAAAAACGCAGAGCGCAAGGAATAAGCCCTGCGCTCTGCGCTCCGCTATAAAACGGATTTAAGGTATTAGCTTAAATTTTTTCAGAATAGCTTTCGCAGCAAGTGCAAGCGCCTTCGCCGCAAGTGCAGCCGACTTTAATGCTGTTGAGCGAGCAGTTGCAGCCGTTGTGGTTATGAACGCACTTGTTTACGTTACAAGCTATATCAAAATTGACGTTATCCATAATACCCTCCGCAATTATTTTGTGCCTAAACCGCTTAAATATTCGGGGTATTGACAATTAAAGCAAATTGCCGTAAAATTAAAAAAAGGAGAAACCTATGAAAATAATTTTGTTACAGGACGTAAAGGGACAGGGTAAAAAAGGCGAGGTAGTCGACGTAAACGAAGGCTACGCAAGGAACTTTTTAATAAAAAAAGGTCTTGCCGAAATTGCAACGGCAAGCAAATTAAACGATATTAACCAGAAAAAGGCTTCCGCCGATTTCCACCGCGCGGAAGAAGTAAAGGCAACGCAGGCGCTTGCACAGGAAATCCGCGGCAAGGTCTTTACCGTCAAAATTAAGGCAGGTCAGGGCGGCAAGGTGTTCGGCTCGGTCACCGCGCAGAATATCGCGGACAGCTTAGAAGCCGCAGGCTACGCAGTCGATAAAAAGAAGGTAGTTTTAACCCAGCCTTTAAAAACCGTCGGCACGTACGATATAGATTTGAAGTTTATGGAAGGCATAACTTCAAAAATCAAAGTAGTAGTGGAAAGCGAATAACAAAGTAAAATATAAGCCGAGGCGCTTAAAGAAAGCGCCTCGGCTTTTTAAATATTCACAATAGTTTTTACCTGCCGCGGCCGCCGCCACCGCCGAAGCCGCCGCCGGAGAAACCTCCTCCGTGACCGCCGAAGCCTCTGCCGCCGCCCGAGTTCGAGCCGGAAGAGGACGGGCGCGAAACCATATTCCGCGACATACCGCGCATAGAGTTGTTTATCAGCCTGTTCATAGTGTACAGAGCGAACGCGTCGCGCGCAAAGTTGTTCGTCGTCCAGTTGGGCGGCTGAACCGTAATGTCCTTGAATTTTTCTTCCCAGATATCCGAAACGCCCAGAACCTGCGCGTAGGGCAGTATTTCGTAATAGAACTGCGGGTTTTCTTCAAGCATGGTTTCAAGCTCGTTCTTTTGCGCAAGCTTGATAAATTCCTTAAAGCCGAGTATATCACCAAGCTGTGCGGTGTACTTTTCCGTCCTCGTCAAAAGGAGTGATGAAGCCGCCGCTGTCGCCATACTCGCAAGCCCTAAAATCACCTTGGGCGCGGTGTCCATAATTCCCGCAGGAGTTAAAATATACACCAAAGCAAACACGGCGCACATTATCGCCACGCCTACCCAGCAAAGTATATAAATGCTCTTTTTAAACTTGTAGCGCGTGTAAATAAGCATCTGTCCGACAAGGTTTACCGCGATTGCGGGAACTATCATAAACAACGCGAAGAAGTATATAAGCGCGTGTGAAATTCTGAAAAATCCTAAGATAAGCGGCGCAAGCCCCAATAAAAGCCCCGAAATTACCGCAAACGCGACGGAAATGATTGTTCCCGTCAAGCTGTACAAGCCAGCGGTTTCGGCTTTAACCATTGCCTTGGCTTGGTCTATGGATTTATAGTACCTGTACTGAAGCTCGCTCGGCTTCACCGTATCGCCTTTCTTGAAAAGCCCGTAATACAAAACCTGTTCATAGGTCGGCGTTCCGTCGGGCAGCTTTTGCGCAATTCTTATTATGGTGGGGTCGTTGGCTTTTTCCAAGTTAATTTTCAGATAACCCTTGCTAGCCCAGTAGAATATCATCGAGGTTATATCCTCGTTGTCTATCTTGTTATCGATAAGCTTACCCATTTTCAGCGGGTCCATCTTATGCGGCGCCTCGTAGTTTACCACGGGCACAACCGAAGATTTGTTGAACATTAAAAACTTCAACGCAACCGCCACGGCAAGCAGAACGACCGCGACGATAACGAAGATATACGGCGTAAAATCGAAGAACGCTTTGATATCGCCTTTTTTGAAATCGAGGTTAAAGGTTACGCCCGCGTACATGGGCAGGACTTCGCTCGTTTCCGCATAAACCACCGTGCGCCCGTTTTCCGTAGTTTTAGTTACGGGCAGGGTGGAAGTGCTTCCGCGCCTTCCGTAATAGCAGGTCGCTTTCTCCAATCCGTCGGGCAAAATCATCTTAACGCTCGCGTGATGAATTTTCGTGCCCCAGCCGTGACCTACGGGGTTTAAATTCAGCTGTCCGCCGTTCGGCTCGGAATTGGTGATAATGTAGGTGTAGGTAAGGCGGTATTTTTCCGTCTTGCCGTATTTGTAAGTATAATCGCCTATATCCACGGAAACGAAATTGCGGTATTCGTAATCGACGTCGTAATAAAAGCTCGGGCTGTTGCCTGCAAGCTTTACAACCTTGACGTTGCGCACCTGCGTTCCGCCGTCGGTGGGAATATCCCTTATAAAGCCCGTGCTTTCACGGCCGAGGTAGTTTACCGTCAGATCTTCCGTAACCGCAATTTTGCAGTCCTTGGAAATTTCGTAGGTTATCTCGTAGTCCTCAAGCTCGAACATATGCGCCACGTCAACCGCGCCGCCGCCTTCGGACGCGTTGCAGGCTGTCAGCCCGAACACGCACACGCAGAGGAGTGCAAGAAGTGCCGCGGCTACGGCAAAGGGCAAAAATTTTACTTTTTTCATAGTATCTCCGTATAAGCTAAAAGGCGGAGAGCGGTTTGCGCCCTCCGCCTTATAAATTCACTTAGAATGAAACTTTTACGTTCTTTCTCTCTTCGGGGTCGTCCAACTCGAAGTAAGGCTGCTGCTCGCAGTGCATGCTCTTTGCAACTATGCAGGCAGGGAAAGTCTGAATATAGGTGTTGAACTGCCTTACGGTCGCGTTGAAATACTTTCTTGACTGGGAAAGCTCGGTTTCGATGCCCTTTAACTGATGCTGCAAATCCATAAAGTTGGTGTTTGCCTTAAGCTCGGGATATTTCTCGAATACCGCGTTGAAGCTTCTCAGGCTCTGGGTAAGCTCTGCGTTCGCCTCGATTTTCTCTGCGGGGGTAACGGCGCTTTGTACTTTGGAACGCGCTTCGGTAACCTTCTGGAAGGTTTCGCTCTCGTGCTTTGCGTAGCCCTTAACCGTTTCAACGAGGTTGGGGATAAGGTCGAAACGCTTTTTAAGATAGATGTCTATATCGTGGAAAGCGTTTTCCATCTGATTTCTGGCGCGTACGATTTTGTTACGGGTGGAGAACCACCAGATAACGAAAAGCAATACGACCACTGCAACCGCACCGACGACTATACCAGCGATAGCGCCGCCACTTAAAAGTAAGTTCATAAGTTTTTCTCCTTAAATTATAATTTTTTTATCTCTGCGAGCGCGTTCTTCAAAAACGCTTCCGCGATAGAATTCTTTTTAACCGCACCCAAAGATTCTTCCAAGCTGAACCACTTGACGGATTCAAGCTCGTTCTCGTCGGGTACCGGCTCGCCGTCCTCGGCGATTATAATATAGCCGAGCATTAAAATATCCTTCGTATCGTGATAGCGCGAGCAAAGGTATTTGAATTTAACGGTATCAAGCTTTGTTTCTTCCTTGAATTCGCGCGTAACCGCCTTTTCCGCGGTTTCACCCTTTTTCACGTACCCTGCAAACAGAATGTAATCGTCCTGCCCCGCATGCTTTGCAAGCAGAATTTTATCCTTTGCTCTGTTCGTTACGACCATACCGACGGCTGTTGCAAAACGGGGGAAGCGGTACTCGCCGCAGTTTTTGCAGTAGGGCACCAATCCCTCGTCGGATTTGAACATCAGCGTCAGTTGTTCACCGCATTCGGTACAAAACATTTTGTTGCCTCCGTATATTAACCGCTTATGTAAGCGGACGGTATTCATAGTATTTTAATCTTTACGCATAATATTATATAACAAATATTTTAAATATTCAATAGGTTTAGCCAAATTTAACAAAATTATTGACTTATTTTCACTTAAGTAATATAATTAAAAAGATAATTATAAACGAATTTGTATAAAAATTCAGGCAAGGAGCAGCTTGTGAAATACGAAAGAGCTAAAACTTACCTCAGCCAGCGCGGACAGAGCCAGCTTTTGGACTACTACGACGAACTGACTGAAAGCGAGCGCGAGCTTTTATTGAACGATATAGAAAATTTAAACTTTTCGGTTATTAAAAATATAGACAAACAGGACTCGAAAAAGAAAACCAAACTCCGCCCCGTACCCGCGGCGTCCTTGCAGGACATTTCCCGCCGCCGTATGCAGTACGAAGCCGTCGGCTATAAGATGCTCGAAGAAAAGAAGGTCGGCGCTGTTTTGCTTGCAGGCGGACAAGGTTCGCGCCTCGGCTTCGATAAGCCCAAGGGAATGTTCAATATAGGCGAAACGCGCTTTTTATCAATCTTCGAACAGCAGATGAACAACATAAAGGAAGTCACCGACAAGACGGGCAGATACTTTCCGCTGTTCATTATGACAAGCTTTAAAAACAACGACGACACCGTAAAGTTTTTCAAGGATAACGACTATTTCGGCTACCCTTCGGACAGGGTGCATTTCTATATACAGGACACCGAGCCTGCCTGCGATTTCGATGGCAAAATTTTCCTCGACGAAAAGTACCGCGTTTCCCTTTCGCCCAACGGCAACGGCGGCTGGTATTCCTCGCTAATAAACGGCGGACTTAACAGAATAATCGAGCGCGAGGGGATAGAGTGGCTCAACGTTTACGGCGTTGACAACGTGTTACAGCGCATCTGCGACCCTGCGTTCATCGGCGCGACCGTGCTTTCAAGGTGCAACTGCTCGGCTAAGGTCGTTTCCAAAACCTGCCCCGAGGAAAGGGTGGGCGTTCTCTGCGAGGAAAATGGCAAACCAACAATCGTGGAATATTACGAAATGCCGCCTGAGCTTGCAAAAAAGCGCGAAAAGAACGGCGAGCTTACTTTCCGTTACGGCGTTACTTTAAACTACCTTTTCAACGTCAACGCGCTGAATAATACGCTGTTCGGCAAGCTTCCTTACCACCTTGCCAAAAAGGCTATTCCGCATATCGAAAACGGAGAAAAGGTCACCCCGACCGAGCCGAACGGTTACAAGTTCGAAACGCTCGTCGTGGATATGGTCAAGCTTATGGGCAGCTGTTTAGCTTACGAGGTCGAGCGCGACAACGAGTTTGCGCCCGTAAAGAATATGACGGGAGCGGACAGCGTGGACACCGCGCGCGCACTTTTAAAAAAGAACGGCGTACGACTTTAAAATCCGTCCGCGGATATTCCGCGGCGGAAATTTTGCTTTATTAAAGGATATATAATGAAAAAAATAATTACTGCATTACTTTGCGCCTGCCTTATGGCGGTAACCCTGTTCTGCGGCTGCGACTTCTTTGGGATTGAGGGCACGAACGGACGCGACGGAACTGACGGGCGCGACGGCTTGGACGGAAAGGACGTTTCCATTTACGAAATTTACGAAGCCGCTAAAACGGTGGAGGGCAACGAAAATTTAACCCTCGACGAGTTTTTGCAAAAATATCTCAATTACACCAACGACGAGTTGAACGACCTTTTCGGCAAACGCGCAACTATCAACCGGTCGCTCTTGACGGGCTGTTCCATTGTCACCAAGGCTTCAACCGTTGCGTTCGGTTCGGGTATTTTCCTTTGGGTTGACAAGGACGCGGGCGACGCTTACGTCGTCACCAACTGCCACGTCGTTTACGACGAAAAGAAGTATACATTTGCCGAGGAAGTCACACTGTTTTTGTACGGTCAGGATACCAACGGCATAAACTTCGACGTCGACACCTATAACTACGACGTTGATACCAAGTACGCAATCCCCGTCGAAATTATCGGCGCGTCGGTAACCTACGACATCGCGCTTTTAAAGGTCACGGGCAGCGACGTTATAAAGCACAGCGAAATAATAACCGCGAGCTTCACGGAGGAAGACGACGTTCACGTCGGCGAATTCGTCTATGCAATCGGCAACGCTTGCGGCGAGGGCGTTTCCGCCGCCGAAGGCATAATCAGCCGCGACAGCGAAAACGTAGATATCAAGGTTGCAGGCAGTACGCAGTCGTACCGCGTTTTAAGGACGTCGGCGGCGATAAACCACGGCAATTCGGGCGGCGGACTTTTCAACGCTTACGGCGAACTCGTCGCAATAGTCAACGCTAAGGACGATGATTCCAACGTCGACAATATGGGCTACGCTATCCCCGCGGGTTGCGTTAAGCGCCTTTTAAAGCTTATGTACGACGAGTACGTTTCCAACGGCTATAAAATTACTGCGGGCGGCGGCGTGCATAAAGCAAGGCTGAATATCACCGCAACCATTTCGGACAGCTTCGCAGTTTACAACGAAACGACGGGACTTGCCGATATTTACGAAAAGGTTGAAATAGCTTCGGTTGAAGGTATGCCCGGCTCTTTAAACCTTAAAGCGGGCGATATAATCAAAAATATAAAAATAATTTCGGCGGGCGGCACCGTTAAGGAAGACGTTAAAATCGACCGCCGCCATAAAATGAACGACGCGCTGTTTTCCGTAAGACGGGGCGACACGGTAAGGGTAACCGTAAGCCGCGTTCTCCCGTTGAACGGCGAAACTATCGATTTGGACGTTATTATAGAATTTAATTCGTCAAGCTACTTTGCGTATTTCAATTAAGCGCATAAGGTATAAAAAATGTTATACTACTTCTTTGCGGGCGGAGTTTACGCCTGTATACTCGCAATTCTGCTACTTGCTTTAATTTATGGCAGACGCGCGAGAAGAAACGTAAAACGCGAAAAAATAACCTGCCTTTCGGCAGGTTTTTCGCCGCTCGATATTCAACGCATTTTTATCGGCAAAACCTATCCCAGAAGGCTCACGCGCGCGTTAATCGTGCACTGGGCGCAGATGGGCTATATAAGCGTTGAACAGCTCGATAGAAACCGCGTAAAGCTATTTAAGCTCAAGCATATGCCCAAGCACAGAAGCGAGGATGCGGTATTCTTCGACCGCGGCACTTACGTAAGGGAGTGGAAGCTGTTTGACAAGCTGTTTTCGTATACGCACGTTCAGATAGTCAAGCTCAACAAGCCGCTGTTTTCGCGCGACGACGTAAAGGAAATTAACGGAAGTTTCGCCGTAAGAGAGGACGAGGGAGTGTATTCGCAGAAGCACTACACTCTCAAAGTTATAACCTTTGCGCTTTCCGTAATTCCCTTTTTCCTTTCGGGAATATATCTGTTTGCAACCTTTAAAGATTTTTCGGGAATAGCCTTTCCGCTGATTATGCTTCTCGGTATGTTCGTGTTCAGGTTTATGCTCGAAATACCTTTCTGGTTCCGCCTTATATGGAGTATGGGCTGGGTTGCATCTTCCATAGGTATTATGATTGCCGAGTACGTGCGTTTAAGCGTTAACGACTTTTTGGGTATGGCGTTTGCAGCAATTGCAATATTGTTCCTTGGCACTTTCGTTTTAGTAAGGTTTGTCGACTACCGAGAAAAGAACAACCTTGACGACTATTCCGACCTTATAAATTACAAAAAATTTCTGCTCTTTTCAAGTAAGGAAAAGCTGACTAAAACCGACTACTACGCGGCACTGCCCTACATATACGCGTTCGGAATTAAACCCTTCGTAAAGCGCAAATTCAACAGGCAAACCCTGCCCGATTGGTATAAAAGCGCGGACGGTAAAGGGGGCAGGCTGTTATGATAACCGAAAATTTTATATCGTGCTGCGCGTATTTAGGTTTGGTTTTAGTTGCCTCGTTAGTTCCGCTCGTTTGGGGCGCGATAAAAAAGCGCAGGGGCGTAAAGCCCGTGAATTACTTTCCGCCGAAAGGCGCGTCACCCATGGACGTACTTTTGCACTACTACGGAAAAAACGCCAACGCGCGCAATATCTTTAACCCCTTAATGCTCTACTGGGCAAGCCGCGGCTTTATCACGGTTGAGGAGGACTGCAAGCGCGGTCTTAAACTTACCAAAATAAAGGATATAGAGCCGCCCGAATACGGCAAAGGCTTCGACAGGGAAACCTATGAGCTGGAAGTAAAGCTTTTCTGCCATATTTTTAAAGGTAATAAAGTTTTCTACACGCTCGGCGCGTCGGAAAAGTTTGCCGACTTTTACGACAATATAATGATTGACTTCGATAAAAAGGTCAAAGCCGCTACAACCACCAAAACGCGCACGCTTTCAATCGTGTTTATGATTTTGCCTATGCTCGTTCTGATTGTGGAGTCCGTTATTATCGGCACGACCTTGGGAAGCGACAGCGGCGTAATGGTTGCAATGATTTTCCCCATTGTGGGTTTGATATTTATGCGCTTTGCACGCTTGGGAATACCGAAAGGTATGTCGGTGCGGTTTCTTTTGTATCCGTTTTTCGCATGTTGGAGCGGAATTCCCACGGCATTGATAATTTCAATGATACCGACGAACGCCGCAATAATCGTGCTCCTCGGAATTATCGTCGCCTTTTTGGATATTTATTTGATAACCCCGAAATACGATATACGCACTGACGAACAGTTAAAAGCTTATTCCGAAATCTGCGGCTTCAAGCAGTTTCTGCTTGCCGCGCGTGCGGACGAGCTGGAATTAATGGTGGAGGAAAACCCGAACTATTACTTCGACATTCTTCCGTATTGCTACGTCTTGAAAATTACCGAAAAGCTTAAACCTAAGTTCGATAAAATCGTAATGGACGGACCGAGTTGGTACCTCGGCGAACTCAGAGACACGTTAATGTTTTAACTCAATAAAAAACAGCCCGCGCAATCGTGCGGGCTGTTTTGTTAATGCTCGATTTTATTGATATCGTAAGGCGTAACCTGATAAACGTAGTAGTTCAGCCAGTTTATGTAAAAAAGATTCGCCGTCGAACTCCAGTTCATTTTAACTTCCTTCATGTCCTTGTCGGCGAAGTAGTTGGCGGGCGGCGCAATGTCAAGCCCCTTTGCCAAATCTCGCTCGTATTCGTTTTTAAGGGTGTACCTATCATATTCCATATGCCCCGTCACGAACACCTGCCTGTTGTCCGTGCTTTTAATTACCGAAGCTCCCGCCTTTTTCGAGTACGCAAGAATTTTCAGATTTTTAACGTCGAGAATATCCTTTGCGTAAATAATCGTGTGGCGGGAGTGCGGCATATGGAACTCGTCGGAAATCCCGCGCATAAGAGGCTCGGGCACGCCGTCGCGCACGCGGTTGTGCGCAAAAATGCCGAAGCACTTTTTCTTTAACGGGTGCTTGCGTATTCCGTAAAAATAATGCAAAGCCGCCTGCGCCCCCCAACAGATAAACAGGGTGGAGGTAACGTTCGTCCTCGTCCAGTCCAATATGTAGGAAAGTTCCTTCCAGTACGCAACGCGCTCAAACGGCATATTCTCCACGGGCGCACCCGTAATAATCATACCGTCGAACTTCAGATCCTTGACCTCGTCGAACGTTTTGTAAAACTTATCGAGATGCGTTTGGTCGGTGTGCGTCGCGTTGTAGGAGGATGTCTTAATAAGCGTAACGTTCACCTGCAACGGCGAGTTGGAAAGTAGGCGCATAAACTGCGTTTCCGTCGTTTCCTTGGTCGGCATTAAATTTAAAATAGCAATCTCGATGGGTCGTATTTCCTGCGATACGGCTCTTTCTTTATCCATTACGAAAATTCTTTCGCCCGTCAGTATTTTATACGCGGGTATGTCTTTATCGATAACTATCGGCATTTTAATTCCTTATACTTTTTCCAAAGCCTGCTTTAAATCTTCAATAATATCGTCGGGGTTCTCAATTCCCACGGAAAGCCTAATAAGGTTGTGCGGAACTCCGGCTTTTTTCAAATCTTCCTCGGAAAGCTGCCTGTGCGTGGTGGAGGCGGGATGCAGAACGCAGCTTCTCGCGTCGGCGACGTGTGTTTCCTGCGTGATAAGCTGTAAAGCTTCCATAAACGCCGCACACTTTTCAACGCTTCCCTTTATCCCGAAACTCATCATACCGCCCTGACCGGTCGGCATATACTTTTGCGCAAGCTTATAATATTTGTTGCCCTTTAACGAAGGGTGGTTTATCCACTCGATTTTCGGGTGTTTGTTTAAGTACGCCGCAACCTTCTGCGCGTTGGAGGAATGCCTTTCCATTCTCAGCGCAAGCGTATCGCAGCCTATGTATGAAATAAAACCGTTCTGCGGGCTCATAATCGCGCCGAAATCGCGTATCATCTGCGCGCGGCATTTTGTGCCGAAGGCTACGGGCAGGTCTGCATATACAAGCCCGTGATAGCTTTCGTCAGGCTCGTTAAACGAGGCGTAGCGTTCGTTTCCCTTAAAGTTGAAATTACCTGCATCAACGATAATTCCGCCGAGCGCCGCCGCATGTCCGTCAAGATATTTTGAAGAGGAGTGCACGATAATATTCGCACCCCATTTCTTGGGCTGGCACAAAACGGGCGTTGCAAGCGTGTTGTCAACAGCGAATAGCACGCCGTGCTTTTTCGCAATCTTCGCAATCTTTTCAAAGTCCAAAACTACGATAGCGGGGTTTGCAACCGTTTCGGTAAAAATCATTTTGGTCTTATTATCGATAAGCTTTTCTATTTCCGAAGCAGGCGCGTCGGGGTCGAAGAACCTGCACTCTATTCCAAGCTTGGGAAGGGTAGTGGAAAACAGGTTATACGTTCCGCCGTAAACCGCCGCCGAGGATATGATATTGTCGCCCGCGCCCGCAACGGTGAAAACCGCAAGCGAAGTCGCGCTCATACCCGAAGCACAGCCGATTGCGCAAACGCCGCCTTCAAGCGCGGCAACCTTGCCCTCGAACGCCGCAACCGTGGGGTTTGCAAGCCTCGTATAAAAATATCCGTCGCTCTTCAAATCGAACAGGTCTGCCATGTCCTGAGTTTTCTCGTAAACGTAGGTGGTGGACTGCACGATAGGCGGAATTCTCGCTTCGCCCGTCTTGGGCGAATAACCCGCCTGCACGCAAAGTGTATCAAGCTTGTAATCTTTCATAACCGTATCTCCCGTAAAAATTATTTATATTCTTTTAACTGCCTATCCAAAGCGCGTTTTTGGTCCCGCTCTGCAATAGTGCGCTTTTTGTCGTAGTTCTGCTTGCCCCTGCAAAGCGCAATTTCAACCTTTACAAGGCTTCCCGAAAAGTAGAGGGAAAGGGGAACGAGGGTGTAACCTTTTTCATTTATCTTTCCGACTATTTTATCTATTTCCGCGCGGTGCATCAAAAGTTTTCTGTCGCGCTTCGAATCCTTCGTTGAGAACGCGCCAGATTTGTCGTAAACGGCTATATGCGCGTTTTTCAAGGTAAGCTGACCGTTTCTTATAAAGCAAAAGCTGTCTTTAAGATTGCAGTTGCCCGCCCTTAAAGACTTAACCTCCGCGCCTTCCAGCACGATTCCCGCCTCGAACTTTTCAAGTATAAAGTATTCGTAATTCGCGTACTTGTTGTAAGTTATCGTCTGTATTTTCATTTCGTCTTTGCAGTGCCGTATAAAGCACTGTTTATATTATAACACTTTTATTATCATTCGGCAATCGAAAATATTACGCGCATTTTGCCGAAATCGCACCCGTCTACGCGAATTTTAATTTTATCGCCGAGGCGGAAACTGTTGCGCGCACCTTTCAGTAAAAATCTCTCCGCGAAATACTCGTAATTGTCCTCGGGCAAGGCTTCCAAAGGGATAAGCCCTTCGATTGTGTTTTCCAGCTCGCAGAACACCCCGAAGTTAGTCACGCCCGAAATCACCGCGTCGTACTCGTTGCCGATTTTGTCGTCCATATACGCAATACAGTACAGGCTGTCAACCTCGCGTTCGGCTTCGTCGGCTATGCGCTCGCGCTCGGAACAGTCTATGCCAGCCTGCTTAGCCTGCGCCGCGTAAACGCTTGATTTTTCGCCGCCGTGCAGCGCGTCCTTTAAGGCGCGGTGTACGAACAAATCGGGATAGCGACGGATAGGTGAAGTAAAGTGGCAGTAGCATTTCGAAGCCAAACCGAAGTGTTCGAGGTTGACTTCCGCGTACCTCGCCTTTTGCATACAGCGAAGCATAACCTTATTTATAACCGAATAGAACGGCTTGTCCTCGTTCGCGGATAAAATTTTCTGAAAATCCTTTGGTGTAACGCTTTCGCTATCCAGCTTTGCATTGTAGCCCAAATCCCTTAAAAAGGTGTTAAGCGTTTCAACCTTTTCAGGCGAAGGTAACTCGTGCACGCGGTAGAGGCAGGGTATCTTTTTGCTCTGCATAAACTCCGCAACCGCCTCGTTCGCGGCAACCATAAACTGCTCAATCATGCGCTCGGATATCGTGCGCGAATAGTCGGGGATACAGATATTTCCGTCGTCGTCCATATAAATTTTCGCTTCGCGCACGTCCAAAGTCACGCTTCCGTCCGCAGTGCGGTTGCCTTCCATTATAAGGCACAGCTCGCGCATCTTCCGCACGGTTTCAACTATGTCGGAATATTTATTGCAAGCTTCTTTATCGCCCTCGCATATAGCCGTAACGACGGAGTAGGTCATCTTGTGGCGGCTTTTTATAACGCTTTCGCAAATCTCGTAATCAAGCCGTTTGCCGCTTTTGTCGAACGTCATAATGCAGGAAAGCGCGTACCTGTCCCCGCCCTCGTTCAAAGAGCAGGCGCCGTTTGAAAGCTCCTTCGGCAGCATCGGTAAAACCTTGTCGGGGAAGTAAACGCTCGTACCCCGCGCGTATGCTTCCTTGTCAAGCGCAGAGCGGTATTTAACGTAGTTGCTCACGTCCGCAATATGCACGCCCAAAATATATTTGCCGCCCTCGAACTCCAAGGAAACGCCGTCGTCGATATCGCGCGTGTCCGCACCGTCTATCGTGAAAATAAGCTTATCGCGCAAATCCATGCGCCCGCTTAAAACAATGTTTTCCTCGGCAACTCTTTGCGCTTCCGTCTGCACGTTTTCGGGGAACTCCTCGTACAGCCCGTGTGCACGGATAATCGAAAGCTCCTCGACGAAGAAGTCGCCTTCCTCGCCCAAGATTTCCACGACCTTAGCCGCAGGCGCTTTGCCCTGCGGATACGCGGTAATTTCGCAAAGCACCTTGTCGCCGCTTTTCGCGTTCAGGTTAAGCCCGCGCGGAATAAACAAATCTGGCAGCTTTTCGTCGTCCGTGTAAACCCTCGCGCCGGCGGAAGCGTTTTCTATCACGCCCACGACGCGCCGCCTGCCGCGCTCTAAAATTTTGATTATATAAGCCTCGTCCTTCGTGCCTTTCACGGGCGCGGCTAAAACCTTGTCGCCGTCGTACGCGCCGCCAAGCGAGTGGGGAGGGATAAAGAAGTCGCCCTCGTACCGCTTTTTATCGTCGGGCGTAAGAAAAGCAAACCCTCTCGCGTTGCCTTGAACGGTAGCGGTAAAAACGTTTGCCTGTTCGGGCGTGGAAAATCTTCCGCGCCTGTCGCGGATAATCTTTTCCTCGCTTTCCAACTCGTCAAGCGCGTGCTCTGCTTCGCGCCGCGCCTTTTTGCCGACGATAAAGGAAGTGAAGTTAATAATCTCGTGTTTGTTTTTAAACGCGAGCTTACCGTTTTTTATTTCGTTAAAAATTCTCTGTTTCAAAGTCATAGTCAAAAAAATAAGCGGCTTTTAAAAGCCGCCCTGAAAATTCTTTTTTTACGGAACCATAAGGTTAACTACGTACATTACTACGGAAAGCACGCCGAGTATAATCATACATACCCAAGTCCATTTTTTAAGCTTGCTTTCAATGGACTGACCTCTGTTTTTGCCGAAGAACGTTTCGCTCGAAGCAGTGATACCCTGAATACCGTCGGAATTGCTCTTCTGGAACAAAACGAGTATTATCGCAACGAGTGCGGTTAAAAATATTATAACAAGGCAGGTAATGGATAACACCATATACAAAGTATAGATGCTTTCGGACATACCGGCAGGTGCCAATAAATTTGCGCCCATAAATTAACCTCTCAATAAGTTTTACTTAAAAAGTATATCACAGCGTATAAATTTTTACAAACGAAAATAGGGCTTTTTAACAAATTTTATCCCGATTTTTTAAATTTAAAACCCTTTTCCCCGAATTTATTAATAACGAATATCCCCGCGCACACCAAAACCAACGCAATAAGAGTGGTGTAGGATAAAAGCTGTTCGCTCTCGCCGAGGATAATTGCCGAGAACACCGCCCCGAAAATGGGGTTCGTGCTTTTGAACACCGCCACGTGCGATACGGGGTTGTACTTTAAAAGGAAGCCCTGC
The DNA here is from genome assembly GCA_947176305.1 of uncultured Clostridia bacterium. Taxonomy (GTDB): domain Bacteria; phylum Bacillota; class Clostridia; order Christensenellales; family Borkfalkiaceae; genus Coproplasma. The sequence continues at coordinate 15,785 of CAMWPZ010000030.1, forward strand.
AACGTAAACGCGCACGCGGAAAGGAAGGCAAGGTAAAAAAGCATAAAATAACTGCCGACCGAGTTCGGGTGAATTTTTCCGCCTGCCGCCGCGCCGATTATAATCAGAATAATTCCGCCGATAAAAAACTGATATCCGCACAGCGCGGTCGTGTCCTCGTGCTTTGAAAATATCTTCACAAGCCCCGCGGCAACCGCCGCCGACAGCCCCGAGAATATGACGAAGCCCTCGCCGAGCAAAGTGAACTTAAACGAAAAATCACCGCCTAAGTTTATGAGTATCACGCCGCCGAAGCCTAAAATACACCCCGCAAGCTTAATGAGGTTGAACTTTTCAGTGCGGAACAAAAAGCACGCGGCAATTATCGTGAAGAACACGCCGAGTCCGTTCAACACCGAAGCTTTAACGCCCGCGGTGTTCGCAAGTCCTATATAGAAAAACGTATACTGCGCCGCCGTTTGGAACAGGCTTACAAGCCCCACGCGCCATAAGTTTTTAAGCTTCGGGTAAACAAACCTGCGCTGTGTAATACTTCCGAAAAGTATTACGAGAATACCCGCAAGCGAAAACCTCGTTCCCGCAAATAAAATAAGGGAGGGAACGTGAGTGGTGTCTATATCGAAAAGCTTATACCCGATTTTAACGCACGGAAAAGCGCTGCCCCATAAAATGCAGCAGATAATCGCGCCAACGCACACGACGTAGTTTTTAGTAAAAAATTTTTCGGGCTCTTTAAGTATCACCTTATTATTATATTTCAAATTTCAAAATAACGCAATTAAAAAGAAAGGGGGGCGCGTGCTTTGCAC
>CAMWPZ010000031.1 GCA_947176305.1 uncultured Clostridia bacterium
ACCCAAGTGGCTCAAGGGGCTCCCCTGCTAAGGGAGTAGTACGGGAAACCGTAGCGTGAGTTCAAATCTCACCATCCGCGCCAAAATAAAGGACAGGTTTTATACCTGTCCTTTATTGCTGTTTTGATTTTTATATTACATCTGCGCTATAAGCGAGCTGACGTTATTACCGCTTATTCTTGATCCCGATTTCCAATTTGCTTTGGGTGCTAAATCGTGCAATTTAGTTGCGCTCGACCCCATAGGACTGCTGCCCGAAGTGCAGAAAGGAATTATCGTTACTCCGTCAAAATCGTAGTCGTAGCTTTCGAAGAACGTATAAATAATTTTAGGTGCTTGCCCCCACCAAATAGGATAGCCGATAAATATAACGTCGTACTGCTCTATGTTTTCAACGCTTCCGCTGATTTCGGGACGAGCGTTGTCATCGTTCTGCTCACGGTTTGCGCGGCAATCCGAATTATAATTTAAGTCGGCGGGTGTGTACGGAACGGCAGGCGTTATTCGGTAAAGATACGAATTGCTTACTTGACCGTGAATTGCTTCCGCAACGCCTTCCGTAGTATTCGTACAGGAAAAATATGCGACGAGAACTTTTTGCTCGACAGACACCGAAGCACCGTATGCAAGCTGTACTTCGCGGTTGCCGTAATTCCACATAGACGAGCTTTTTTCAATGGCGTTCCACTCGGCTTCCGTTCCCTCATAGTTAATTTTCGTAATCGTGCTGTCCTGTATAAAGTAATTACCTATTTCCGTAACCGTTTTCGGTATAAAAAGCTCGGTAATGCCGCTCGTCCTGCGGAACGCACCCTGCGCTATACTCGTTACGCTTTCGGGAACGGTGCCGTTTGCAACTCCGCGAATAAGCGTATTTGTTGCGCTTTCAATCAAGTGCCCGTTTTCGCTGCGGTAAACGGCGTTGCCGCTTGCAACCGTAAAACCTTCAAGCGAAGCGCAGTTATTGAATGCCATATCGCCTATTGTCGTTACCCATTTGGGAATAGTGATATTTTTCAGCGACGAGCAAGCCGAAAACGCATTATTGCCGATAGCGGTCAATTTGCTGTCGCTTCCGATATTGACGGTAACCAACTCTCTGCACCCGTAGAACGTATTTTGCCCGATTTCGGTAACCGTATCGGGAATAGTAACGGAAGTAAACGCTTTTTGCGCAAACGCACCCGTTCCGTGGTGTCCCTGTATTTTCGTAACGGGCAACCCGTCGTGTTCGGCGGGAATAACGACAGTCGTTTCCTCGCCCACGCCCGTTACCGTATAGGCATTGCCTTCCTTTGAATATTCAAGGCTTGCCGTAGGCGCGGGGGCTTTGTTTTCTTCTCCGTCGCCGCCCGACGTATCGCCGTTATTGCCGCACCCCGCAAGCGCAAAAAGTAAGCATATTACGCAGGCGAGTAAAACGTAAAATATATTTTTCTTTTTCATACGGTAATCTCCTTACTTCGTATTATTTATGATTAAACTGCATCACTCCGACGAGTTTATGCGGAACGTAGCTTTCTTCCAAATACGCTATTTCTTCAGTCGTAAGCTTAACCCCGACTGCCGCAACCGCGTCTTCCAAATGCTTAACCTTCGTAGCCCCGACTATCGGCGAAGTTACTTTCGTAAGCAACCAACCGAGTGCAATCTGAGTTCTCGTCAAACCTTTCTTTTTGGCAAGCTCGGCAACCCTCGCTATTATAATTTCGTCCTGCGCCTTAGTGCCGTCGTACTTGCTTTTCGCAACGGTATCCGTTTCAAGCCGCTTCGTAATTTCATCCGCCGTTTTTACGAGTCTGCCCGATGCAAGCGGACTATACGGCGTGAGCGCTATTCCGTTTTCTTCACAACACGGTATCATTTCCCGCTCTTCTTCACGGAATAAAAGATTGTAATGCCCCTGCACCGATGCGAACTTCGCCCATCCGTTACGCTCCGCAATAGCATTTGCCTTTTCAAGCTGCCATGCGTAGCAGTTCGATATTCCAATTGCCCTTACCTTGCCTTGTTTAACTGCGACATTTAAGCCTTCCATAATTTCTTCTATCGGCGTATGGTAGTCCCACATATGGCAGATATATAAGTCGACGTAGTCTGTCCCGAGCCTTCTTAAACTATTATCAAGACAATTTAAAACGTGTTTTCGACCGCTTACGCCGTTTGAAATTTCATCTTCCGTTCTCGGCAAAAATTTGGTTGCTATTATTGCATTTTGTCTGGCGGTCAAATCTTTGATAGCTCTGCCAAGATATTCCTCGCTCGTGCCGCCCGCATAACCCATTGCCGTATCAAAAAAGTTAATGCCGTTATCGAGCGCCGCCTTTATAATTTCTTTTGAATTCTCTTCGTCGAGCGTCCAAGCGTGATGTCCGAGTTTTGCATTGCCGAAGCCCATACACCCCAAACAAATGCGCGACACTAAAATTCCCGATTTCCCAAGTTCCGTATATTCCACGAGTACCACCTCCGGATAAAAAAATGAAAGTGCCTTTGATTGACACTTACATTATATTTGATATTTGTTGATATGTCTAATACTTATTTTCTATACTTTACTATGCTCAACAGACATAGCTATATGATTTAAAAATTTTGCCGCGGCCGCGCCCATGGGCTGATGCTTTTTCCACGCAATAACCGACGTACTTATTAAATCGGGATGTAGTCTTTTAACGCAAACCTTATCGCTGCCGTACATCGATACCGCACCTTGAACGGAAAGCGCATACCCAAGCCCTTGCTCTACGAGCATTGCCGCATTATTTATAAGATTGTTAGAAGAAAAAACGTTAAGCTTATCGTACGACGCACCGAACCAGTTGGCAAGTTCGGATTTTACTTTATCACGGCTTGGCAAAATTAAAGGCTTACCCTTCAAGTCCTGCGGGGTTACACTATCTTTTCCCGCAAGCGGTGAATTCTTCGGCATAACCGCCACCCAGTGCTCCCGAACGGGCATACGGATAAAATCGTATTTATCGATTTCAACGGGCTCTAAAAGCAAACCGAAATCCATCAGCCCCTTATCAATTTGGTCCTTGGTATTATCCGCATTGCCCGAATAAAAGTTAAAACTGATGTTGGGATATTTTGCGGTAAACTCTTTTATCATTTTGGCAAGCTCGCTTACTGCGCTTATCTCTCCGCTTCCTATCGAGATAACGCCGCTTATATCGTCACCGCCGTTAAGTTCGGAAAATTCTTGTTCCGTCTTATCTGCAAGCGCAACCAATTCCTCCGCACGGCGGCGAAGCAACATACCCGCTTCGGTAAGCGTGATTTTTCGGTTACCGCGCTCGAACAGCTTTGCGCCGAGTTTTTCTTCCATTTGTGCAAGTTGACGCGACAGCGACGGCTGAGTAATATGCAGTACTTCCGACGCCCGCAAAATATTTTCTTCACGCACCACCGCTAAAAAATAGCGCAACACTCTCAGCTCCATAAATAACTCCTTCTATACGCAAAACAGCATAACCCGTGCTCTTATGCTTTTTAATTATAGCGTTTTTGAAAACCTCGGTCAAGCGCTTTATCCTTTTACACCCGCTTCATAAACCGTTACGCCAAACGCGCCGAAGTAGCAAAAGCTACTTCGGCGCGTATTTTTTGATTGTTATTCATATAGTTTTAACCGCGGATTACGTTTTCGCTTACGACGTCCTCCTCAACGAATTTGTTGTCAACCAAGCCGTTCTTCGTGAATAAAAACCTGACTATCGGCATAATTGCCACCAGCCCGCAGCCTATCGCCGCATACGTTAAGCCAATAACGCCGAGTACCGTGCAGGTGATAAGCATAAACAACCCGTAAACAACCACACTACGCTTTGCAGAATTTTTGATTTTAATCGCCGTAGAAAACAGTATGTAAAGCGCCGCCAAGGCGACTATGCCTATCCACGTTACGGGTATAAGCCCGAACATTATTCCGAACGATACGGCAATGCACTTTCCGCCGTGGAAGTGATTGAACAGCCCTATTGCGTGTCCGAGTGCGGGCGCAACCATAACGAACGAGAAAGCTATACTGTTTGCGTCCATTAAAAGGCTTGCAAGCAAGACGGGGATAAAGCCTTTCAGCACGTCTAAAAGTAAGCACGGTATGCCGACCTTCTTCCCGCAATGCTTGAATACGTTAAACGCACCGGGGTTGTTGTCAACGCTTATTGCGTATATATCCTTATGCAAAACTAATTTCGGAATTATCTCGCAGAACATTATACCGCCCAGCAGAAATCCACCCACAGTGAACAATATCCATAAAAACGTCGTCATTTTTCGTTTCCTCCGTCAAAATATTTGTAAGGTCTTGCGTAGCGCTTGCATTTATAAAATGCCGCTGCAAGTTACGTATAGTGTCGCGGCATTGATTATCCGAGAGCAAATATACGGTCTTTTTAACCGCCTGCTTTAATGAGCCTGCACTCAAAGATAACCCGTGCTTGGAAAAGAATTTTACGTTTGCCGTTTCCAGACCGGGAATTGCTTTTAAGTGAACAAGCGGCACGTTTGAAACGGCTATTTCCGTACTTGAAAGTCCCCCTGCTTTCGAAACCGCAACGTCTGCGGCTTTCAGATAGACGTTGATTTCGGAAGTAAACGCCACCGTCATAAACTTTTCGTTTCCAGCAAACTGCTTATCGAGCGACGCTTTCAGTTTTTCGTTTCTTCCCACGAAGACGATAACGAGATGGTTTCCGTCCAACACCTTGTCGAACTTTTTGCAGAGCTTTCCTATTTTGCCACAGCCTGCGCCGCCCGTCATAACCGCTATGATTTTTTTATCCGCAGGAAGATTTAATTTTTCTCTCGCTTCCTGTTTTGTATAATCGGTATTGAACTTCGGGTGTACGGGTATACCGGTAATGAATAACTTTTCACTTGGAATACCCTTTTTAACGAGCTGACGGCTGACCGTTTCGTCGGGTACGAAATAACCGTCAAGCTCGGTATCCTTATAAAACGGAACGGCCGTATAATCGGTTAAAACGCCGTAACATTTAATCGAAGTATTGAATTTACGCTTTAACGCCGTCATTGCTTCCATTGCAAAAAGGTGGGCGCATATAACGCACGTTATGCCGTTATCACGTATATAATCGTAAATAGCGTCGGCATATTTTGCGTTCCATGAATATATGGGCGACGGCAAGCGCGTAGCGTCGTATATTCCGCCCAGATGATACATCAACCCGAATACGGAAGGCATTTTTCTGATAAGCGCATTATAACCGCCCGTTATAGTTTTCCGCGCCCTTTCGCCTCTGAACGTAAGCACGTCGACGATTTCATTATGTATGCCCATTAAATTAAGTTTTGCGGATATTGCGTTTGCCGCGCTGTTATGCCCCTCGCCCGTACTGCAGCTTAATATCAGAATTTTTGTCTGGGAACTCATAATCTTATCTCCTTGTTTAATTTCACCCGTTGCCGATAAAACTTTGTGTTAAATGTTTAACGTATAATTATCGGAAGAAATAATGTCTTGCTCATTTTGATATTCGCATACGGTCGCCGTCGCAACGTCGGACTTCTTCCACTCACGGATATTCCAAGAACCCGTTACCGCATGACCGATAACAAGCGATACGACGAATATTAACGCCGTAATGAGAACGGCTCCGACAGTACCGATTACAAATTTGAATAATCCTTTAATCATTTTTTCTACCTCGCGGATTTATTTTGTAATTGCATTGTACCGCGCTTTTGTTTGGCAAATATAAAGTTATTGTTAAGTGTTTGTTAAGAGGAAAAAATTTTTCTGCAAAAAGCTAAATAAATTAACGTACGCTTAACAAATATAGTGTATAATTACCTTAAAATTAACTTTGGAGCAGCACCATGATAAAAATTTTGGTAGTTGAAGACGACGAAAGCCTTAACCAAGCCGTATGCAGGCATTTAAGCAAAAACGGCTATCAGTCGGTCGGAAGCTTAACCGCACCGCAGGCGTTGAATTTTATGGCTTCGGAAAAATACGACTTGATAATTTCCGATATAATGATGCCTAAAATGGACGGCTTCGAGTTTGCAGCCGCGATACGCGAACTCGACAATAACGTACCTATTTTGTTTATGACCGCCCGCGACGATTTCGCTTCGAAGGAAAAGGGCTACCGTATAGGCATAGACGATTATATGACGAAGCCGATAGATTTAGACGAGCTTTTGTTGCGCATTAAAGCGCTTTTGCGCCGCGCTAAAATTGCGGCGGACAAACAGCTTGTAGTCGGCAACCTCGTTCTTGACGAGGACGAAGTAAGCGCAACGGTTGACGGCGAACCCGTCACGTTGACCTTGCGCGAATTCCAGATTATCTATAAGCTTTTGTCCTATCCCAAAAAGACTTTTACCCGCGGACAGCTTTTAGACGAGTTCGGCGGATTTGAAACCGAAAGCGGGCTGCGCTCGGTTGACGTACATATTACAAGCCTTCGTCAGAAGTTTTCAAAATGCAACGGGTTTGAAATTATAACCGTGCGCGGACTGGGTTATAAGGCGGTGTTAAAATGAAAAAAAATAAAGACAGCCGCATTACCGTTAAAAATTTAAAAACAAAACTTTTTTTTATATTGTTCGCCGTATTTTTCGTTATTGCAAGCGGCTTCCCCGCCATTTACTTTTCTATGCCGCACAAGGAATACGTTGACGAGCTGTACGCAGTTTTTGCCGTAACGTCTTTTTTGGTTGTCGCAAGTGGAATAGCTATTGCGGTTATCTTCACGATTTATAATAAATTCATAAACCAACCCGTCGAAGCGTTGTCCGACGCGGCGCGTAAAGTTGCAAAGGGCGATTTTTCTATTCGTTTGAAGCCCTGTCGGAAGGACGGTAAAAAGGATACGCTTGCGGTACTTTTCGACGATTTCAATACAATGGTCGCCGAGCTTCAAAGCGTTGAAATGCTGAAAACCGATTTCGTTTCAAACGTTTCGCACGAGCTGAAAACGCCCTTGTCGGTTATTCAGACCTATTCCACTATGCTTCAAAGCGAAGATTTGAGCGACGCCGAGCGCAAGGATTATTCCGCAAAAATTTCGGAAGCGACGAAAAGGATGACCGAGCTTGTAACTAACATTCTGCAATTAAGCCGTCTTGAAAATCAGAAAATAACTGCAAGCAAAAAACCCTACGTATTAAGCGAACAGCTTTGCCGCTGCACCCTGAACTTCGAACAGGTTTTGGACGAAAAGGAAATCGAGCTTGAAACAAATTTTGACGAAAGCATAGTTTTAAACAGCGACGAACAGCTTTTAGATATAGTATTCAATAACCTTTTATCCAACGCATTGAAGTTTACCGATAACGGCGGTACCGTCCGCATTACCTCAAAACAGGAAAACGGTTGCGCGGTTATTTCGGTTGCGGATAACGGTTGCGGCATGACCGAAAGTCAGATGAAGCATATCTTCGAAAAGTTCTATCAGGCGGATACCTCCCACGCAACGAAAGGAAACGGCTTGGGACTTGCGCTTACAAAACGCATTATTAACTTGCTTGAAAGCTCGATAGAAGTTAAAAGCGAAGCAGGAAAAGGCTCGCTCTTTACGGTAAAAATAAAACTCGATTAAAATTAAAAAAGCCGTTCGGAATTAGACGCCGAGCGGCTTTTAATGTAAACAACTTGTTGCTTGACTAAATAGAGTTTACGATATAATATTAAAGGGCAATAAGCACTTAAGGAGCATACAAAATGGAAGTAAAAGATATTCTTCAATCGTACAGAGTTAAAAACGGTTTGACGCAAGAACAGCTCGCCCAAAAGGTATTTGTGACAAGACAAGCGGTATCGCGTTGGGAAAGCGGCGAAACCTCTCCCAATCAGGAAACGTTAAAAGCCCTTTCAAAGATTTACGGCGTATCTATCAATACGCTGTTGGGCAGCCCCCGGAAATTAGTTTGTCAGTGCTGCGGTATGCCGCTCGAAGACGATTATATCAGTAAAGAAACCGACGGAACGTTCAACGAGGAATACTGCAAATGGTGCTACGGCGAAGGCAAATTCGTTTACGCTTCTATCGACGAGTTAGTTGATTTCCTTATGGAGCACTCGGCAAACGGGCAACTGCCGAAAGAGGAAAGCCGCCGCTTTTATGAAACCGAATTGTCCAAACTCCGTCACTGGCGGAAGGATTAAAAATATAATTGCACTAAAACGATAAAATTTACAAGTGCGGCAAACAAAACGGCGGAGATTAAAGAGGACTTCCCATAGAGAAAACTTAATTTAATTTCTTTCAACCACAACGGGCTCTCGGTTTTTTCGAGCGCCCGTTTATGTAATTAATTATTCCACTATAAAATCTTGATTATCTTGTAAAATTACTATATTTCCCGAAATACCTAAGTTTTTAAGTTTTTCTGGTCGTTCACTATGAATTGGAATAATCGTTCTTGCATTAGTAATTTTACAAACTTGTTTAATTTCCTCAATACTTGCGTGACCGCTTGTATGCAAATGAACCATACGAGAACCATTAGTTAACGCACTATTTACAAATGTGCTTTTATATTCGTCAAATGCGGGATGATTACTGTCCAAGTAACCGCTCCACATCGAATAAATCAATAAACTATTCGGAAATGCCTCAATAGCTTTTTGGGTAATGTAATTAGTTCTGCCTAAAAAACAAAAACCGTGTTCTGCCATAAATTCGTGCAAATTGTGTCCGTACGAATAAATCTTTTGTCTGTCAAAATTATAAAATGGCGAAGTCGTATTTTGCGTTACAATTTTAAGTATTTCCTTTTGAAATTCTTTTTCGCATACTATAAACGGCTTTTTTGTTTTTATGGCGGCATTGTAAAATTCAGCAATAGTATCTATATTGGTCGAACTGCAAAGGGCGAATACGTATTTATTTTCACGAAACAGTTTATCGGCTTGCAAACCAAGCTCGTGTTCGGTTATTACTTTCTCGCCGGTACGGGAAAGCATAGTACCTTCGGTAATAAGCACGTCAATATTTTTACAGTACTTTTCAAATATGGCAGGCATTTTACTTCCCCTTCCACCGTGCATACGAAAATCACCGGTATGTAAAACACGTTTACCTTCCGCTTCAATAAGCAGCATATAAGCATCGAAAGCCGAATGGTCTACCGTATAAGGCGTAACTTTAACGTTACCGAAGTAAAGCGATTTACCGACGATAAATTCTTTAAAATTATTTACTTTTTCGGGATTGCCTTTATTCAGCTTGTTTTTTAACGCATTTTGCACTACGCTGTAAATTTGCTTTGCCACACTACCCATATATAGGGGTATATTCGGCAATACCCTTTCAAACATCCCGACATGATCGCCATGATAATGCGTAATAAGCACAGCATTACAATCGGGCATGCCCTTTGTTACGCCATCAATTTCCAGTTGCCGTTGAAACGAATAATCGGCGGACGGTAAATTCTCACCCATATCGATTATTATTCGTGCGGTTGCTGTTCTAATTTCGGTAACGCATCCGCCTATCTGATGAGTTCCGCGGTATATTTTTATTTGCATAAGCTGTTCCAAATTTCGTCTGCCGACGGTCTTTCATTTTGATTGAACCAAACCGTATTGTTTGCCCCAAGAGCGGCGGTTATAGTTTCAATGCTGTAAAAGTTATTTTCTGTAAGATTTAAAGGAGTTTCGTAGACGAGCAGTTTTGCAGGCTGAACAAGTTTTTTAGGCGTTGAATAGTTTGTTCCGAAAAGGTTGTTAATTATTTTAACATAATTAGCGTATTGACTTGATATTGTTTGAGCCTGTTCCTCAATAGCCGCCGAATATGTATTGACTTGCTCAATTACTTCGGGCAAACTACCGCGCCTAACGTTTACACGACTATCAAAAAACACCTTACCCTCAACAAACATAAGCGCGCATTGTTGTACATTGTAAAGCACTAAATCGCATTTCTTTCCTCGCGCTACGTTTCCGTTAAGATTAACTTCAATGTCAAGTACAATAGTCTTAAATCGGCGTTCTGTTCCGAACGTAAAACTATATAGAGAGTTTAACAATCTGCGTTCTTTATCGTTACCGCATATATTCGTGAATTTATTCTTTACCTGTATTTTAGCCGTTTCATAAGGCGATAAATCTTCCGCTTTGCAACCATATTTTTCAAATGCTTTATCTCTCGAAAATTTACCATTTGCAAACTTATATAAACATCCGCCTTCGTAATAGAAATAAATCTGATTGTTTCTGACGGCAGGAAAAACCACACCTGAAATAATATCTTTTTTCAAAAGATTAAATAATTCAATATTTTTACTACTGAATAAAGCGGCTATTTGCTTTTCGTCTAAAACTCGTAAAAAACTCATTACATGCAACCAACAAAACTTTATTAGTTATTATAGCATTTACCTATCAAAAAGTAAATAGAAAAGGCGTAGCTTCGCGCTGCGCCTAATTATTTATAAGCTAATCTTTACCTAAAATTCCCTATGGGAATTACAGTAACCCTGTCCGCCGATTTTGTTTTCGTTACACGTCGAATATGGAAGGTTGGCTTGCGGGAGATGCAAGAAAGCTTTTCTGATTGCCCTGCACTACCGTGTCCGTCGATTGAACTTCACCTATTAAAAGAGGCGAGTTCGGATTATGGTTTTTATAGTTTTCCTTTACCTTTGCCATGTCGTTATTTGCATAGCAATATCTGCAACCGTTGGGGCAGGTGTCGTATGCGCCCACGTCGCGGCTTTCTATGCAATGGCAACCCTCACGCAAGCCCTTGTGTTTTAACTCTTTAAACTCACAGCTGTTCGCCTTGCCCAAAATTTCAAGCGTGGCGCAACCAGATGTGTGAATACCGTATTTTGTGTAATCGCCGTTTGTTCCGCAGGTCTGAATATGTATTCCGTATTTTTTTGCAATCGCGCCCAGCCCTTCCGCCAACTTTAATTTGTCCGCATCGGTTAAAAGTATAAGCTCTGGCATATTCCTTTGCAGTTTTTTGTACATTTCGACAAAGCTGAAAATACAGCGGTCAATATAAGGCGCAAGCTTCTTTGCCATATAATCAAAGGTTTCAAAGTGTTTTTCCACCGTGTATTTTTCGGCAAGCAAAACGGGGTCATACCGCCAAGCTATTCTTCCCTTGCCGACGATTGACGAAAGCTTTATAAGCGTATCTATACTCGTATCTATATCGGGAACGTTCGGCTCTACGTCCTTTCCGTATGCCGTGATAGTGTAATGAAAGTAAGTGCGGTAATTTTCCGTAATCTCTTTAAGGCGCGGAAGTATCGGCGCGTAATTTTTTGAACAGAACATAATCAAATCAATCTTATCGGGCGAAAGCTCGTATCGCGTAACCTTATTCGGAAACAGCGGATTGCGCGTTAAAACGTAACCTTCTTTAAATCTGTTCAAAAGCCATTGGGAATAATACTGTACCGTATCAGTCCTTGCGCCCGTGTTAAGTATCATCGTTCCGCTCCGTATCGTCCGTATTTTCCGTGCCGTTGCCGCCACTTTCGAGCTGAGTGACCGTTCGCCTTTTTTTGAAGATGCTTTTACGGAATAACACCACGTTCAGCGCAACGAACGCAACGCCTACAATAAGGCAGGTGATAAGCGCGTTCAAATCGCTTTTGGGTGCGAAGTTTGCAAGGAACATCAGCGGAAAGCCGAAAGCCATTGCGGGCAAATTCTGATACACAAGGTTTTCGCTTGCGGGAGTTGAGTAAGTTCCGTCGATTTCACGAAGCAGTATCATACCAGTGCTTGCAGTGCCTGTGAGCATACCGAAGAATGCGAGGAACTGCTCGTGACGGTATGCGGGGAACAGCCGCTTGCAGACGAAGTTCACGTAGAAAACGGTGACCAATGCGCCGACAACCGCCATTATAAGGAGTACGCCCCAATACGAAACCAAGAGCGGAATTTTAATTGCCGCCACTCCCGCGACTATCATCATATCGAAGGCAAAGCCGCCGATTCTGTCCATCATAAAGTTGTTGACGATTTGCTTTTTGATAATCTTTTTATCGTAAAGCTTGTTTAAAACGGCTTTTACGGGAATTGTCAAAAGTACGCCGATAAGGAAATTAAAGCCGAACAGCGTAGTCGCAAGCGAGGGTATAAGCTTTGAAAGCCCGAACATAATCCCGAACGAAGCCGCGTAAACGGCAAGCACTATCGCAACCTGCACGGTGAACTTATCCATTGACGAAACGACGGAAATTTCGTTCTCGTCCTCGTAGTCGGAAAGAGCGTTACCCCTTTCCCTCTCTACTATTTTTATCCGCCCCTTGCGGCGCATAACGTTTATATAAACAACGCCGACTATGCACGCGACGAGGAAGCCGAGCGCGGCAACCGTCAAACCGAAATTACCGCCGCCGGTAAAGCCGTATTCTTCGAAGTTTTTACCAAAGTTCATCGCTTGCCCCGTGCCCTGACCGAAGCCGAAAGCAAGCAATATTCCCGCCGCGGAGATAAGCCCGTTTACATGACACAGATACGCCGCGATAAGCGTTACCACAAGCCCGACGAAAGCCTGAATTAAATATCCGTTGACGGTGGTAAGCCCCGAATTGAAAACCTCGCCCGCACGCTGTTTGTTGAACTTCTTTTTAGAGGTGCGCATACCCGAAGCCACGAAGCCTATACCGAGGCAGTGATAGGTTATAAGCTCGAGTATTTCCATACCGCTGAACTTACCTTCGCCGCCGCTTCCGCCGAACAGAGTGGAATTGAAAATATAGTCGCCCGCACAGTAATAGGTAATAGTTGAAATTACCAAAAGCAGCATTCCACCCATAACCGAAACGGGTATGAGCGATTTTTTCAATGCGGGGATAACGCGCCTTAAAATATTGCAAAGCAGCATACTGAAAAGCAGAATTGCTACGATAATCAGAAAAGCCCATGCGCTTAATTCGGAATAACTCATTTAACCCTCCCTTTCAGCTTCGCCGTTCAACTTGCGCAAACCGTCGAATATATGCACGTATTTGATAGCGCAAAAACGCTTGTTGCCTTTAACCTGCAAAATTTTACCTTGATAGTAAAAATTGAATTTCTTTTTCCCGACCATAGTCAAAGCCGTAATTTCGCTAAGCGGAAAAACCTGTTCGCTATTTTTGCCGTAAATTGTCAGCTTGTCCTTATCGATAGAAACTCTGTCGCCAATAAGCTTTTTCTTCTTTTTGAATTTGACGCTTTCGCGGAACAGGATACCGCCGTCCTCAACGCGCATACCATCCGCAACGGCTTTAACTATTTCCTGTCTCTCCCACTCGTACCACTCGTAAATTCTTTTAAAGCCTGCGACCGCGGGGGATATGGAAAGCTGTTTCGTGTATTCGGCTTGCGTTCCGCAATACCTGCATCTGAACTTGTATTTGTGCGATACTATTCCCGAAACGCCGCGGCATACGGGGCACGTATACAGTGCGCGTTCGATATATTCCGCGCGCTTTGCGCTTTTAAAAGATATACCCGAATCGGCGTCGTTTACGGAAAGTTCTTCTTTGATTAAATCGAAAAGCTGTTCCGCTGTCAGCGCGTTGAGTTCCTCAACGGATACGATTTTTTGAACTCCGCCGAAGGCACGGCCCTTTCTTATCGAATGTCCCCAGCGCGGGTCCGTTCCGTAGCCGCCGCGGATATTGTAAATTACAAGCGGCACCTTAAGCGACTTGGCAAGCTTTGCTATTGCGTCGGTCATCTCCCACTGACCGCCCGAAACCGTGCGGTTGCCTTCGGGGAAAATTCCTACCGCGCCGCCTTCCCTTATTACCCTGAACACGCCCATCATTGCTGCGACGTCGCGCAATGATTTGCTTTTGGGGATAGGCGCGACCAGATATTTTATGAGCGGTGAAATTTTCAAGTTGAACAAATCGTCGGAGGCGACGAAATACACGGGGAAGCGGAACGACAGGGACAGCAAAAACGGGTCCATCGTAGTCTGATGGTTTGATATAATCAGATACGCGCCCTTTTTTAATCCGCTCGGCAGTGCTTTAAAGTTGTACCTAAGCCTGAAATAAAAACGCATTATAGGACGCAAAAATGCAAATACCCTTGCGTGCCTGCGCTTAGTCCAAGTCGGCTTTTTCTTTTCCTTCAATTTCACCTCTTTATTATAACATACGCCCGTCTGTAAATCGCCAAAAAAATTGTTAAAGTTTTGTGAACTTAATATATCGTTTAATTAAGGCTAATAGTAACCTGCACGCTGCCCTGACCTGCGGCAAGAAAATCGCGAAGATCTGAAACGGAATAGCCCTCGATTTTTCCGAGCCGCGTATACGACCACGAATTGCTGCCGTAGAAAATAACTATCTGATTACCCGAATACAGTATGACGTCGCCCGCCTCGGTTGTAATCTGCGAATTACTCGTCGGCAGAGTATGCCCCAGTGCACCCACCTTTTCAAAGCCGCCGTAATCGTCCGCGGTGTAAACTATATCGCCATTTTTTAAAATTTCCACAAGCGCGTCCACCGCGGAATTTTCGGCAAGCGTCACTTTTACTTTGTTTTCGTTTATCGTCAAATACATTTCGGTTATTTCCTCGTTATTATTGTTAGGCGGCTGTTCCGTCCTGCCGTTGTTACAGCCTGCAAGCGCAAGGCACATTACAACCGCAATAAAAAGCACTGCAAAAAACTTTTTCATTTTATTTGCTTCCGTTAGATTATTTCAAATTCTTTTTGAAGAAATCTTCCAACTTCTCAAAAGGAATTATATCTTTTCTGTCGTATAAATCGGTATGCACGGCGTTGGGAATAATAAGCAGTTCTTTGTTATCGCCCTTTAAATTTTTGAACGCGTCCTTACTGAAATAGCACGAGTGCGCCTTTTCGCCGTGCACTAAAAGCACCGCGCTTTTAATCTCGTTGCTGTACGCGAGTATGGGCATATTGATAAAGGAAAGCGCGCTCGTCTTGTTCCAACCGCCGTTGGAATTTAGTGAACGCTTGTGATATCCGCGTTTGGTTTTATAATAATCGTAATAGTCCTTGACGTAGAACGGCGCGTCGTCGGGAAGCGGGTCAACCACTCCGCCGCCTAATTCGTAACCGCCGTTTTTATAATCTTTGGTGCGCTGTGCATTCAGCGCTTTTTTGGTTTCGTAGCGAGCCTTTTCGCTGTCCGCCGCATCGAAGTATCCCTTTGCGTTTACCCTCGTCATATCGTACATTGTGGAAGCAACCGTCGCCTTAATTCTTGTATCAATAGCCGCCGCGTTTATTGCCATACCGCCCCAACCGCATATGCCTATAATTCCTATCTTTTCGGGGTCGACGTCGCCACGGCAGGAAAGGTAATCAACCGCCGCGCAGAAGTCCTCGGTGTTAATATCGGGGGAAGCAACGTATCTCGGCTGACCGCCGCTCTCGCCGGTAAACGACGGGTCGAAAGCAATCGCTAAAAATCCGCGCTCAGCCATTTCCTGCGCGTAAAGTCCCGATGACTGTTCCTTAACCGCGCCGAACGGGCCGCAGACCGCTATTGCGGCAAGCTTGCCCTTTGCATTCTTCGGTGCGTACAAATCCGCCGCAAGCGTTATGCCGTAGCGGTTATGGAAGGTAACTTTTTCGTGGTTGACCTTTTCGCTTTTTTTAAAAACTTTATCCCACTCTTTCGTAAGGTTTAATTTCTCGTCCATTTAATTGCTCTCCTAAATATTTTTTATAACTTTTGCGGGAACGCCGCCGACTACGGTGTTTGCGGGAACGTCTCGATTTACTACCGCGCCTGCGGCTATAACCGCGCCGTCGCCTACCGTAACTCCCGAAAGTATAGTTGCGTGCGCGCCTATCCAGACGCCGTTACCGATTTTAACGGGTGCGGGCAGCATATTGCCGCGCTTTGCGGGCGACAGGTCGTGATTGAGCGTTGCAATAACTACCTGCTGACCTATAAGCACGTTATCGCCTATCTCTATACCGCCTTGGTCCTGAAAGCAACAGCCCGAGTTTATAAACACGTTTTGGCCGACGGTGATATTCTGTCCGTAGTCCGCGTAGAACGGCGGAAACAAACCGAACTTACCGTCAACCTTTTTCCCTATAAGCTCGGAAAAAAGCTCTCTCAATTCCTCGGCAGTATGAAACTTATTATTTATTTCAGCCGTAATTTTGCGCGACCGTTCCGCCGCTTCGTGCATATGCAGATGCGCTTCGGAACCCGCCTCGATATACGCTCTGTTTTTCATTTGCGCTTTTAACTGTTCGGTATCCATATTCGCCTCTTTTTTTACTCTTTTATTGCCGCGTTATACTGCTCGTCTGAAACAGGTTCGCACCACTCGGTTTTGCCGTTCTCGGCGGGAACTTCTACGGCGAGGTGCGAAAACCATTTGTCCTTGCCCGCGCCGTGCCAGTGCTTTACGCCTGCGGGAATATTAACGACGTCGCCCTCGCGCATTTTAACGGCAGGCTTGCCCCACTCCTGATAGTAGCCCTCGCCGCCGACGCAGATAAGAATCTGTCCGCCGCCCTTTTCCGCGTGGTGTATATG
>CAMWPZ010000032.1 GCA_947176305.1 uncultured Clostridia bacterium
CCCGTAAATTCGCCGCAGTAGCTTTTTTTGAGATACTTTATAACGCTTTCGCAAACGCCGTCTGTTGACGAAAGTGACTGCATTACGGAAATTTCAAAGTCAAAACCGTTTTGGGTTTTTTCAACCTTAATATCGTCCGCGCCGAGGGTGACGGAAATTGCCTTGAAGTTCGCTTCCACCCCTTCCATAATTTTGCGTTTTATCATTTCACCGTCGGGGGTGAGCTTCAAAATTTCAACCGTAAACTCGAAAAATTCGGGCACGAACGAGCGTACGGCTTTTTCTGCGTTCGCCTTGTCCTCGTTTGAATATGCCTTATCCGTCACTATTTTTACGATCACGCGCCGCCTTAATTCTTCAAGGACGATTGAGTTTATTATTGCGTTTTCAAAGCTGTTTACTTCACGCAATTTTGCAAGTACTTCGTCAATCATTTAAAATTTTATCTATCTCCCCGAAAAATTCGCCTTCGGCTTCCTCCGCCTTAACGCGCCTTATAATTTCACCGTTTTTAAAAATTACGCAATAATCTTCCGCGCCCGCAATTCCCAAGTCACAGCCCTTTGCTTCCCCGGGGCCGTTTACCACACAGCCCATAACCGCAATCTTCAAGGGCTTTGAAAACTTTTCAACGTAGCTAGTAACCTCTTTTGCAAGCCCCATTGAATTCCAGCGGCAACGTCCGCAGGTCGGGCAGGAAACCACGTCGACGAAGTTTTTATCCAAGCCCACGGCGCGGAGTATGCGCTTTGCCGCGATAATTTCCTTTACGGGGTCGTCGGTTATAGAAACGCGCAGAGTATCGCCTATGCCGTTTATCAAAAGCGCGCCGAGCGCCGCACTCGATTTGACGACCGCCATTTCCTCCGTGCCGGCTTCGGTTACGCCGATATGCAAAGGATATGCGCACTTTTCAGACAAAAGCGTGTACGCCTTGACCGTAAGCGGGACATCGCTTGCCTTGACGGAAATTACTATGTCCTGCACTCCTTCTTTTTCAAGAAGCGAAACGCTCTTTAATGCACTTTCGACGAGGGAATATTCGTTCCTGCCGTATTTTTCCAAAAACTCGCGCTCGATACTGCCCGTATTCGAGCCGACGCGCACGGCGATTTTATGCGCCTTTATACAGTCGGCAACAGCCTTTATTTCCTTTGCGCCTCCGATATTGCCGGGGTTTATGCGCACCTTGTCGCAGCCGTTTTCGATTGCGGAAATTGCAAGCTTATGCGAAAAATGGATATCCGCAACGAGTGGAATATTTATTGAGTTTTTAATAATCTTTATTGCGCGGGCGTCGTCGTCGACCAGAACGGAAACGCGGATTATTTCACAGCCTGCCGCCTCTAACGCGGAAATCTGCTTTATAACTTTTTCCGTGTCCGAAGTTTTGCACGAGCACATTGATTGAATTTTTACGCTTTCGCCGCCGCCAAGATAGATATTGCCGACTTTGACCTTGCGAGTGTTTGCTCTTTCCATTTTTCAAAAATTCAGACAGTGTGCGCCACTGCCTGAAATTCCTTTATTTTTTACTGTCCATTAAAGTCTGTAATTCTTCCAAGAAGCTTGAAATATCCTTGAAGGAACGGTACACGCTTGCGTAACGGACGTACGCAACTTCGTCGTACTTTTTAAGCTCGGTCATAACAAGCTCGCCGATAGCCTTTGAGGAAATTTCCTGCTCCATGGAGTTGTAAACTTCCTTGGTTACGGCAAGCACCATTTCGTCGATAGAGTTCATTGAAACGGGACGCTTTTCGCAGGATTTTATAATGCCGTTCTTGATTTTCTGAGCGTCGAACGCCTGCCGTGCGCCGTTGGACTTTACAACGAGTACGGGGGTATCCTCTATCGTTTCGTAGGTCGTGAACCTTCTGCCGCAGTTGAAGCATTCGCGTCTTCTTCTTATCGTTCTTCCTTCTTCGGCGGAACGGCTGTCAATGACCTTGCTGTCTTCATATCCGCAGTATAAACATCTCATACAATTTTCCTCACAAGTTTATTTGAATTATTTGAAATATTTGACGCCGCTTTCGAATATGCGCATATTGAAATTGCCGTCGTAGTTCTTGTATAAGTTTTCGCCAATTCTTTCGCTGTGCCCCATTTTGCCGAATACTCTGCCGTCGGGCGAGGTTATACCCTCTATCGCCCAGGTACTGCCGTTGGGGTTGAACGGACTTTGCATTGTGGGCGTACCAGACAAGTCGACGTACTGGGTTGCAATCTGTCCGTTGAGGCGCATACTTTCAAGCTCGTTTTGGGGAGCGATAAATTTACCTTCACCGTGGGATACGGGAACGGCGTAGACGTCGCCGACATTGCACGCCGAAAGCCAAGGGCTTTTATTCGACGCGACGCGTATCTTCGCCATAGTCGAAACGTGGCGCAGAATATTATTATACGTCAGCGTGGGCGAATTCGGTGACAGCGGAGCTACTCTGCCGTAAGGCACTAAGCCGAGCTTTACAAGAGCCTGGAAACCGTTGCATATGCCGAGTACAAGACCGTCACGGTTTTCCAAAAGGTTCATAATTCTCTCGGAAATTTCGGGGTTTTTAAAGGTCGTTGCAATGAACTTGCCCGAGCCGTCGGGTTCGTCGCCGCCCGAGAAACCGCCGGGGAAAGCGATAATATTCGCGTTGTCTATTGCCTTGATAATCGCTTGTACGCTTTCTTCAATGTCCGCGGACGAGCGGTTTTTGATAACCAAAATTTCGGGTTCGGCGCCTGCAAGGCGGAAAGCGCGTGCCGTGTCCAGCTCGCAGTTGGTGCCGGGGAACGCGGGAATAAATACGCGCGGCTTTGCTATTTTCAGATTTGAAGCCTTGCCCTCTTTTATAACATAGTCGCACTTAGGCACTTCGCCCTCTGCGCGTGCGGTTGCAGGGAACACGGGGAACAGCTTGTGGATATACGCATACAGCGCGTCGGTGTACTTAACGGTTTCGCCGCTCGCGACGAAGCCGCCGCCTGCAGACGTGCCGAGGTATACTGCGTCAAGCCCCGTCAGAGCCGTTTCGTTATCGGCGGAAACTATAATATCGCCGTAACGTTCGGTAAAGAGCGAATCTTTACTGCACGTAAAGTTGAAGCCGAAGCCGTTGCCGAAACAGCTTTTTGCGACCGCCGCGGCAACGCCGCCCTTTTCAACCACTGTTGCAAACTTTATGTTGCCGCTTTGGATATTTGCGTGAACTGTCGAATACAGCTTTTTAAGGTATTCGAAATCGGGAACGTAGCAGCCGTCCTTTCTGATAGGCAGAAGGTACAGTCTTTCGCCCTTGCGGGTAATTACGTTGGTAATAAGCTTTGAAGCCTTTGCGGGTGCAATGGCAAAAGATATTAAAGTCGGGGGAACGTCGATATCCTCGAACGTGCCACTCATAGAGTCCTTGCCGCCGATTGCCGCAAGTCCTAAATTAATCTGCGCATACAGTGCGCCTAAAAGCGCGGAAAGAGGAACTCCCCACCTTCTCTTACTGTCGCGAAGGCGCATGAAAAATTCCTGCAACGTAAGGCGGATATCTTCATACTTACCGCCTGCCGCAACGATTTTGGAAACCGATGCAACGATTGAGTATATTGCGCCCGTGAACGGCGACGAGGACATAAGTTCGGGGTTGTAGCCGTATGCGGATACGGTGCAGTCGTCGGTTTCGCCGCCCGTAAATTTGGCCGCCATTGCGATTACGGGGGTAAGCTGATACTTGCCGCCGAAAGGCATATACACGGACTTTGCGCCTATGGTAGAGTCGAACATTTCGGCAAGACCTTTCTTGGAGCATACGTTGAGTTCGGAGAGAGTATCAAGGAAAGATTTGTTAAAATCTTCACATTCTTTATCCGCAAAGAAGCGCGTTACCATATCGGTTATTTCCGCGTCCGTTACCTGCTTTACGCCGTTGGTATCGAGGAAGTCGCGCGAAATATCGACGATGGGTTTCTTTTTGAGAAACATCTTCATACGCCTGTCCGCCGTAACCTTTGCAACCACCGTCGCTGTAAGGTTTTCTTTGGCGGCAAGGGCAATAAAGCTCTTTGCGTCCTTTTCGGAAACGACTACCGCCATACGCTCCTGCGATTCGGAAATTGCAAGCTCGGTACCGGAAAGACCTTCATACTTTTTGGGTACTTTATCGAGCGTGATTTCAAGACCATCGGCAAGCTCGCCTATGGCGACGGAAACGCCGCCCGCGCCGAAGTCGTTGCATTTTTTAATCATCTGAGTTGCGGTTTTATTTAAGAACAAGCGCTGTAATTTGCGCTCGGTCAAAGCGTTGCCCTTCTGCACTTCCGCGCCGCAGGTCTGTACTGAATTTATATCGTGCGCCTTGGAAGAACCGGTTGCGCCGCCGCAGCCGTCCCTGCCCGTTTCACCGCCCAAAAGTAAAATTACGTCGCCGCATTCGGGCTTTGCGCGGTAAATCATATCCGATTTTGCGCCTGCGACTACGAAGCCCGTTTCAAGCCTTTTCGCCTTATAGCCGGGATGATATACTTCCTCTACCTGACCCGTTGCAAGACCTATCTGGTTACCGTATGAGGAAAAGCCTGCCGCCGCCGTCTTTGTGATAACCCTTTGGGGAAGCTTGCCTTCTAAGGTGTTTTCAAGCGGCTCGGTGGGGTCGGCACAGCCCGTGACGCGCATTGCCTGCAAGACGTACGTTCTGCCCGACAAGGGGTCGCGGATAGCGCCGCCTAAACAGGTTGCCGCGCCGCCGAACGGCTCTATTTCCGTGGGATGGTTATGCGTTTCGTTTTTGAACATAACCGTATAGTTCTGTTTTTGTCCGTCGATTACCGCGTCTACCCTTATCGAGCAGGCGTTGATTTCGTCGGATTCGTCAAGGTTTTTAAGCTTACCGTCCTTTTTAAGCTTTTTCGCGCCTATGGTTGCAATGTCCATAAGGCAAGGATATTTGCCTTTCTTGCTCTTATAAAGCTCGGCAAAAAGACTTCTGTAAAGCTCGAGAGCCTTGTTTATATGTACGTTGTCGCTGTAAACTTCGATATTTTTTAGCTCGGTTGCAAACGTCGTGTGGCGGCAATGATCCGACCAGTAAGTATCTATAACCTTTATTTCGGTTTCGGTCGGGTTTCTGCCTTCCTTCTTGAAATAATCGCGCACGAAAGCAAGGTCTGCAACGGACATTGCAAGCCCCGTCTTTTCGTGATATGCGGCTATTTCCTCATCGGAAAATTCTATAAAGCCCTCCACGTCCTTTACGCTTTCGGCCTCAACCGTTTCGTGTACGAGGGTATAGGGTTTATCCAGACTTACCTCCTCGCTCTCGACGGGGTTAATAAGGTGCTTTTTGATGCGTTTAAGCTGTTCGTAATTCGCGCCCTTAACGGCGTAAACGGTTGCACACTTAATTAAGGGGCGTTCCTTCTGCGTGAGAAGCTGAACGCACTGCGCCGCACTGTCCGCACGCTGGTCGTACTGACCCGTGAGATATGCAACTGCGAATACCGAATAATTGCTGTCAAAATCGACTTCCTCGTAATACACGTTATCTACGGGAGGCTCGGAAAAAACACTCGGAACTGCCGCGGCAAGCTCGTTAGCGGAAATGCCCTCTATATCGTAGCGGATAAGCGTGCGCACTTCCGTCACGGAAATTTTAAGGAGGCTGCGGATATCTTCCATTACCTTTGCAGCCTGTAAATTATCTTTCTTTTCTACGTAAATTCTGTAAATCATATCTTTAACCTTCGCGGTATTTTATTCCTATATCCTTGCGGCAGTGCATATTTTCCCAGCTGATATTTTCAGCCGCCGAATACGCTTTTTTGCGGGCTTCTTCGATGTCCTTGCCCTTTGCAACAACGCCCAAAACCCTGCCGCCGTTTGTGACGAGCTTTCCGTCTTTAATAGCTGTGCCTGCGTGCACGACAGTGGTATCGCCTATATCGCCTATGGTAATTTCTTTGCCCTTTTCATACTTTTCAGGATAGCCGCCGCTTGCAAGCACGACGCATACGCACGCGCCGTCCTCCCACTCGATTTTTACTTCGGAAAGCCTTTCCTCGGTTACGGCTTCGAAAATATCCATTAAATCGGTTTTGAGCATTGGAAGCACGACCTGTGTTTCGGGGTCGCCGAAGCGCGAGTTATACTCAACCACTTTCATGCCCTTGTCCGTGCGCATAAGCCCGAAATACAAACAACCCTTGAACTTTCTGCCCTCGGCGTTTAAAGCCTTCATAGTGGGTACCATTATGGTTTTCATAACCTGCTTTTCAAGCTTTTTGGTCCAGAACGGACAGGGGGAAAACGTGCCCATACCGCCCGTGTTCAAGCCAATGTCGCCGTCGTTTGCGCGTTTATGGTCGCACGAGGTTATCATGGGAACGATAGTTTTTCCGTCGGTGAACGCAAGCACTGAAACCTCTTCACCGGGGGTGTATTTAAGTCCGCGCATACGCTCTTCGATAACGGTTTTGTTGCCTGCGGTGCCGAAGGCTTTATCGAGCATAATTTCCTTTAAGCCCTCTTCCGCCTGTTCGAGCGTTTCGCAGACGAGAACGCCTTTGCCGAGCGCAAGCCCGTCAGCCTTTAAAACTATGGGCGCACCCTTTTTGCGGATATATTCCAAAGCCTTGTCGTAGCTTTCGAACGTTTCGGATTCGGCTGTGGGAATTTTGTATTTTTTCATCAGCTCTTTTGCGTAAGCTTTGCTCGATTCAATAATTGCCGCGGCTTTGTTCGGACCGAAACAGCGTTTGCCCATAGCTTCAAGCTCGTCCACAAGCCCTGCCGCCAACGGGTCATCAGGGGCAACAACTATGTAGTCGATTTCAGGGTGAGCGGAAACGTAGTCCTTTACCGCTTCCGTATTCATATAATCAATGTCGACGTTTTCGGCGATTTCCGCCGTGCCTGCGTTGCCCTTCATACAGTACAGCTTTTCAACGCGCTTGCTTTTTTTAAGCGCAAGCAGAATCGCGTGCTCCCTGCCGCCGTTACCTATAACCAAAACGTTCATAAAGCCTCCTTCACAAATTTTTAAAGCTATTATGCGCTTTAAAAATTGTGTGATTTTTAGGGCTTCTCGCCCTCGCGCCGCAAATTTTAAGTGCAAACAATTATATAATTGTGGCGCTTCACCTCGCCGAGGTGCAGGTTTGCACAAATTGTGTGCGCTTACAAAAAGTGCGATTTTTGCGCGCGCCGTAAATTATTTTAAATCCTTAAAGAAAATTTATCAGTGTTTGAAATGCCTGTCGCCGACGAATACCATTGCAATTCCCGCTTTGTCGCAGGCTTCGACGGAGTCCTTGTCGCGAATAGAGCCGCCGGGTTGGATAATTGCGGTAATGCCCGCTTTAATACATTCTTCAACGCAGTCGGGGAACGGAAAGAACGCATCCGACGCCATAACCGAGCCTTTGGCTTCTTCGCCTGCGTGGGCAATTGCCTGCTGTGCCGCCCAAATTCTGTTGGTCTGACCCATGCCTATGCCCGTAGTTCTGCCGCTTTTGCCGATAACAATTGCGTTGGACTTGGTGTGTTTTACAACCTTCCAAGCGAACAGCATTGCCTCGACTTCTTCCTTGGTAGGTGCGCGTTTCGTAACTACGCCGTTACCGTAAACCGTTTTTTCGTTGCCGTTGGGGAGAATAGACTTTTCTACCTTTGACTTAGTTTTGAAAAGGTTTAAATCCTCGCCGCATATTAAGCTTTCGTCGTACTGCTGAACGAGAAGTCCGCCGTAGACCTTTTTCATATCGAAAGCCGACTTGTCGCGGCGGGCGGAAATATCGTCAATCTGCAAAAGACGGATATTCTTCTTTGCCTTTAAAATTTCGAGCGCGCCGTCCGTATATGCAGGCGCCATTACGATTTCAATAAAAATTTTGTTGATTTCAGTCGCAGTCTTTTCGTCAACCGTGCCGTTGATTGCAAGTATACCGCCGAACACCGAAACGGGGTCGGATTCGTATGCGCGCATATACGCTTCATAAATATTTTTGCCCGTGCCTACGCCGCAGGGGTTGGCATGCTTGCACGCAACTACCGCAGAGGTCGTGCCGAACTCCTTTAAAAGCTCCAAAGCGCCGTTTGCGTCGTTGATGTTGTTGTAGGAAAGCTCCTTGCCCCAAAGCTGTTTTGCAGTGGAAAGAGAACCTTTCCTTTTAAGCTGTTCGTTGTAGAATACAGCCTGCTGCTGGGGGTTTTCGCCGTAGCGCATATCCTGAGCCTTTTCGTAGGCGAAAGTTACCTCGTCGGGGAAGGTTATGCCGAGCTGTGCGGCAAGGTAATTTGAAATCAAGCTGTCGTAAACCGCCGTATGCGCAAAAACCTTGTATTGAAGATACTTCTTTGTTTCGAGCATAACGCCGCCGCTTTTTAATTCTTCAAGCACCTTGTTATAGTCCTTGGGGTCGACGATAACCGCGACGTCCTGATAATTTTTAGCCGCCGCCCTTATCATTGTAGGACCGCCGATATCGATATTTTCAATGCACGTCGCAAAGTCTGCGCCGCGCTGTAAGGTCGCCTTGAAGGGATAAAGGTTTACGCAGACGATATCAATGGTGTTTATATTCAGCTTTTCGAGCTGAGCCATATGCTCGGGATTGGAACGCATGGCTAAAAGCCCCGCATGAACGTTGGGGTGCAATGTTTTAACTCTGCCGTCAAGGCACTCGGGGAAGCCCGTGATTTCGGATATGCCTATAACTTTAAGTCCTGCGTCCGTCAAGGCCTTTGCCGTGCCGCCGGTGGAGATAATTTCAAAATCGTTTTCAACCAAGCCCTTGCAGAACTCTACTACGCCCGCTTTATCGGATACGCTGACAAGCGCTCTCTTTTTCATTTCCATATTACTTCCTCTCCCGTTTATTTTATAATGACTTTTCTGCCCAACTTTTGAATTTTGCCCTGACAGAGTTTTTCCACGCAATACGGAAGAAGCTTGTGTTCTTCCTCTAAAATTTTGCTTTGCAGTGTTTCCGCCGTGTCCCCGTCGGAAACTTCCACTGTCTTCTGTGCGATTATCGCGCCGCCGTCTGGAACTTCGTTTACGAAATGTACCGTACAGCCCGAAACCTTTGCGCCGTAATCGATTACGGCTTGGTGAACTTTAAGTCCGTAAAAGCCTGCGCCGCAGAACGCCGGAACAAGCGACGGATGGATATTTATTATTCTGTCCTCGTACGCTTTTATAAAACTTTCGGGAATAATTTTAAGCCAGCCCGCAAGCACGATATAATCGACGCGGTGCATATTCAGAAGATACGCAAGCTTGGAATAAAGCGTTTCCAAATCGGGATAATCGCCCTTTGCAAACACTGCAGTCTGTATGCCGTGCGCTTTCGCGCGATCTATTGCGCCTATTCCGTCCTTGGAAGCAATTAAAAGCTCGATTTCGCAGAACTTGTTTTTTTCGTTCGCGTCTATTATAGACTGAAAGTCCGTACCTCCGCCCGAAGCGAACACCGCAATGCGTTTCATCATAAAAGCGTAACTCCGCTGCCTTTCACGGTTTTGCCGATAACTGCGCAGCTTTCGCCCGTTGCTTCAAGCTGAGCTATTGCCGCCTTTACATCCTTTTCGGCAACGCAGACAACCATACCTATACCCATATTGAAGGTGTTGTAAATCTGCTCGTCTGAAATTTCCGCGCGCTTTTGCATAACCTTGAAAACCGTTGGAACTTCGTAGGAATTTTTATTGATTTCACAACCGATACCTTCGGGGAAGATGCGGGGAATATTTTCAATAAAACCGCCGCCCGTAATGTGGGCAATGCCTTTAACGTGTACTTTTTCAATGAGCGCAAGTATGCTCTTTACGTAAATTTTCGTAGGGGTTAAAAGCACGTCGATAGGCTTTGCCTTTAACTCCTCGTCGTACTTTTCGAGCACGGAAATATCCTCGCCGAAAAGCTTTCTTACAAGCGAATAACCGTTGGAGTGAACGCCGCTCGATTTAATTCCGATAAGCACGTCGCCAGCCTTGATATCGCTGCCGTTTATTATCTTTTTCTTATCGACGACGCCGACTGCAAACCCTGCTATGTCGTAATCGCCGTGGGGATAGAAGCCGGGCATTTCAGCCGTTTCGCCGCCTATTATCGCCGCGCCGGACTGTCTGCAACCTTCGGCAACGCCCGAAACTATGGTCGCTACCTTTTCGGGGTTTAAATTTCCGCTTGCGATATAATCGAGGAAAAACAGAGGCTTTGCGCCTTGACAGACTATATCGTTCACGCACATTGCGACTGCGTCAATACCTATCGTGTCGTGCTTGTCCGCGATTATCGCGTACTTTAATTTCGTGCCGACACCGTCGGTGCCTGCGACGAGAACGGGCTCTTCCATGCCCTTGGGCATTTTGAAGAAGCCGCCGAACGAGCCTAAGTCGCCGAGTACTCCGTCGGTATACGTTGATTTGACGTGCTGCTTCATAAGCTGAACGGCCTTGTAGCCCCTTTCAACGTCGACGCCGCTGTCCTTGTATGATATAGCCATTTTATTTCTCCTTAAGTTTATTCTAATTTAAGTTTATCCGTCTCGTAACCGTCCTGCGGATACGGATATTCGCCGTTAAAGCAACCGAGGCAAAAACTTCTGCTTTCGCCCTTGCACGTTGCGACAAGTTGTTCTACCGTCAGATATCTGACGCTGTCAGCGCCAAGACTTTCGCAAATTTCGTCCTCGTTTTTATACGCGCCGATAAGCTGCGAACGGTTATCTATATCTATACCCAAATGGCACGGGTGTTTTATAATGGGCGAGCATATTCTTACGTGTACTTCGCTTGCGCCCGCGCTTTTGAGCATTTTTATAATCTTGCGCATAGTCGTGCCGCGGACTATTGAATCGTCGATAAGCACGACGCGTTTACCGCGGATGTTTGCGCGTATGGGATTCATTTTAACGCTTAAGCTGTTTTCGCGTTGGTGCTGGTCGGGCTGAATAAACGTTCTGCCGACGTAGCGGTTTTTTGCAAGCGCTTCCACGAACGGAATACCGCTTTCTTCCGAATAGCCCCTCGCTGCGACGTTGCCCGAATCGGGAACGCCCGAAACGATGTCTGCTTCGACTGGGCAGTGCCTTGCAAGAAGTCTGCCTGCTTCCTTTCTTGCCTCATACACGCTTTTACCGTCAATCACGCTGTCGTGTCTTGCAAAATAGACGTATTCGAAAATGCAGGTCTGCGGTTTTTTGGGAATACCTTCCATCATATACGAATGTATTCCGTTACTGTCGATTACGACGATTTCACCCGCTTTGATATCGCGCAAAAAGCTTGCGCCGACTGCGTCGAGTGCACAGGTTTCGCTTGCAACTATGTAGTCGCTTTCCGTCGTGCCTATGCATAAAGGACGGATACCGTACGGGTCGCGCACGGCAATTAATTTATCCGTCGTCATTACAACGAGCGCGTACGAGCCTTTGAATTTGGGGCAGGCACGCTGAACGCCCTTTAATACGTCACCGTCGGATAGGCTGTTTATGAGTACCGCCATTACCTCGGAATCTATTGTCGTCTGGAAAACGGCGTTGTTTGCAATCATTTCGTCGCGGAGCTGTTTGGTGTTGATGAGGTTGCCGTTGTGGGCGAGCGCCATTTTGCCGCACTTACCCGTAAAAACTACGGGCTGGGCGTTTAAAAGCTGGCTTGCGCCCGTCGTGGAATAGCGGACGTGACCTACGGCGATATCGCCTTCGGGCAGTTTATCGAGGTTGCCGCCCGAAAAAACTTCGGGTACAAGCCCCATACCCTTATGATAAATTATTTTATCAGCGTAGGCTACGGCAATACCTGCGGACTCCTGACCTCTATGCTGAAGGGCGTAAAGTCCGTAGTAGACGGTATGCGCCACAGCGCGGTTTTCCTGCGAGTATACGCCGAAAACGCCGCACTCCTCGTGAATTTCGTCCATTCTCTCTCCTTGGGCGGAAAGTTACTCTTTGCCCGTCCAGCAATACGTACACAGTTTGCAGGGCTCGATGCCGATAGCTTCTATAAGCCCTTCGATTGACTGAAATTCCAAAGATTCGAATTTGAATTTATCGCAGATAGCCTTGCGCATAGCCTTGCCGCGCTCGGTATGGGAATTGCTGTATTCCTCCATATGCTTCAAAGCTTCGTCGCCTTCAAGCTCCGCCATGGTGCGGCGGGTAATCAAGTCCATATCGCCCGACGAGCGCGAGAAATTCAGATATTTACAGCCGTACATAATGGGCGGGCAAGCCGAACGCATGTGAACGGCTTTAGCGCCGTGCGAATATAAGAACTCCACCGTTTCTTTAAGCTGTGTGCCGCGAACGATTGAATCGTCCACTAATAAAAGTTCCTTCCCCTCGATAAATTCGTGTACGGGGATGAGCTTCATTTTTGCGACTTTGTTGCGCTCGGACTGGTTGACGGGCATAAAGCTCCTCGACCATGTCGGCGTATATTTTATGTAGGGGCGCGCGAAAGGAATTTTGCTTTCGTTTGCGTAGCCTATTGCGTGCGGCGTACCCGAATCGGGAACTCCGCCGACGTAGTCAACGCTGTGTAAATCGCGCGTCTTTGCGTCGTTGCGGGCGAATATCTGACCGTTTCTGCAGCGCATCATTTCAACGTTCACGCCCTCATAGGTCGAGGTGGGATAACCGTAATACGACCACAGGAACGCGCATATGCGCATTTTATCGCCTGCCGGTGCAAGCTGAGTTATGCCGTCCGCGGAAATTTCGACTATTTCCCCGGGGCCGAGCTCGCTCTCGTCCGTGTAACCGAGTTTTTTGTATGCGAAGCTTTCAAATGAAACGCAGTAACCGTCCTTGCACTTGCCTATATGTATGGGAAGTCTGCCGACCTTATCCCTTGCGGCAATGAGCGTACCCTTATCCGTCAAAAGTAATATTGACGCAGTACCTTCGATTTGCTCTTGCGCGTAGCGTATACCCTCGACGTAGCTTTCCTTACTGTTTATAAGCGCGGCTATAAGCTCGTTTGCGTTTACTCTGCCGCCCGTCATTGCGTCGAAGTATCCGCCGCCGCCCGAAAGTATTTTCTGCACCAATTCCGCGGCGTTATTGATTATGCCTATCGTACATATTGCGTACGTACCGAGCCTTGAAACGGTAAGCAACGGCTGAGGGTCGGTATCGCTGATACAGCCTATCGCCGCATTGCCTTTCATTTCGGACAGAACGCGCTCGAACTTAGTTCTGAAAGGCGCGTTTTCTATATTGTGTATTTCACGCTGTAAGCCGACGTTTATATCAAACGCCGCCATACCGCCGCGCTTCGTGCCGAGATGGGAATGGTAATCCGTTCCGATAAACACGTCGAATACGGCGCTGCTTTTTTTAACCGAGCCGAAAAAACCACCCATTTAAATTACTCTCCCGTAAGGCGTTTGAAAATTTCTTTGTAAGCGTCCTCTACTCCGCCCAAGTCGCGGCGGAATCTGTCCTTGTCGAGGCTGACGTGTTTGGTCGTGTCCCAGCTGCCTGCTTCCCAGAAACGGCAGGTGTCGGGCGAAATTTCGTCTGCAAGAACTATCTGTCCTTTAAATCTGCCGAATTCGAGCTTGAAGTCGATTAAGTCGATGTGCAGTTCTTTAAAGAACGCTTTCATAGCGTCGTTTACCGCGAACGCCATTTTCTTTATGGTGTCAATCTCTTCCGCGGTTGCAAGCTTTAATGCAAGTGCGTGATAGTCGTTAATAAGGGGGTCGCCCAACTCGTCGTTTTTATACGAGAACTCAATCGTAGGCGCGGTGAAAAGCGTGCCTTCGGGAACGCCGTATCTTTTGGAAAAGCTGCCTGCGGCTACGTTTCTTATAATTACTTCCAAAGGAACGATTTGTACTTTTTTGACTACGGTGTTTCTGTCGTCAATCTGCTCGACGAAATGGGTGGGTATGCCCTTCTTTTCGAGCATCTGCATCATAACGTTACTCATTTTGTTGTTGATAACGCCCTTGCCCGTAATCGTGCCCTTTTTAAGTCCGTTGAACGCGGTTGCGTCGTCCTTGTAGGATACGATGACGTAGTCGGGATTTTCGGTTGCGTAAACCTTTTTTGCCTTGCCTTCGTAAAGCTGTTCCTTTTTCTGCATAAAGTAAACTCCTTAAAAAATATAAATTCTAACGCTTTTTAAAGCGCTTTATTTAACTTAAATAACCGCAGTGTAACATTCTGCGGTTATGGTTTTATTGTTACTCTAACTCCGATTGAAGAGCAACGTCGTCTGCGTTTATTTTCTTTTTCATTGCCGTTTTATAGTCGGCAAGTTTTTTGGAAATTTCAGGGTATTTTATTCCTAAAATCTGTAAGGCTAAAAGCCCCGCGTTTTCGCCGCCGTTCACGCCGACGGTCGCAACGGGTATGCCCGAGGGCATTTGTACTATCGATAAAAGGCTGTCCAGTCCGCCCATCATATCCGTCTTTACGGGAAGCCCGATTACGGGAAGGGTCGTGCTTGCGGCGATTACTCCGCCGAGGTGCGCGGCTTTACCCGCAGCGCAAATTATAACCTCGAAGCCGTTTTTTATAGCGTTTGCAGAAAACTCGTGCGCTTCCTCGGGCGTTCTGTGCGCGGAAATTACCCGCACTTCCACTTCTACGCCGAAATCCTTTAAAACGCTTACGGCAGGCTTAACGACACCCAAGTCGGACTTGCTGCCCATAATTACCGCTACTTTTGACATACTCCTCCCCGAATTAAAGCAGGATTTTAACCCATACTTATTCTATGCTGCTATTGTATATTATCTTTATCGTTTATATCCTTGCGGTCAACTTCTACGCCGTAATGCTTTTAAAGATTCAGCGCGACGAAACCTGCGAGGACGAATCGAAAATTTCAAGCGGCGACGGAAAGATTATTCTTACCGCCATATTAGGCGGCGCTATCGGTCTTTACGTCACTATGTTCATTATGAAGTACAGACTGAAAAATCTGCTTTTAATGATATTACTGCCCGTTATAGGAGTATTGAACGTCTGGTTCTTTGTAGCGGCGTTCCGTTCGGGGTTTACCTTTTTCGTTGCGTAAACCACAACATCTGCCTTTACTTCAAAATTATAACACAATATATAGTGAAAAGGAAACAATTTGAGAGTGAAATTTTAAAAAAATAAATAAGAAAATTCAGGAATTAATTTAAAATGTAAACGCCCGTGCTTTCCGCACGGGCGCTTTTTTATTATTCTTGGGTCTTATTTTCGAGTTTTTCGGTAACTTGTGCGTTTACTGCCGCGTTTGCCTTTAAAAGGTCTCTAATTTCCCTTAACAAATCGTCGGTGGTTTCAACGGGTGCGGCAGGTTCTGCCGTAGCCTCAACCTCTGCCTTTGCCTTTTCGGCTTCTTCCGCAGTAAGCTCGCCTTTTTTAAGCTTCTTTTCAATTGCGGCTTTCTGCTTGTCCGCTATCTTCTTACCGCCTGCGCGGACGGTGTTTATAGTCTTGACTATGCAGAAAAGAATGAGTGCAACTAAAATGAAGTTTATAATCGCGGTTATGAACGCACCCCAGTTTATGTAGATAGAGTTTGCCAAGTCGAGTACGCCTTTATCGTCGTAAACGCGTTTAAGCATCGTGACTGCCGATTCGAGACCTGCGCCCGTACCTGCAAGCAGCCAGTTGATAAGGGGCTGTAAAATCTGGTTCGTCAATGCGGTTACGATTGCCGTGAACGCGCCGCCGATGATAACGCCGACAGCCATATCAAGAACGTTTCCGCGGGTTATGAATTCTTTGATACTGACACTTATACACATCTCCGAGCCAACGAGACTAGGCATGAGAACGTATGCCGGC
>CAMWPZ010000033.1 GCA_947176305.1 uncultured Clostridia bacterium
AATTTACAGCGCCGCCGTTTACTACGACCGATAAAGCCATGTCCTGCCCATCAATAGGTATTTCAAATTCCGAAACCGATGAACCGTTAATTCGAATTTCAATATATTCGACATCGAAAGTCTTTTTATTTTTTATTGCCGGCAATATGACAAACGCAAAGATAAATATGAACGCCACCAGCAAAACCGCGCCGACTAGCATAATTACGTTTTTCTTTTTACTGAAAAAGTTTTTAATCATTAAATCTCTTACGTACCTTTCAAAAATTTTTACCACAAAGTTTTTTCACGTTAGCCGTTGGAAAGGGTCACTAAACAAGATTATAGAAAACTATCTATACAGTCTAATTATAGTTATATAGCAAAAAGTCACAAATTAGTTTTTAGTAGTGATTTTTTGTTGCTTTTTGTTGGAAATTGTAATATCATTAAGAAAAGGAGTTCTACTATGGAAAATAAATTAGAGATACTTTTAGTTGAAGACGATGAACAGGACTGCATAGAAATAACTAACGCAGTAAACAACAACCCCGACGATTTCATACTTATAGCAGTTACTAATAATTCAGAGCGTGCGTTTGAACACGTTCAGGATTCTCAGCCCGACGCTGTAATTTTGGACCTCGAGCTTCACCACGGCGTAGGCGACGGCATTGATTTTTTAAGAAAATTAAAAGCGGCAAATCTGCCGCGTACTCCTTATATACTTATAACTACGAATAATATCAGCCCCTATACACATGAAATTGCACGCAACTACGGCGCGGATTTTATAATGACGAAAAGTCAGGAAAACTATTCCGCTAACCACGTTCTTGAACTTTTAAAAGCAACTAAATCGATTATTTTAAACCGTAGAAGCGTCAAAAACAAGGACGGCGTAATAAGTTTCGAAGAAACCCCGACGGTAAAAGCAAATAGAATAAAGAAACGAATTGAAACCGAGCTTATTACTTTGGGCGTAAACCCCAAAGATGTCGGCTTTGAACATCTTGTAGAAGCTATAACTTTAATAATGAAAGAACCCGTAACTCGTGTATGCGGAGTAATAGGCAAAAACCACAACAAGACTGAGAGCAGTGTTGAACGCGCGATGCAGAACGCCATAGACAGAACTTGGAAAACTGCCGATACTAAAGTATTGGAAACGCATTATACCGCCATTATAAGGTCTGACAGGGGCACGCCTACCGTTACGGAATTTATCCATTATTACGCCCGTGTAATTAAGCCCAATTAATAAAAAGAAAACAGGCCGCACGTCAGTGCAGCCTGTTTACTCGATTTTTTGATTATAAATAAGCAAAAAAACCTCTAAACCAGCTCCAAAAGCTCTTCCACACGATGGTGTATCCTCCTTTTTTTTCTTAGATTATAGATTTAAAGAAGGAAAATTTAAATTAGCTTATGGGTGTTGGATTTTGTCGAAATTTGTCAAATTATGGTGAAATATGTTGACTGATATATTAGCGATAATTAAAAATTCAGTATTGTTTATAGGAAGCTTTTACGGCTTTTTGAAATTATCAAGAATTAAACTTCGTTTAATAAATTTACTTGATATCCTCGCAGCTACTCTTTTAGCCGCCGGATTATACTACGCAACAAAACAAGTAAGAATACTTCTGCCTCTTGGTTATTTATTACTCACCTGCATTTACTGCCTTATTCGTTACAGGCGTTCGGCAATAAATACGTTTGCGATAGGAGTTATTTCGTGCGGTATAACAATAATTTTCATGGCAGTTGCCATAGTTATATCTATTCCCTTGGAATTTTTGGCGTTCAAATATATAAAAGACGAAACAGCACTAAATTGCGTTTCCTTAGCTGTAATATGCTTATTGATATTATTAGCAGTATTTTTAATTTATAGAATAAGGAGATTCAGAAGCGGAATTTCAGTTCAGAACAACGACGGCACCGTTGAATTATTGCTGTTAATAAGTATTTTAAGCGTGTTCCTTTTTACGCTTTTCTACGCAGCCGACATAGCAACGTCGCCTTTTGAAATTATTATACTTTCAATTATCTTTTGCGGTTTGGGATTTATCGTTCTATGGAAGAAACATATTACGAACAGCTATCACAATAAAATTCACAAACGCAACGAATACTTGTACGAACAGCGCATTGAAGAATACGAAAAAGAGCGCGGTGAACTTTTAAACAATAACGCTGAACTCTCAAAAATAATTCACAGGGATAACAAGCTTATTCCCGCACTATCAGCGGCAGTTCAAAAGCTTATTGCATCCGCGCCCGATAAAAAAGATTTTAAAGACCTGCTTGAACAGATTGAACAGCTTTCCGCCGAACGCAAGGAAGTTATTGAAGATTATCAGACAAAATCGGATACTTTGCCAAAAACGGGTAATACCGCTTTGGACGCGGTAATTCACTTCTTACATAACAAAGCCTTGCAAAGCGGTATTTCAGCCGAGTTCAAAATTGACGGCGCGTCTATACCTCTGCTTTTGGATAACGTTAAAGACCACACCGATTTAAACACGATTTTATGCGATTTGGGTGAGAACGCAATTATAGCCGCCAAGCATGTTGCAGACGGTAAAATCTGCGTCGCGTTCGGGGTTGACGGTGAGAACGTGCCGAGTTTGAACTTTTACGACAACGGCGCCAGGTTTGACGAAAAGGTTTTAGCGAACATGGGCAAAAAACGAATTACTACGCACAAGTCGGAAGGCGGCAGCGGTATCGGACTTATGACGCTTTTTGAAATTCTGAACAAGTACAACGCAAGCTATTGTTTGGACGAGCAGTCTGATTACGGCGATTACACAAAGCAAATTAAAATATCGTTTGATAATCTTCACAATATCAGCGTTTTAAATCAAAGCGATAATTAAAATAGAAAACAGCTCAACTGTTAAACCGTTGAGCTGTTTTTATTTTGTTAATTTTCAGCCTTTATAGCCGTTGGGGTTTTTCTGCTGCCAGTTCCAAAGGCTTGCGCACATGTCGTCTATGCCGAGCTTGGCTTCCCAACCAAGGTCCTTTTTTGCCTTGCTTGCGTCCGCGTAGCATACGGCAATATCTCCCGCCCTGCGCGGTTTAATAACGTATGGAAGCTTGTGCCAGCAGGCTTTCTCAAACGCGTGAATTACGTCAAGAACGCTGTAACCCTTGCCCGTGCCGAGGTTGTAAATATGCACACCGCTTTTTTCAAGCTTTTCAATCGCAGCAACGTGACCCTTCGCAAGGTCGACGACGTGGATATAATCTCTCACTCCCGTGCCGTCTGGTGTGGGGTAGTCGTTTCCGAAAACGCCTATCTCTTTAAGCTCACCTATCGCAACCTTTGCGATATACGGCGTCAGGTTGTTGGGTATGCCCTTGGGGTCCTCGCCGATAAGTCCGCTTTCGTGCGCGCCGACGGGGTTGAAATATCTTAAAAGCACCACCGTCCACTCGTTGTCGGCTTTGTGAACGTCGGTCAGCATAATTTCCTGAAAATACTTACTCGTGCCGTAAGGGTTTGTAGTGCCGCCAGTTTTACAGGTTTCCGTCAGGGGCAGAACCTCGGGGTCGCCGTACACGGTTGCGGACGACGAGAACACGATTTTTTTACAGCCGTGCTCGCGCATTGCCTGCAATAAAACGAGCGTGCCGTTCAAGTTGTTGTCGTAATACTCGACGGGTTTTGCGCACGATTCGCCGACGGCTTTAAGCCCTGCAAAGTGAATTACCCAGTCAATTTTATTCTCATTAAAAATTTTATCCATCGCGGCTTTATCGCGAACGTCCGCGTTATAGAACTTTACACTCTTGCCCGTAATTTTTTCCACGCGCTTCAAGCTTTCCTCACACGAGTTGGAAAGATTATCCGCCACCACTGCGCCGTAGCCCGCGTTTAAAAGTTCAACCACCGTATGCGAGCCGATATATCCGGCGCCGCCCGTTACAAGTACGTTTTTCATATTAACGTTATCTCCATAATTTTCTATATTATTATGGTAACCCATTAAAAAATTTTCGTCAAGTGATTTTGTTATTTACCTGCTCTTTGAAAATTTTATCTCCCGCGGCAGAATTTTAAAGTTATACAAATTTGTATCATGCAAATAAAAAGTGATACAAATTCGTATAATGGTTTTATGGACCACACTTTCAAAGATAATAAAATTGCCGAGCTTAGAAAAGAGGCGGGACTTTCGCAACGAGCTTTGGCGCGCCACTTAGTGACGAGCCAAGCGAACATTTCGCGCTGGGAAACGGGCATTTCCGAGCCGAGCATTTTAGAATGTTGGCGGATTGCCGACTTCTTTAACGTCAGCATAGATTACCTGTGCGGCAGAACGGAATTTTAAACTAAATAAAGAAAGCGGCGGCAATTTCTTGCCGCCGCTTTTTTGAAATGACTGCTATGCCTTTTTACTCGGCATATTGAAATTTTTTTTAAGTTCGGAAATTTCCTCCGCCGTAATGTTTCGCTTATCCACGGGGTACGCCGCCGCAGCCGACGCATAGAAAAACAGATAGTTTTTGCTTTCGCGCGATTTCACAATCTGGCTGTTATAAATTTTTGCGTGCGCAACTTCCTCGCCGTTGCAGATTTCCGTTACAGTAAAGTACGAGGGGAAAAATTCGTAAGCGTTCATTTTTATCTGCGCGTTGACGGCTTTATTCGTCTTGCGGACAAGAATGAAAAGCCCTATGCCCGCGCCGAGGAAAACCGCAAAGATTATCAGCACGATAAAAATTTCTTTATCGGGTTTGTCCTGAATTGTGGCGATAATATCCAAAATAAGCGCGACGAGAACGCCCGCGCCGCCTATTATCATAAGCACGAGAGAGAATATAAATTGCTTCGAGTTCAGCTCTTTTTGCATTTGCGCGTTCATTTCGGTTTTCACGCATATGTGTTTTCCTTGGTCTGACATATTACACCTCGTATTCATTATAACATATATTTTTAAATACGTAAAGTACGATTTAATTAAACAAAAGTTGACTTTTACGTTAGCGTAAGATAAAATTAATTTCAGGTTATGCAGATGTGGCGGAATTGGCAGACGCGCAGGACTTAGAATCCTGTGAGTAATCGTGCAGGTTCAAGTCCTGTCATCTGCACCATATACCAGCAAAAGGGCTTTTGTCTTTTTGATGGTATATTTTTTTGCAGATGCTTTCAGGACTTGAGGGGAGGCAAGCAAAACGCCGTTTTGCGCAGTTCGGCGGTTTCTACCGCCGAAAAAACAGTCCTGAACGGACTGTTTTCCGTGCGCGCCGCTCAAGGCGCAAGTCCTGTCATCTGCACCATAAAAAGCGAGCCGTTAAATGCGGCTCGCTTTTTTATCATACTAATTTTTGCCTTTATTATCTCCGAATAAGTTTATGACTGTTTTCAAATCCTGCAATACTTCATAAAAGAAAGATTGGTCCGAATAGAACTCAAATTCAAGGACGTTTTTCTCTGTAGGATTATCCTGATATTTACCTGTAACTTTCACTTCGCCTTGTTCAAATAAAACTGTAAATGCTAAGTCGTTTTCCGACAAATAAACTTCATACTTTGCGGCACCGTTTAATTTTTTATAAACCTTATTCAAATCATTATAAAAATTATACAGTGCGCCCGTAGATGAAAGATAATAATTTGTATCGGCAAGATAAAGTCCGGATTTAATCGTCAGATTGCATTTAATATCGTAACCGCCTCTGAAAGAAGTTTGGTCGGGAAATCCGAAAATTTCAATTATTTCCAACTTAACGTAATTACCTTTACCATCCTTAATTTCAAAAGCTTTTATCGGCTGTTCCATATTTGCACCCCCTAAATTAGCTTATTACTATATCAATTTATAAATAGAAAGTCAACGAATTTATCGTGAAATTTAAAGGAGCCGAGAGGCTCCTTTTTTATGTACCGTAATTTTTATATGTTCCAAATGTCGCGGGCGTATTCCTTTATGGTTCGGTCGGACGAGAAGTGCGCGGATGATGCGGTGTTTGCAAGCTGTTTTAAGGCAAAGGCCTTTTTGTCTGCGCTGTCCGCATTGATTTTTAATAGCGTTTGAGTATAGCCACTTAAATCGTGCAGGACGAAGTAATTGTCGGACTTGTGCCAGTGTGCGCCGACGGTCAGGCTGTCGTAAAGCTCTTTGAAATATCCCGTGCCGCCGTCGTCGAACGTTCCGTCTGTAAGCGTTTCGACCGCGCGTTTAATATCGAAGTTTTCAAGCAGTTTATTCGGGTCGTACCCTTCCGCTTTCAGCCTTTCTATCTCGTCGACGAGTGCGCCGAAAATATAATTATTTTCCCTGCCCGCAAGCTCGACGATTTCGATATTCGCGCCGTCCATAGTTCCGCACGTGACCGCGCCGTTCATCATAAACTTCATATTGCCCGTGCCGCTTGCTTCAAGCCCCGCGGTGGAAACCTGCAACGACACGTCGCTGCCGGCAACGATTTTTTCCGCATAGGAAACGTTGTAGTTCTGCACGAACACAACTTTAAGTAGTCCGTTTGTCTGCGGGTCGGAATTGACCTTGTTCGCGATTTCGTTTATGAATTTAATTATACCCTTTGCGCGTTTGTACGCGGGCGCGCTCTTTGCGCCGAAGACAAACACCGAGGGGTTAAAGCCCGTAATGCTTCCGTCCTTCAAGCCGTTATAAAGCTGTAAGATTGCGAACGCCGTCATAAGCTGGCGCTTGTATTCGTGCAAGCGTTTGACCTGCGCAAAGACAAGGAAATTTTTGGGAACGTCCACTCCCTCGTGCTGTTTTATATATGCAAAAAGCTGGCGCTTTTTCTCTTTCTTGATTTCTATAAACTCGTCCGCCGCGCCTTCAATTTTTACGCTCAATGCGGAAAGCTTTGAAATATCCTCGCGCCACTGCGTGCCGATGTTTTTATCAATAAGCGCGGACAGCTCGGGGTTGCAAAGCATAAGCCATCTTCTCTGCGTTATGCCGTTGGTCTTGTTCTGGAATTTTTCGGGGTAATACTTATACGCCGTTTTAAAAAGGTCGCGCTTTAAAATTTCGGTGTGCAGCTTGGCAACACCGTTCACGGCTTTGCCGACGTATACGGCAAGGTTAGCCATCGAATAGCCGCGCGAGGTATAGATTGAAAGCTCGGAAATTTCTTCCTTGGAACAGCCGAGCATTTCAAGCTCGTTTATGTGGTGCAGATGAATTTTCAGAAGCACGTTGGAAATTTCGGGCAGTATTTTGCGGATAAGCGGCTCGCTCCAATATTCCAAGGCTTCGGGAAGTACGGTGTGGTTGGTGTATGCAAACGTCTTTTTTGCAATGTTCAACGCGTCGGCAAAGGTTACGCGGTATTCCGTAGTCAGCACGCGGATAAATTCCGCAATAGCTAAAACGGGGTGCGTATCGTTTAACTGAATTACGTTGAAATCGGGGAAGAACTCGAAGTTTTTGCCGTACTTTTTAACGTGCTTTTCGATAAGCTCGCCCACGGCCGCCGCCGAGAAGAAATATTCCTGCCTCAGCCTTAAAAGCTTACCGTCCTCGGTGTCGTCGGCGGGGTATAAGTATTCGCTTATTTTTTGCGCCTGCCCGCTGCCCTCCGCCTGAAACAGGCGCAAAGCGTTGGTGCGTTTGCCGTACACGGGATAATCGTAGGGAACGGCGTAAACCTGCATATCTGCAAAGGTTATAAGCCGCTTTTCTTCATCGCGGCGGATACTCCACGGGTCGCCGAAGCGCTGCCAGTCGTCGGGCAGTTCAACCTGAAAGCCGTTCTCTATCGCCTGCTTGAAAAGCCCGTATTTATAGCGTATGCCGTAGCCGTACAGCGGAAGCCCCAGCCCTGCGGCGGAATCGAGAAAGCACGCCGCAAGCCTGCCTAAGCCGCCGTTGCCGAGCGCCGCGTCCTCTATCTCCTCAAACACGTTTATATCAATGCCTTTCTTGGCGAGAATTTCGCGCGTTTTATCGAGAACGCCCAATTCCATAAGGTTGTTGAAAAAGCTGCGCCCGATTAAAAATTCCATTGAAAGATAATACGCACTGCGTTTCGAAGTCGAAGGCTCGGGCTCGCCTGCGCATTTGAGCGCGAGCGAGGAAATTTCGTTATATAGGGTAATAGCGTCTTTATTCTGAGTTTCAAGCTTTTCGAGTGATTGTAAAAACAAACCCGTATCCATTAAAAACCGTCCTGATATTTTATCGCTTATTATTTTCCGCATCGAAAAACGGAGAACGCAGTTCCCCGCTTTTCAAATAAGG
Organism: uncultured Clostridia bacterium; assembly: GCA_947176305.1. Taxonomy (GTDB): domain Bacteria; phylum Bacillota; class Clostridia; order Christensenellales; family Borkfalkiaceae; genus Coproplasma. The sequence continues at coordinate 8,220 of CAMWPZ010000033.1, forward strand.
ATGAGAGTTTTGTGCGGAATAACTCCGCCTGAAAAAACTTTGTGTAATTAAACTATTCTTATGTGCTTATCCGCCTGAATTATGGAAAGCTTATCAACGTCGGGCAAAAGCTTGACTGCGCCCGAAACCTCGGCTTCCGTATAAGCGTATACGGTGTTGTCGCCGACTTTGAGAACGGCGAACTTTTCCCTGCCGTAGTCGGAGGTCGAAACAACTTCGGCTTCTATTCCCTCCTCTGCAATCTGCAAATCGTAAGGTCCGCACTCGAATACAAGCTTTTCGCCGAACGCGTGCTTTACGCCGATTGCCGTAATGAGCTTATCCGCGATTTTGTCGGGGCAAGCCGTTTTGTAGCCGCTGATTTCAAGGAAGAATTTAACGACCTTTTTCTTCTTGGTCTTGTCGTTTACGGTTACTTCCTCTACAACCTTTTCCTTCATAAGCTTGCCCTCAAAGCTCATAACCGAAGGCATAGCTTCGACGACTGCGCCGCCCTCGGAGAGTATCGAAAGCTTCTTCCAGTCGATTGAAATTTTTGCTTTGCCCTTCTTCACCTCTTCGTCGGTTACGGCGAACATACGTCTTCCGCCAAGCTCGAAGGATAAAAGATTTACGCCGTTGATATTCTCGTTCGCAACTACGGTAATATCTGCGTCCTTGCCCTTTACGGTTATAGCGTCCGTGGGAATAAGCAAGTCATACTTGCCGTCGGGGCAGTTGATTGCGGCGGGCATTTTCAGCTCGACGCCGAGGAATGAAAGCGCGCCGCCCTTTACGGTGCAGTCAACGTAGTTGTATTCGGGTATTCTCGGGAGTATGCTGACTTCGGTTTCCTTATCGAAAAGGTGTACCTTGTCGATATTAAGCGCGGCGTCGATTATATCGCCCGCCTTGAATTCCGCGGTGGAATCCGCGTCGATTATTATGCGCGTCGAGCTTTCGGTGTAACCGTCGCCGTCCATATTTATATCGCCGTAAACGAGGGTCTGGTTGCCCAGCTCTTCCTTGTGGGATACGCGCACCTTTATAACGGCTTTGCTTGCCTTGACGACTGCGGGGTTGATTGAAACGGCTTCCGCACGCAGACCGATATAGACCTTGGTCTTTCCGTCGAGGTACGAGGGCTTAGCCTTGTACATCATAGAATACGGTACAGTCACCTTTGCGTCGGAATATTCGAAGTTTATCTCTACGTTCTCGCCCTTCTTCAAAAGCGTGCCTTCGAAGAAGTTCATCTGCGGCGTGCCGATAAAGCCTGCAACGAATTTATTGCCGGGGTATGCGTAAAGGTTTTTGGGAGTATCGATTTGCTGAACGAAACCGTCCTTCATTACGACTATGCGCGTACCCATCGTCATTGCTTCAATCTGGTCGTGGGTAACGTAGATAAACGTCGTCTGAAGCTTTGAATGAAGCTTTGCAATCTCCGAACGCATCTGCGTTCTCAGCTTTGCGTCGAGGTTTGATAAAGGTTCGTCCAAAAGCATTACCTTGGGCTCGCGCACTATCGCACGGCCGAGCGAAACCCTCTGCCTCTGTCCGCCGGACATTTCCTTGGGCTTTTTAGCGAGGTATTCGGTTATGCCGAGTATTTCCGCCGCTTCCGTTACGCGCCTGTTTATCTCGTCCTTGGGAAGCTTTCTCAGCCTCAGTCCGAACGCGATATTTTCGAATACCGTCATATGCGGATAGAGCGCGTAGTTCTGGAACACCATTGCGATATCCCTGTCCTTGGGCTCCATATCGTTTACGACGTTTTCGCCTATCGTAAGCTCGCCCGCGGAAATATCTTCAAGGCCCGCAATCATACGAAGCGTAGTCGATTTACCGCAGCCCGAAGGACCTACGAATACTATAAATTCCTTATCCTCGATTTCCATATTGAAATCGTTTACGGCTTTGGTGCCGTTGGGATAAACCTTGTAAATATGTTTAAGACTTAATCCTGCCATAATTTTCCCCTTCCTTTTAAGTTAAAATTGCTATCGAGTAGCCGGGCATTTTCAAAGAATTTCCGTCGCGCGCTATTTTGCCGCTTACGCATATGCTCTGCGCAAGCGTGCCTTCAACACCGTCCGCACGGTTTTCACCGTCCGAAAGATTTACGACTATCGTAATAGTCTGGTCCTTGTAGGTCTTTTTGAAGACGAGCACTGCGGGGTTATATTCTTCGAGGAACACGCGTTCGATTTTACCCCTCATAAGCGCGGGGAAAGCGTTGCGCGCGTTGTTGCACATTTTGTAATAGTTGATTATGGAATTATTGTCCGCAAGCTGCGCCTCGACGCTGCCGAAAGCGTAATCCGTATCCGTGCTTGCACCGGGAGGCGGCGTTGTTAAGCTTGCCGTATCGTTCCACAGCATACCCACGCGGAGGTCGGGGTCACTGTTGGGGTTTGTGGCGAACATTCCTATCTCGTCGCCGTAATAGGTATAAATGTTGCCCGTATACAGTGACAGAAGTCCGTAAGCGAACTGAATTTTTACGGCGTCGCGCGCCATTCTGCCCGCTATTCTGCCCTTGCCGTTGTCGTGGTTGCTCAAGAACGGTGCGGCTATGCTTGTGATATTGCCATCTTTGTCGGAAACCATCTTTTCTGACTGGCGCATCGAGTTGTAGAATTCGTCCGCGCTCACCATATTGATAGAGCCGACTACCTCGTTCGTTACGTCGAAATCGAAGAAGCTGTCGACGCCGCTCGAATAGTAGTAATTCTTCATTACCGTTCTGCTCGGTCCCCAGCACTCGCCGACGATATAAGCGTTTTCGTTATATTTAGCTGCGGTGTCGTGGATGAACTGGCAGAACTCGCCGCTCGCGGTGTTGCCCGCGCCGTAGTAATAGCAACCGTCAAGACGGAAGCCGTCGGTACCCATTTCAATCCAGTGCTTGATAATTTTATCGAGCTCCGCGCGCACCTTTTCGCTTGAAAGGTTCAAGTCGGGCATACCCGAATCGAACTGCGCTTCGTACCAGACGTTGCCGCTCTTGCTGTATTTGTCTTTTTGAGTTTTCGACCAGTTGTAAAAGTCGTTAGCGGAAGAGATATTGCTGCCGGTTAACTTCTTCTTTGCCTCAAGCTCGTCTTTAAACCAAGGGTGCTGCGACGAGGTATGGTTGACAACCAAATCGATTATTACTTTTACGCCCTTTTCGTGGGCAACCTTTAAAAGATTCTGATAATCTTCAAGCGTGCCGTACTTGGGGTTGATGCCGTAATAGTCGGTTACGTCATAGCCGTGATAGCTTGCGCAGGGCATTATGGGCATAAGCCATATTCCCGTATAACCCATATCGCGAATATAATCCATTTTCTGCGCAACGCCCTTCAAATCGCCTATGCCGTCGCCGTCGGAATCGCAGAACGAGTATACGAAAATTTCATAATAATTGTCGTACTTGTCGTCTATGATATTTTCTTCGAGGAATTTAACTTCCCTCGAGTTATCGTCCTTCTTGCAAGCCGTAAGCGGCAGCACTGCCAAGAATACGCTGAGCGCCAAAATGAGCGCGGTAGTTATTTTTAAAAATTTCTTCTTCATAGCTTAACCCTTTACCGAACCGCCGGTTACGCCCTGCACGTAGTACTTCTGCAGCCACATGAACAGCGCGGTTATGGGAATCGATATAAGCACCGCCGCCGCGCAGAAACGCGTGAAGTACTCGGTGACCGTTTCCCTTGCGAGCATTTCTTTCAAGCCGACTGCAACGTTGTAGTAGCTTTGGTCGCCGAACGCCATTAAGGAAGCGAACATATACTCGCCCCAAGGCGCCATAAACGAAGTCAATACCGTGTAGATGATTATGGGCTTTGCAAGCGGAAGAATTATTTTAATGAATACGGTGTGTCTGTTCGCACCGTCGATTCTCGCCGCCTCGTCCAAGGATTTCGGAATCGTATCGAAGAAGCCCTTACAGATGTAGTAGCCCATACACGAGCTTGCAACGTATACGAGAACCAAGCCCACAAGTCCCATCGACTGCGTCAAGCCGACAAGCTTTAAAAGAAAGTAAATCGCCGTCATGGACATAAAGCCGGGGAACATTCCCAAAACGAGCATTAAGTTCATCAAGGGCTTTCTCATTTTAAAGCGGAGCCTTGAAAGCGCGTAGCTGGTAACCAAAACGATTATCGTCTGAATAACCGTTACTACGACTGCGATTGCAAGCGTCGTGCCGTACCATCTGGGGAAGTTGAAAATAGATTTGTCGGTGAACAGTTTGATATAGTTATCGAACGTCCAGCCCTTCGGCCAGAAGTAAGGCGTCGCCGTGCCCTGCTCAGCCCTTAACGACTGAATTACAAGGTAGAAGAACGGAAACAGCCATACTATGCTGATAAGCGTTAATATTACGTAAATGACTATATTAGTCGTGCGCTCGACGCGCTTTTTACTGCGGAATTTCTTTGCCATTACATGAATTCCTCCTCGTTCTTCACCGAGCCCGACTTATTGTAAACAATAAGCGAAACCACGGCGGTTATTATGAACATAAGGATACTTATGACGGAAGCCAAGCCGTAAAGCTGGCGCTCCATAACGAGCTTATACAGCCAAGTTATCAGAAGATCGGTCTTGCCCGCGTTACCCGCATAGCTGAGAGTCGTCGGGTTGCCGCCCGTCAATAGGTAAATGACGTTGAAGTTGTTTAAGTTGCCGATAAACTGCGTTATAAGGTAGGGCGCCGTAACATGAAGCATATACGGAAGCGTAATTTTGAAGAACGCCTTTACGGGACCTGCACCGTCTATCCTTGCGGACTCATACAAGTCCTCGGGGATATTCATTAAAATACCCGTGCATATAAGCATCGTATACGGAATACCTATCCAGATATTTACGAGAATTATCGAAACCTTTGCAATGTTTCCGTCGGATAAGAATTTTATGGGTTTGCTTATCCAGCCCCAGCTGATTAACAGGTTGTTAATCGCGCCGTTGTCCGAAAGCATCTGCGACATTAAAAGAAGCGAAACGAACTGCGGTACGGCTATCGTCATAACCAGAACGGTACGCCAAAGCTTTTTAAGGCGTATACCCTTCTTGTTTATGATTATCGCGACAATCATACCGAGGATATAGTTCGAGAACGTTGCAAAGAACGCCCAGATTACCGTCCACAGCAATAATTTAGCGAACGTGTAGCCGAAGTTTTCCGCCTGCGCAAGGTGACCGCCGAACACTGCCGAAAAGTTCTTCCAGCCTATCCACGTAAACAGCTTCGTGGGGGGCATATGGTCCAAATCGTAGTTGGTGAACGCGAGGAACACCATGAAGATTATGGGTATTATCGTGAAAATTGTCAGCCCTGCAAGGGGAATACCCAAAAGCGTTTTATGGTACTGCTCGTCTAAAAGCGAAGATATGTCCTGCTTTGCGGTTGCAAGGTTTTGCTTTGCTTCCACGATTTCCTGAGTAAGGTACGCCGACTTGATATTTTTATACCACGCGTAAGCAAACACGCAGATAAACAATATCGTTAAAAGTCCGTACAGAAGTATTAAAAGGCTGTTGTCGCCCGTTACGTACTTGCCGTAGCCGTCATCGGTCTCAATCATGCCCGTTTCTACGGTGCCGAGTGTGCCCATAAGACCGAGATACTGACCGCCGAAAAGCGCCATATAAAGAATGAAAACCAACTCGAACACGAGGAATAAAATCCCCCTGAGCCACTGCTTGCGCGTAAGCTGCGAAAAGCCGAAAAGCACGAACGAAGTTCTCGTTTTCCAGTCGCCGTATTTTGCCGCCCTGCCTATCGTAAGTCCCATATCCTTAAACTTCAAGCCTAACTTTTTGGCTGCGTTCGGAATTGTGACTTTAAAGAAGTTGACGAAGAGCAACGGCAGACGCTTGAAGAACGCAACGAACTTATAGCAGAATTTCTGCCACGCCGTCATTTTCAGGTATTCGAGTTCGGATACTTGTTGCGTCATACTTTTTCTCCCTCTATCACAGTTCGGGGCAAAGTAAAACCCGCCCCGAAACCGTTCAATTTATTTTTTATAAGTTAGCTGTTAAGACCGTCAATTACGGTTTGAAGACTGTCTGAAAGGTTGCCGCTGTTTATCGCGCCGTTGCAGACGTCGGCGGCAAACGCTTTGAAGGTCGACCAGTACGAATCGGGCAGAGATTCCTGAACGATAGCAAACTCGTTCTGCGAGAACAGTGCCTGAAGAGCAACACTGCCTTTAACCGCATCGGTCTTCTGTACGTTGAGATTTGCAGGTCCTATGCCAAGAGCTTCGAAACGTTTGGTCTGAGCCGCTTCGCTTGCAAGATATGCCGCAAGGCGGTGCGATTCGGAAGGATGCTTCGTATAAGGGTTAACCGCATACAGCTTGTAGCCGATAAAAGGCTTTAACTGATAATCTCTGCCGTCGTCGCCCTTGTAGGTAGGAAGCTTGGTTGCCGCATAATTTTCGCCGAGCCTTTCCTGGAAAAGCGCCGCATTCCACGTACCCGAAACAGCCGCGCCGAGTTGCCCGTTAGATAAAAGCTGTTGGATAACCGAGTCGTCGCCCGACTTGAACCACGTGTCACTGGTAAGCTTTATAACCGCTTTGCCGGCTATCTCGCCGATAGTCTGCTCGCCGACTGCGCCGGTTACGTCAACTGCCTTTTCGTTGAAGTTTACGGACGTGCTTTCAAGCGTAGAGCCGTTCCATTTGATTTTATATTCGCCGCCTGCCCCATAGAAGAATGAGCCGACGTACCAACCGCCCTCAGCCGCAAGCTGCATTACGAAATATTTGTGTTTCTTTTTGCACGCATCGAGTACGTCCTCCAAAGTTGCCGAAGCTTCTTCGGTAACCACGCTGCTGTTGTAGTACATGAAGAAGCCGTTATCCGCCGCGTACGGATAGCCGTAATATTTGTCTACTCCGCCTTCGGTGATTTTACCTGCTTCAACCGACCTTAAATCGTTGTTCTTCTTGATTTCATCTACGGCTTTTTCGCTTAAAGGCGAAAGTCCGCCGGTCTTTCTCAGATTCATAAGCTGGTCGTTTGCAAAGCCGTAAATATCCGCGCTTGCCTGAACGTCCTTGCTGACGGTTGCGAATGCGTTGTCCTCGCCGCAGACGCCGAACTTAACGTCAAGACCGAAGTCGGGATTTTCTTTAAGGAAATCGTCTACAAGGCCTTTAACGAGGGTCTGCTGATTCTGGGGCGCCCAGACGGTTATGGAATTGTCGTCCTTTTTGCAGGCGGCTAAACCAAGAGTTGCGCCGGCAGCCATTACGCCGCAGGCAAGTAACGATAAAATGCGTTTTTTCTTCATAACTCCTCCGTATCATTCGAAAAAATTTATTTTATTTTTTAAACACGGCTTTCGCCGAAATTTTAAAC
>CAMWPZ010000034.1 GCA_947176305.1 uncultured Clostridia bacterium
GCTTTGAAATGACAGTCGAGAAAATTCAGCTTTTGGGCGGCTGTCCGCAGGATTATCCCTTGCAGAAAAAGCACCACACTCTTGAATTTTTGCGCACAATCCCCCATTTAAGACCGCGCACGAAATACTTTGAAGCGGTTTTTGCAGTGCGCAGCCGCATATCGTTTGCAATTCATAAATATTTCCAGACCCATAACTATAAATATATGCACACCCCCATAATCACGGGCAGCGACTGCGAGGGCGCGGGCGAAATGTTCAGAGTTACCACGCAGAACTGGGACGCTAAATATAAGACCGAAGGCGAGTACTTTGCGGAAGATTTCTTCGGCGCAAAGGCAGGCCTTACGGTTTCGGGACAGCTCGAAGGCGAAATCGCCGCAATGGGCATGGGCAAGATTTATACCTTCGGCCCCACTTTCCGTGCCGAGCACAGCAATACAACGCGCCACGCTGCGGAATTCTGGCAGATAGAGCCCGAAGTGTGCTTTGCCGATTTGCATGATATTATTGAAATTGCAGAGGACTTTATTAAGTCGATTATAAAGGACGTAGTCGAAAACTGCCCCGAGGAAATCGCGTATTTCGACGAGCGTATCGAAAAGGGTTTAAAGGATAAGCTTGCAAACGTTATTAACAGCGACTTTGCGAAAATTACCTATACTCAGGCGGTGGAAGTGCTTAAAAAATCGGGCAAGGAATTTAAATTCCCCGTGGATTGGGGCTGCGATTTGCAGACCGAACACGAGAGATATTTAACTGAAGAATACTATAAAAAGCCCGTATTTGTTACCGATTATCCCGCGGATATAAAAGCTTTCTATATGAAGCTGAATCCCGACAACAAGACGGTTGCGGCAACCGATTTACTTGTTCCTGGGATAGGTGAAATTATAGGCTGCAGCGAAAGGGAAGCCGACTTTGAAAAGCTTAAAGCCGCAATGTTAAAGCGCAATATGCCTCTTGAAGCGTACAACGAATACCTTGATACGCGCAAATACGGCAGTGTTCCCCACAGCGGTTTCGGCTTGGGACTTGAAAGAATTATAATGTATATCACGGGCGTTCAGAACATTCGCGACACCCTGCTTTATCCCCGTACGGTAGGAAGTTTATAATAATATATGAACGGCAAGAAGAACAGAATTTGCGTTATTTTTACGGGCGGCACGATTGGCTCGCAGTCGTGCGGCGGAATTGTCGATTTGAAGAACGAAAGCAAGAGCTTGCTTATTGAAAAATATAAGCAGGCTTTCAAAAGTAAAATCGACTTTGACGAGCTTCGCCCTTTAAATATTTTAAGTGAGAACGTGCAGCCTGCCGATTTGCAAGTTATGGCGGACTGCGTCCGCGGCGTAAACAAAGATAAGTACGACGGAATTATTATGACGCACGGCACGGATACGCTGTGCTTTACGGCAAATCTTTTCAGTCAGATTTTCTGCGATATAAAAATTCCTATCGTATTCGTTTCCGCGCTTTATCCATTGGACGACGACAGAAGCAACGGCTTGACTAATTTCGCGGGTGCGGTTGAATTTATCAATACGGTAGACTACGGCGGAGTTTTCGTCAGCTTCAAAAACCACGGCGAAAACTGCAAAATTCACCTTGCAAGCCGTCTGATTTCAGCAACGCAGATAAGCGGCGAATACGACAGCATTTTAAAGGTACATTTCGGCGAAATTATTGACGGAAAGTTTGTCTATACCCACAACCCTTTAAATCCTACGGAAGAGCAGTTAAGGCTTAAAAGAAAGCCTTGCAAGGCGCAGAAGCTTTGCACGGATATGGTGACAATTCAGGCGCACTCGCTTTTGAATTTCGACTATTACCGCTTTACCGAAGTAAAGCCCAAAGCTGTAATGGTTCAGCTTTACCACAGCGGAACGGTGTGCACTAAGGGAAAGGAAGCAAACTTCAAAAACTTTTTGGCTTACTGCAAGGGCTTGGGAATAGAGGTAGTAATTGCGCCCATTGACAGCCGCGCAAGGATATACGAAAGCGCTTTGGGACTTACGGACGAGTGCATAGCCGCGTACGATATAAGCTTCGAAATGGCAACCGCAAAGGTTTTGCTTGCACTCGGCTCGGGTATAAGTATCGAAAGCGAGCTGGAAGAAAACTATTTCTTCGAGAAGTTAAATTAATTAACCACAGTTAAAATTATGTATCAATAAAGCCTGATTACCGTTGACAAAACGGCAATCAGGCTTTAAAATTATTTACGTGATTTAATTTTGCAGCCGCGCCAAATCTTCGGTGGCACCGCACCTCGGTTTTACGTCGTTTATAGAGTAAAGCCTTTGCCCGAATTTATACATTTCGAGAAGCGTCGCCCGCAATTCCTCGCCGAGAGGGGTTAAAGAGTATTCGGTTTTCGGCGGTACGACGGGGTAGAGCACGCGCTTTACAATTCCGTCGCGTTCAAGCTGTTTTAACTGTTCTGCAAGCATTTTCGGCGTTGCGCCGATAAGCTTTGCAAGTTGGCTGTACCTAAGCGTTCTTCCGCACAAATGATAGATAATGTCAATTTTGTATTTACCGCCGATAACGGCAAGCGTCGCGTCCAGCGGGCAACTGCAGCTTTTAAAAATTTCGTCGTCCATAAGTAAACTCCTTACTTTCCAAAAGGTAAGTATTGCACTTTAAAGTGCGTTCTTGACATACGGAAAGCTTGTGTTATTATAGTATCAGATAAAAGCTTTTGTCAACGAAAAATATATGGGAGGTTTCTGTGAATTTCATAGAACTTGTAAAATCGCGCTATTCGGTGCGCAAGTTTTCGGAAAAGAAAATCGAGGACGAAAAACTGAAAATTTTATTAGAAGCGGCGAACGTTGCGCCCACGGCTTGCAACAACCAGCCGCAGAAGCTTTACGTTTTAAGAAGCGGGGAGGCTATAGAAAAATTAAAAGCCTCGTCAAAATTCGTATTCGGTGCAAGTACAGCGATTATTTTCACTTCTGTAAAGGAAAGAGAGTGGAAAAACCCTTTTACATCCGAATACCACACGGGCGAAATTGACTGCTCGATAGTCTGTACGCACGTAATGTTGCAGGCTTGGGAGCTTGGCATAGGCTCGTGCTGGGTGGGATATTACGACCCCGAAAAAATCCGTGCGGCGTTTTCTATTCCCGAAAACGAGCGGATAGTTGCAATTCTGCCGCTGGGATATCCCGCGGAGGACAGCAAGCCTGCGGCATGGCATACGGCGTTCAGACCTATGGAGGAAACGGTTAAATTTCTTTGATGCAGTCAAGAATTTAAAACGGAGATTGAAGTGACGGAAAGATATAATATAACCGGTATGACCTGCTCGGCTTGTTCGTCCGGAATTGAAAAAGCGGTAGGAAAGCTTGACGGCGTAACGCTATGCGAAGTAAGCCTTATGGCTAAGTCCATGAAGGTTGAACTTGACGAAAGCGTTACGGGAGAAGAGGTAATATTTGCTACCGTAAAATCGCTCGGCTACGGCATAAACCGCGAGGGCGAAGAACGCAAAGAGGTAAAGCCGCGCGATAAAAAAACCTTTATAAGATTTATAATTTCGGTGTGCCTTCTCGTGCCGCTTATGTACGTTTCTATGGGGCATATGTTCGGCGCGCCCGTGCCGCCTTTCTTAAACCCCGAAAAGGGCAATGCACGTTGGTTTGCACTCTATCAGTGTGTGCTGTCGGCGGCTATAATCGGCTTAAACTATTCCTTTTTCAAAAACGGCGCGGTTGCGCTGTTTAAGCGCGTGCCGAATATGGATACGCTCGTCGCGCTCGGTTCGGGTGTTTCGTTTATCTATTCGCTCGTTTTAACGATTTTGGTGTTCGTGGGCACGGGCAGCGGCAACGCCGAATGGGTAGAGCTTCATATGCACCTGCATTTCGAATCGGCGGCAATGATTCTCGCACTCGTAACCGTCGGCAAATGGCTTGAAGAGCTTTCCAAAAGCAGGACTGGCGGCGAGATAGAAAAGCTTTTAAAGCTTGCTCCCGACGAGGTAACTATTGAAGTTGACGGACAGCAAAAAACAGTATCGTTAAAGGAAGTTAAAGAGGGCGATATCGTCGTGGTTAAGCAGGGCGAATATATCCCCGTCGACGGCAAAATTATTTTCGGCAGCTCGTTTATCGATAAATGCGCGATAACGGGCGAAAGCCTGCCAGTGGAAGTTACCGTCGGCGACGAGGCAACTTCCGCCGCACTCGTCAAAAGCGGATTAATTAAACTGAAAGCCGAGCGCGTCGGCGGACAGACTACGCTTTCCAAAATAATAACTATGGTGCGTGAAGCGGGTGCAAGCAAAGCGCCCATTCAGAAGTTCGCAGATAAGGTTGCGGGAATTTTCGTGCCTGCGGTCACGGCGGTTGCGCTTTTAACGTTCGTAATCTGGCTGATAATCGACCGCGGCTTCAACGCCGACCATTGCGTAACCTACGCGATAAACGTTCTCGTGGTTTCCTGTCCGTGCGCTTTGGGGCTTGCAACGCCCGTGGCGATTATGACAGCGACGGGAAGGGCGGCAAGCTTCGGAATACTTTTCAAAGACGCTGAAAACCTGCAAAAGGTCAGCGAAATAAATTCGGTTTTGTTGGATAAAACCGCAACCATTACCGAGGGCAAACCCAAGGTAACCGACGTTATAACCTTTAACTGCGACAAAGCAGAGGTATTGAAAATTGCCTGCGGGATAGAGAAAAACTCAAACCACCCGCTTGCAAAATGCGTGGTTGAATACGCGCAGGAAAGCGTTGAGGTTTCTGCTTTCGAATACGTTGTCGGGCAAGGCGCACGCGCGCAATATAACAAAAAGATTTATCTTTTGGGCAATATCAAGCTTTTGCAAGGTGTTAAAATATCGACCGAAGTCAAAGCGAAAGCTGAGGAATTATCCGCGCAGGGTAAGACAGTGCTTTACTTTGCAGACAGCAAAGCAGTGTTTGCGCTGATTGCCGTTGCCGACACTGTAAAGGAAGGAAGCGCGCAGGCTGTCGCTTTATTAAAGACGCGCGGTATGCGCGTTGCAATGCTTACGGGCGACGGTGAAAAGACGGCGAAAGCCGTGGCGGAAAGCGTCGGCATTGACGAATACGTTGCGGAGGTTATGCCCGAAGATAAGCTGAATGCGGTTAAAAACGTTCAGACAGTCGGCGGCTGCGTTTCGATGGTCGGCGACGGTATAAACGATTCGCCCGCGCTAAAACAGGCAGACGTCGGTATTGCAATGGGCAACGGCACGGACGTTGCAATCGATTCCGCGGGAGTTGTCCTTGTCAGCGAAGATTTACGCACGCTCGACACGGTGTTCGATTTAAGCCGTGCAACCGTGCGGAATATAAAGGAAAATCTTTTCTGGGCGTTCTTCTATAACGTGGTTATGATACCCGTTGCCGCAGGCGCGTTTTCCGCGCTCGGCTTCTCGTTTACGCCTATGATTGCCGCACTGTGTATGAGCTTAAGCTCGTTATTCGTCGTGGGTAACGCGCTTCGGCTTTTAAGATACAAAAATAAAAAATTTAAAAAGGAAGATATCTACATGAAAAAAATCGTTTACGTTGACGGTATGTGTTGCGAGCATTGCGCAAAGCGCGTTGAAAAAGCACTTTCTGCGGTTGAGGGTGTTGTTTCTGCCGACGTCAAGCTTAAAAAGAAGCTTGCGGTCGTAAGAAGCAGGGAAGAGATTGACGACGCTTCTATAACCGCAGTTATCAGCGAGGCAGGCTATACCGTAACTTCGATAGAAAGTAAGTGACAAAATTACTTAATATATGACTTAATGCGTCAATATAACGTTTTGACATATAAGCATACGCGGCATTATAATTTATGCAGGAGGGTTTCAGTATGCTTGAAACGATGTTATTGGACAGACGCACGAAAGATTTAGTCAAAGAATACGTGCCCGAAGGCGACGTTCTTGACAGTATCGTTTGCTTTTTTTCAATTTTTGCCGACCCCACACGCGTGAGAATGTTGTCCGCGCTTGCGATTTCGGAAATGTGCGTGACCGATTTGTCGCGCGTGCTTGAAATTAATCAGACAACGGTTTCACACCAGCTAAGACTTTTAAAGAACTTGGGAATAGTAAAAAGCGAACGGCAGGGCAAAATAATTTTTTACAGTCTTGTCAACGATACTGTAAACGACGTTATGCTGAAAGGCGTTGAATTTCTCGGCTGCTGAAAAACGCACGGTATTACCGTGCGTTTTCTTTATTGCCTAATTTTAGAAAATATGTCACAAAAAATTGCAATTTTTAACACTGTATGATATAATTAATATGCAATAATTTTTTTGAGGGGAGAAAAATGAAATTCAGAAAAGCTTTTATTGCGATTATACTTGCACTGTCAATGGTTACAATGTCCGCATGCGATATGATCGGCGGCGGAGACAAAGGCCCGTCGTACAGCGTTAAACTCGTATTAAAGGGCGGAGCAGTGGAAAACAACGTCACCTCGTATAAAGACGGTGACGAAATCACGTTGCCTACTCCTACGAGAGAGAACTTCGATTTCGTCGGCTGGTATACTGATTCGGCTTGTGAGGGCGAGAAGGTCACGAAGATTTCTTCTTCTGATACGGGTGATAAAACATTCTATGCAAAATGGACGGCAAAGACCTTTAACGTAACTTTGAATGCTAACGGCGGCGCGCTTTCTGGCGAGCTTACTTCTTACACGTACCTTCAGGGCGCGGAATTGCCTTCCTCATCGAGAACGGGTTATGCGTTCGGCGGTTGGTACGCTAGCGAGAATTTCAGCGGCGATGCGGTAACCGTAATCAGCGAAAGCGATTCGGGCGATAAAACTTTCTACGCAAAGTGGAACGCTAACAAGTACGGCTTAACATTGAATGCAAACGGCGGTACGCTTAAAACAAGTATTACGGAATATACTTACGGCTTAGGCCTTGAGCTTCCCGAGCCCGAGCGTACGGGTTACAGATTCCTCGGCTGGTACACGGCAGTAAGTGGCGGAGAGAAGGTCACGGCTTTATCATCTACCGATATAGGCGAGAAAACTTTATACGCGCAGTGGAGAAGCAAAATCGGTAAAGTAACGCTTCACCCTAACGGCGGTACGGTTTCAGAAGAAATAACCGACTATCAGGAAGGTGTTGCAAAGACTCTTCCCAATGCGGAAAAGAATTATCACGATTTTGCAGGTTGGTATAACAACGCAGATTTGACGGGTACGTCTTATAATCAAATTCCCACCACTGCGGAGGGCGACGTTGAGTACTGGGCAAAGTGGACGCCTAAAACTTATACGATTACTCTGAACGCAAACAGCGGTACGATTTCCGGAAACGTTACTTCATACGTTTACGGAGTTGGCGTAACTTTGCCGACAAACGTCACGAGAAGCGGATATACCTTTAAAGGCTGGTATACGGCTAACAGCGGTGGAGACCCTGTTACTGCCGTATCAACTACCGATAACGGAAATAAAACGTTCTATGCGCAGTGGACGGCAAATCTTTCAGCGAATTTGACGATTACCGCTTGCGAAGGCTACGCCGAGGGAATTTACGTTGAATTCCCTAAAGTCGCAAACGTTAGCGACAGCAGTTATTCTGTTAAATATAAGAAAAGTACGGACAGTAATTACACTGAAATAGATAAACAGCTTGTTCGGATTAATGACGAAACGAATACCGTACGCGCAGATATCGTCGGCATTTCCGCTGGAACTTATGATATTGAGGTAATTGCCGGAGGAAACGTTGCGCCTAAGACGGGTATAACCGTTACCGCGCAAGACCGTTCGGGTTATGCGCACTTCGGCGCAACAAGCGGTGTCGGTGGCTATAACGACGACGGCACGCCGAAAGATAACGCGCAGATTATTTACGTAACCGAAGCTACGAAAAATAGTGTTACGGCAAAGTTTGGCAGTACGACGTATACGGGCATAGTAAAGATTTTGCAAAATCTTTCAAAATCTTCAAAGCCTGTAATTATAAGAATAGTCGGTACGATAGGTGCGGCTACTTGGAAGACGATTGAATATAATAAAGGCGCTGATATTGCAAAGAAACCAATAACTCCCGACACAGTTATTAATAATACCCCCGGTAAAAACGGCGCGACATTGTCTAAACAAAATTATACTCAAAAGCAATTGAAGGACGGCGGATTTAACGACTATAATACGTCTGTCGCTACGATACTCGATAATCTTGAAGGCACTTTGAAGTGGGACAGTTCTAAAAATGAATTTGATTCATGCTGGAACGATTGTCAGATATCTGACGCAAAAAACGTAACTGTTGAAGGTATAGGTACTGATGCAGGGTTGTTCCAGTGGGGAATGACTTGGAAAAAGGCAAATTCAGTTGAAGTCAAGAATTTGACGTTTAAAGACTATACCGAAGATGCTTGTAGCTTTGAAGGTGATACAAGTAAAACGGTACTCAGTGAATTCACTTCTCAAAGAATATGGCTTCATAACAATACGTTCTATATCGGTATGAACTATTGGGACGTATGTAACGAACAGGATAAGCACGACGGCGACGGCAGTACCGATTTTAAGGGCACGGCGTATGTAACTATAGCGTATAATCATTATATTAAAACGCATAAGACGGGTCTTATAGGCGGCGGCGATTCTCATAAATCGGCAAATATAACCTTCCACCATAACTATTATGAAGAGTGCCAGTCACGACTTCCGCTTGCAAGACAGGCGAATATGCATATGTATAACAACTATTACTATAAGTCAACCGGAACAAATATGTCCATTCGTGCGGGCGGATATGCGTTTATAGAAGCTTGCTATTTTGAAAACGCTTTAAACCCCATAGAAACTAAGGATTATACGGATTCAAAAACGAATAAAACGTACAGGGGCGCGGTAAAACTTTATAACTGTACGTTCATTGAAACGGGTATTAAAGATTCGAACAATAAGCTCAATACAACAAAAAATAACATTGTAAAAACTAATTCGCGTACCCAAACGGTTGATAACGATAACGTATTCAACAAAACGTTTGATACCGATTCGTCAGCGTTCTACTATGAAAGCGGTAAGACTAAAGCATCTTTGTTAACTTCCGCAGAGCAAGCTAAAACGGATTGCTTGAATATGGCGGGCGTACTTAAACCTGCTAATTAAAACACGGCATTATAAAAGGTTCCGCCTTGCGGCGGAGCCTTTTATATTGTTTAAACTGTGGCTATAAATATTGCAAATCGTAGCAAGGTGTGGTATAATTTAAAGTAGCGGATTATGGACGTAATAAAGGAAAAACTTAAACTTCTTCCCGACAATCCGGGGGTATATATAATGCTTGACGGGTATTCAAACGTGATATACGTCGGCAAGGCGCGCGTGCTTAAAAACAGGGTGCGCCAGTATTTTCATAATTCGCCCAAGCCCGAAAAAGTAATGAAAATGGTTGAAAACATACGCGATTTCAACTACATTATCACCAATTCGGAAATTGACGCGCTTGCGCTTGAAAACAACCTAATAAAGAAGTACAAGCCCAAATACAACATACTTTTAAAGGACGATAAAACTTATCCGTATATTAAAGTTAATTTAAAAGAAGAGTTCCCGAACTTCAGCATAACGCGCAAAATCAAAAAAGACGGGAATAGATATTTCGGTCCGTTTATGGGCGGCATAAGCTGTAAAGATATTTTAGACACGTTGCAGCTTACGTTCAGCGTTCGGCTATGTCATACGCAAGTTTCGGAAAAGCCCAAGCGTGAGTGCTTAAACTACCACATACAGCGCTGTACGGCGCCGTGTGCGCATAAGGTCAATAAAGAGGAATATTATGTACAGGTCAAAAAAGCGCTTGAATTTCTTGACGGAAACTATAAGGACGCCGAACGCGTTTTAAAAAATAAAATGCTTTCCGCTGCCGAGGGCGAAAATTTTGAGCTGGCGCTCGATTATAAAAACAAACTTGCAATGCTTTCAAAGCTCGAAGCAAAGCGTATTACGGCACTTGGCAAGTTTATTGACGCGGACATTTTAGCGTACGCAACGAACGGCTTGTATTCGGCTGTAAACGTTCTTGTTACGCGCAAAGGCTTTATGCAGGGCGGTGCGAACTACGCACTTGACGAAGCGCATATGTCCGACGGCGAAGCGTTGACGGGATTTATAATTCAATACTATTCCAACCACGAAATACCTTCGGAAATCGTCGTAGAGGAGTTCTGCGAAAAAGAACTTATACAAAATTATTTCAAGGAAAAGTTCGATAAAACCGTTGAAGTCACACTTGCAAAGCAGGGACTTAAAGCCCAGCTTTTGAAAATGGCGCAGAAGAACGCGGCGGAATATCTTGAAAAGTCTATCGATAAAATCAAACACCGCGACGATATGACGGTTAACGCGTGTATGCGCCTGCAGGAGCTTTTGAAGCTCGAAAAATACCCGCGCCGCATGGAGTGCTACGATATTTCCAATATCAGCGGCGTTGACAAAGTCGGCTCAATGGTTGTATTTATAGACGGCGAAGCAGACAGAAACAGCTACAGAAGGTTCAGAATAAAGACTGTAGAAGGCGCAAACGATTTTGCTTCCCTTCAGGAGGTTTTAACGCGCAGGCTATCAAAACTCGGTACCGACGAGGAAGAACGCTTCCCCAAACCCGACTTAATTATTATCGACGGTGGTAAAGGTCAGCTTTCCGCAGTAAAGGAAATTTTCGACGATATGAACGTCAGCGGAATTGAACTCATTTCACTTGCTAAGCGCGAGGAGGAAGTGTTCACTTTAAACAGCGACGAAAGCGTTAAAATTTCTCACAGAGATTATTCGCTTAAAATGCTGCAAAGGATAAGGGACGAAGCACACAGGTTTGCTATCACCTATTTCAGAAACATTCACTCGAAACGAAACCTCGAAAGCGTACTTACGGAAATCGACGGTGTGGGAAAAGTTAAAAGAATAGCGTTGTTAGAAAAGTTCGGCACGCTTGATAGAATTATGAGTGCAAGCATTGACGAGCTTGCAAATTGCGAGGGCATAAGCAAAAGCCTTGCGGAAAAAATTAAAATTTACTTTGACGAAAATTTATGAGAAAGCTTAATTATAAACTGATGGTTTCCGACTTTGACGGAACGCTTTTAAACGATAATAATCAAGTTCCCGAAGCTGTTAAATCCGCAATAAACGAATACGTTGCGGCGGGTGGAATATTTGCGGTTTGTACGGGCAGAATGTTGCGCTCGATTTTACCGCGCGTTCGTGGACTTGGCTTGAATGGCTTGGTTGCCGCTTATCAGGGAGCTGTCATTGCCGATATCGAGAGCGGAAAGATAATCAGAAGCGGCGGTATTAGCTGCGAAGATGCGGCAGAGGTCTGCAAGTATCTTGAAAGAATTAACGCAAATATTAACGTTTACAGCGACGAAGTGTTGTACACGAATATCAATAAAGAGAACGAGCATTTAAAGCTGTATGAGGAAATTACGGGCGTTGATGCAATTTCAGTAAACGGCATCACTGACGAGGTTTTAAATAACGGCAAGGACTGCCAGAAAATTGCCTGCCTCGTTGCGCCGGAGGATAGGGCGGAGTTGTTTGAAAATATCAAGTCGCGCTTCGGCGATAAATTTGACGTAACTTGCAGTGCGAAAGTATTGGTTGAAATTTCACCTTACGGCTCAACAAAGGGCGAAGCGCTGAAATATCTTGCCAACCATTACGGCGTGGATATTTCATGTTCGATAGCTGTAGGCGATAATTTAAATGATATGTCAATGGTCGCAGCCGCCGGCTTAGGTGTTTCAGTCGGCAATGCGGTTGAAGAACTCAAAGAGGCGGCGGACTTCGTTGCTGGTACCAATAATGACGGCGCAGTGGCGCAAATTATAGAAAAATTCGGGTTTGTATAGTACTATGTCTGAAATATTAGCGCCTGCAGGCGGTCAAAACAGCGCTCTTGCCGCAATTAATGCGGGTGCGGACGCGATATATCTTGGTTTGGATAAGTTTTCTGCGAGAAGCTCGGCGGAAAACTTTAACCTTGAAAAATTTGCTGAATTGTGCGGGTATGCTCATTTGTTCGGCGTAAAGGTACACGTTGCATTGAATACCGTGGTAAAGAATGTCGAGCTTGAGAGCTTTTTAGAATCCGCCATAGAGGTATGGAATAACGGCGCAGATGCGATAATAATTCAGGATATTTTTCTCGGCAAATACCTTAAAGAAAACTTTCCGCAAATAAAACTACATCTATCTACGCAGGCAGGAACGTGTAATATTTACGGTGCAAGGCTTGCTAAAGAATACGGCTTTGACAGGGTAATTTTAGCGAGGGAAACCAAGCTTTCGGATATTACGCAAATAAGCAAAATTATCGAAACGGAAGCCTTCGTACAGGGCGCGTTGTGTACGTGCTTTTCTGGACAATGCTATATGTCATCTTTTGCAGGCGGAAACAGCGGCAACCGCGGCAGATGCAAACAACCTTGCAGGAAGTTGTATTCCATTGACAGGAACGGTTTTGAAGAGGAAGCTTACAGGCTTTCGCTATCCGATTTATGTGTCGGCGAGGATATAAACAAACTGATTGATGCAGGGGTTACTTCATTTAAAATCGAAGGGAGAATGAGGCGTCCCGAATACGTTGCCGCCGCTGTAAGCTATTACAGAAATATAATTGACGGCAAGCACGGCGATCTAAACGCATTGAAACGCACGTACAACCGCGGCAATTATACGAGGGGGCTTGCGTTCGGACAGGATAAAAGCTTTATTTCATCTGCGGTGCAGGGGCATATCGGTGAGTACGTCGGCGTAGTTAAAGTTGAAAGCGGGAAATATCTTTGCCAAACCTCAGCAAAATTTTCTTCGGGCGACGGGTTTAAAATTCTGCGTGCGGGTAAGGAAATCGGCGGCGGAATTTACGGCGGCGAGGTTAAAGGCGGTTTTATTATAAACACGCGTGACAGACTGAAAAACGGCGACAAAGTTTTTATAACGACCGATAACGCGCTTAATCGGAAACTGCTTGAAGTCAAGCGTACTTTGCCCATAAATATTTCCGCAAATTTTAAAGCGGATAGCCGCGCTGAAATTACTTTGAACGGCTGTAAGTATTACGGAAATTCAATTTTGCAGTCTGCGCAGAATAGACCGCTGAGCGTTGGCGAAATAGAGGAGTGTTTCAGAAAAACCGACGCGTATCCATATTCGGTCAATTTTGATAATATTGAGACCGATGGCGTGTTTTTGCCCAAGTCCGAGCTTAATTCTCTCAGAAGAACGGTATTTGCGGAGTACTATGCCACGCATACTGTAAGTAAAAACGGCAAGATCACGGCAAATTTCAGTATTCCAAGCCTGAAAACCGCAGAAAATAATAAAACCGCGGTTATCTTTTCGAGCTTCAAAAACTTGACAGCTGATATTGGAATTTTAAAGCCAAACGATTATTTAGAGAACATTTATTCTCTGACGGAAGATTTTAACGGTGAAAAATTTTTGTATATTCCGCCGTATCTTACAGGCGAAGAAATTGAAAACATAAAACTTGTTGCAAATAAGTTTGACGGAATTTACTGCGATTCGTATTTCGGGCTAATTCTTGCAAAAGAACTCAAAATTAAATTTTTTGCAGGTACGGGTTTCAATATAACGAATGACCTATCGTTAAAGCTTTGTGAAGCGGACTATATTAGTTTGTCGAAAGAGTTGACTGAAAGGGAAGCAAAGGAACTTTCCGTACAAAATTCGTTTTATCTTAAGGCAGGCAATATAAAGGTTATGGACCTTATATACTGTCCGTTCGAAAAAAAGTGCGCAACCTGCGACAAGCGTTCTATGTACACGCTTACCGATTCGGCGGGGCGGAAGTTCCCTTTGCGCAGATATAAAACTTCGGAATGTAGGTTCGAAGTTTATAACTGTGCAGACTTGGTTACAAAAGGAATTACGGCAGGCAAGCTGTTTGACTTTTCGTTATGCGATGAAAAGATGGTAAAAGCCGCGCAAAATTCGAAAGAGCTTGGAGAAATATTCACAAACTATACGCGCGGACATTCCGCAAACGGGATAGAGTAGATGGACGTAAAAAATCTGGAAAGGCTGGAACTGAATAAAATTCTTTCGGCGGCAGGCGAATTTGCCGTGCTTGAAGGCGGCAAAAAGTTAATCGAAGGCTGCCTGCCTTCAACCAATTTACAGGAAGTTCGTCAGCGCCTTGCGGCAACCGAGGAGTGCGACAAGCTTCTGTATAAATACGGCGTAAGCAAGATTGAGTATTTTATTGATTTAACGGACGTTTTAAACCGTGCGGCAAAGGGTGCCGCTCTGTCCTGCGCGGAACTGCTGGAGTGCGTAGCGCTTTTGCGCTCGGCACGGATTGCCTGCGACGGAATTGACCGCGTGAGTGAAGAACCGTTTGAAATTATGCGGGCAAGAGCCGCAAGGCTGTATTTCGACCGTTCGTTAGAGGACGAGATTTCCACGAAAATAATTTCCAAAGACGCGGTCAGCGACTATGCAAGCGACAAGTTGTTTTCCATAAGAAGCCGAATAAAGAGCCTGAACGAAAGAATCCGTTCAAAGCTGTCGGAATATCTTACGAAGGATAAGCAGTTTTTGCAGGACGGCATAGTAACCATACGAAACGACAGGTACGTAATTCCAGTTAAGGCGGAGTACAAAAATCAGGTGCGCGGTTTCGTGCACGACCGTTCGCAGACGGGCGCAACATTTTTTATCGAGCCTGAGTATGTTTTAGAGTTAAACAACGAATTAATCGCGCTGACAATTGACGAGCGCGAGGAAGTAGAAGCAATTTTAAAAGCTCTTTCTATTCGTATCGGTGCGGTGAGTGGGCAGCTAAAGCTCGATATGCAAATACTTGCCCAAATGGATGCAGATTTCGCACGTGCGGAGTATTGCTATAAATTGCACTGCACTAAACCACAGGTCAACAACAGGGGTTATATAAATATCGTCAAGGGCAGGCACCCTTTAATCGATGCAAAAAATATAGTGCCCGTGTCTATTGAACTCGGCTCGGATTACGATTTTCTTATTTTAAGCGGTGCGAATACGGGCGGTAAAACCGTAACGCTTAAAATGTGCGGCCTTTTCTGCCTTATGGCGGCGTGCGGATTGTTTATCCCTGCGGCGCAAGGCAGCAGCGTTTCAGTCTTTGAAAACGTTTTCTGCGACGTCGGCGACAGCCAAAGCATTGAAGAAAGTCTTTCAACCTTTTCGTCGCATATGCTCAATATAATTAATATCTGCAACGGCGCAAATACAAACAGCTTGGTTTTAATTGACGAGCTTGGCGGCGGCACTAACCCCGACGAGGGGCAGGCGATTGCGAAAGCCGTGGTTAAGCACCTTTTAAGCAAAGGCTGTAAGGGCGTTGTAACCACGCACTTTACACCGCTGAAAGAATTTGCGTATAGCTTTGACAGAATCGAAAACGCGAGTATGGAGTTTGACGCGAACACGTTAAAACCTTTGTACAGCATTAAAATCGGGCTTGCCGGCGCGAGTAACGCTTTGGCGATTTCCCGAAGGCTTGGAA
>CAMWPZ010000035.1 GCA_947176305.1 uncultured Clostridia bacterium
GCTGCCAAAGACAACGCCGCTCAGCACGCTAAGGAACAAGCCGCAAAGGAACAGGCGGCACAGCAGGCTAAGGCTCAGGCGGAGAAGTAAAAGGCTGCAAGATTAGCCAAAGAAAAAGCCGAGAAAGAGAAAGCCGCTAAGGAGAAAGCGGCAGCCGAAGCAAAGGCAAAGGCTGAAAAGGAAAAGGCAGCTCAGGCGGCGAAAGCCAAAGCGGAGAAGGAAAAAGCCGCGGCGGCAGCAAAAGCTCAGGCTGAAAAAGAGAAAGCGGCGCAAGCGGCTAAGACCGACGATGCGGACGCGGCCAAGGGCGGCAAAAGGGTTTACCACATTTCCAAGCGCAAGGAAGACGGACAGTGGCAAATCAAAGCAGCAGGCGGCGCAAAGGTCATAAAGCTTTTCAGAACTCAGGCAGAGGCTATTAACCACGCGATAACCCTTGCGGATAATCAGGACGGCAGGGTAGTGGTGCACAAAGCCGACGGCTCGTTCAAGAGCGTAACGCTTAACAAAAAGGCTTAAATTATATAATATATAAGGTATTAAAACACGGTGAGCGGACGAAAAACTCGTCCGCTCACTTATTTTTTGCCCTTTAAGTTTGACTTGCGGGCGGCAAATCTGCCGAAAAGCAGTTAAGATACCCCGCCGTTGCCGAGCAACCACAATATCTTGTGGTCTAAAATTTGGAAAACCACAAGTTTAAAAAATTTGTCAAAAACTATTGTAATTATTAAAATCATATGATATAATACGCATACCACATTCAGCAACTTAATTTAAATGAATAATTTTACGCAATTATTCTGCCCGTTCGGCAAAGAACTTTACGCAAACTTTGGCTTGCGTTGTTTGTGAACGGCGGAATTTCGGCGGTAAAGTATGCTCAGTGTGGTACCCGTAGGGTATATCGCACTCGGAAGTGTGTTCCTTTACGGGAGCACACTTTTTTGTTATCAAGAGGTATAAAGCTATGAAAAATAAAAGTAAAAGAAATTTACTGACGGTAATACTATCAGTATTATGCGCGGCGTTAATTGCGGTCAGCGTATCGTTTATGTTGCCCAAAGCTACAAAAGCGCAAACCGCGGCGGATTTGCAGGACAGCTCGAAAACGATAAGCATAAGCGAGCTTACGCAGGAAAATTACAATTCAAACGATCATCCGAACGCCGTGTTCGACAGGGATAACCTTACCGAATTATATAAAGCCCTCACGGGCGGTACGGGCAGTACTTTGCAAGCGGTAAAAAATTCCGTTGCAGGTACTACGTCATACGGATCTGCAAATACGTCGGCGAGCGGTGCGGTAACTATTCCCGCATATAAATCCGCTTATCAGCTGTATACGATGAACGGCAACAAAAATATAGTGGTTGATTTCGGCGGACAGACCTGGACGGTAACTTTTTTAACTACCGATACGAGCGGCGACGTAATTGCAACTTTATGGCTTGCGGACGGCTATAAGGACGGTGCGGGCAACTATCAGAAAAGCGCTTACGGCTGGAATACTGGTACTTCGGGCAGTTCTGCCGCGTCTGTATCTGCAACCAGCTACGCCGCAAGTACGTACTCCTCAAGCCTTTTGCGCGTAAAAACGCTTAACGGCGGCGACGTTAACGGCGGCAACACTAAGTACGCTTGGAGTACTACGGGTTCTGCAACAGTTGCAGAGTTGAACGGTACCGTTTCGGCGTCGGACAGGGTTTCGAATCCTTGGGCTATTTATACGCTGAATAATACTGCTTTAAGCACATCAACAAAGGCGAACAAATCACTTGCAGATTACATAGATACCCCGTCACAGCTTAAATATACTTATTACGAAGATTTCATGTACAACTTCGCACGAGGCGGCGGTTCCGGTGATAGCTATTACTTTAATGAAGCTATTACCAAAGATCTCACGGGCGATATAACGGGTACGGCCGGCACTAATACCGTTAAGACTACTTATGGAAGCGGAAGCGGTCAGTATGGAGTCGGTTGGTACAACCAAACAATGTATAATATGGCTTACACCAACTATACCGACATCGGCTACAACGACTGGGCTTACGACCGCATATGGATTCCCAGCTGGTCGGAAGTCGGCTCTATGAAAGCCACCGATAACGTCGGCGTTTTGGGTATGTGGAATATTACGGACCCCACAAACACTACGACGGCGAAAACCATACAAACGGGTCAGCTTAATGCCGGCGCAGCTTATTGGACGCGTTCGGGTACGAACAGGTACACCAATTTTAACCTTGTACTGTCGGCGAGTGGAATTTATGCTTACGAAAAAAATTCAGTTGCTTATGCTGTGCGTCCCGCATTGCATTTAAACCTGACGAAGGCGGAAGGACATACCGATTTAACTGCAAGAGATATAACGACCACTACCGCATACGACGGTACTTCAAAAGCCGTTTCGTATAACGGCGGACAGCAAAATCTCGGTTATCTCAAGCCCGAGTGGTATATTGCAAAATACTACGGCGACCCTGACAGAGTAGAACTCACTTACGAGTTTATCAAGCAGGGCGATACAACTACGGCCTTTAAGGCGCCTGCGTTGGGTGACAACGGTATAACTCCGAGCTTGGTTGCAGACCCTACTATCGCGACGAACCTCGTAGACGCGGGCAAATACAAATTAACCATAAAGCTGAAAGATAATACGCTGTTCTGGGAAGACGACGAGTTAGATTACGACACTGCAACGCCACAGGAAAAAGAGTATGCGCGTTATAAGGTAGTTTACTTTACCATAAAGCAAGCCGAAATAAAGTATAAATGGAAAAACATCGGACTGAACAGCGACTGGAAAGTTCCGTATGCGCAGAACTTTACGCCGCAAGCGGGAGCTTCTTCCGCGCCGTGGGTATATCTCGATTATACGCTTTTCAATGCTGACAACACGACTACGCCCAGTACTACTACGACTAAGATACCTTACGTCGTGTTGAAGTTCACGGGTTCGGACGCGCAGTTCGGCGACAACGTAATCGATAAGATAGATAACGTACGCGGCGGCACGACAAAGGGAACGAATTATCCTAAGCATGCGGATACCTATACCGTAACGTTTGAAGATAAAAACAAGGATACGAGTAACTATAAGCTCGTGCCCGACACAAGCGAAAACGCAACGCGTTCCTACACGATAACGCGTATGGAAGTTACCGCGCCGAGCGCGATGACTGCAAAAGACTACACCGGCGGGTCGCTGACTTTTTCACCTCTTAACGGTTACGACAACCGCTATATGACCTACGGTACGTCCGACGGCATAACCTACAAAGCCGGAGAATTACCGAAGAACAGCGAAGGCAACGACTTATTCTCGGTTGACGTAGTAAACACGACCGGACTTTCGCTCAGCGCGACGGACGCGGGCAAGTACAAACTGCATTACAGACTGCTTACCCAAAAGAATGCGGCAGGCAACGACGTCGTGCGCGATTACAAGTGGAAGGATGCGAGCGATACCGACCCCGCACCCGTCAAATTCGTCGAGTACGAAATTAAGCCCGCAACGCTGGAATTTACTTTCACCTCGAGCGCGAGCGGCGGAAGCTGGACTATCAAAGCTAACGACGACAAGGGTAAGCTCAGTTTTGATTACAAGACGGGCAAAGGCCCCATTACCGTGGACGGCAACAAGCAGGAACCTGTAATAGAAATTTACTATTACTGTGTTAAAGACGGCGAAGCAAGCGGTAAAAAGCTGTACGCGGGTTCTGCAAGCGATTTAAAATCGAACGAGCTGCTGTTCAAGGATTTGAGCAATCTGGCGGGCAAGCACGATACGGGTGCTTATAAAATCGTACTTGCGCTTGCGAATTCGGATACTCACGCGGTAAACAAGAATTATGCTTTGAATACCGAAGACGCCGACAGCTATACCAAGACGGTAACCATTTCGGCGGCGGAAGCGAGCCTTGACGATATTAAGATTACGTATAAGACAAGTCTTATGGGCGCGGGCGACGATGCGCTTGAATTGCCTGCAAGTCCCGATAATCTGAAATACGCTTACGACAAGGACAGCAGCAAAGCCGTAGCTTATACCTTCGTACCCGATTTCAGCGATATCAGTTTCCTTGAAATCGTAGGTAACCCGACTTATGCTTACGCAGACGGTTCAACCGTGCTTGACAAAGCGGGCAAAGTTACCGTTACTATAAAAATAAAAGTCAAAGACAGCGAGAAAGGCGACAACAAGCTACCTGCGCAGTCGGCTTACACGGGCACGAAGTTCAAGACCTACACCCCCGACGCGGCGGACAGCAACGGAAATATTTACTCGGCTACGCTTACCTTCGAATACGAGATAGGCAAAGCGGACGTTGATTTATCCGAAATCAAGTATGAATACGGCTATATGAACGACGAGGGCAAAATCGAATGGGTCGGCACTTACGACCCCGAGAACACGCCCGAGTTCAGGGATATCGACGTATACGTGCGCGTTAAGAAGCCTTACGTTGACGGCATAACGGACGCAACTATCGGCGACAACCAGTATACCAGCCCGACGAGGGTAACCCCCGGCGACTACGGGTTTACGGTAGAGTATACTCTCGACGATAACCACTGCCACGTAAAAGAAGACGGCACGGAAGAGACGGGTACGTTTAAAGTTACCGATAAAATAACGCTCAGTAAAAAGAAGATACCCGTTAAATGGACGGTGACCGATTTTACCGGCACGGATGCCGACGGCAAGAAAATCGTTGACGACAACGAGATGGCGTATCAGATTTACGAGCTTGACACCGACAACCCCGATTTGAAGCAGTACGTTAAGTACGAGTATTATCTGGCGGATATGACCGACCCGTTAAACCCCGTACCCGGTGCAAAAGTCGGCGAGGGCGACGCGGGAATTAAAGCGCTTATAAACGACCACGGCGCGGGCAAGCTTGAAAACGGCAAGGTTAAGTCGCTTCCGATATTCATTAAAATGGTTATTGCCGACCCCGCGGGTGATTACGAATTATCGTTTACCGGCGACGGCGATTATCAGCGCACGAACCTCGGCGAAGCAAAAATCATAGTTTACGTAGAGGTTGTGAAAGACAGCTCGACCTATCTTGATACAGTTAATGCGGATGGAATTTACAACCTTCACAGGGAAAAGGAAGACGGCGCGCTCGTAAATAATTACGCAACCGTAACCATCTATCCCGAAGGAAAACCCGAGCTTAGCAAACAGCTTGCCGACTTCGACTTCGCTACTGCGGACGCGGGCAAGTACACCGTTAAGCTTGAACTGAAAGGCGCGTACACTTCGAACTATGCGCTGAAAACGCGTGAATTCACTTTCACGATAGAGCAAAAAGAAATCGAAGCTCCGCAAATCGTCAAAGATATCACGTTCAACAGCGAAACACAGAGCTTAGCAAGCTATCTTGACGAAAAGTATCAGCAATATCTCGACGAGGGTATAATCAGCGCGGTAAGCGGTAAAGCTACCGCAAGGAACGCGGGCGATTATATTGCGGTAATAGAAATTATTAACAACAATTACAAGTGGAAGATGCCCGCCGACGCCAAAGCGGAGAGCAAACTGGTTGTTGTCAAAGCGAGCGTCGCGGACGAGGAAGTTTCTTCGTATATCAGTCTTGACGCCGACAAAAAGCAGGCTTCGTATAGTTGGAGCATTGCGCCCTATAAGCTTGGCACCGACGTCATCGACGTCAGCGGCAAGGCAGGCGCGAAGATTAATCTCAACAATCTTCCCGACTGGGTGAAAACGCTGATTAGCGACGGAACCCTTACGGCGGGTATCGTATACTACGCCGACGAGGCGGCGACCAGCCCCTTGACCGAGGATGAAGTCGTACTGAAAGGCGGCAGAGAGTACTTCGCTGGCGTGGTACTCGGCGCAGGCACTGACGGCGACGACAGCAAAAACTTCACTTTTGCAAACGACGGAACGATAAAGCTTTCGAGTACGGCAGTCAAATACAAGGTACCTCAAAACGGTGCGGCGGCATTAATGAGCAACGTTAAAGACTTTGTTACAAAGACGTGGCTCGGCTTGCCCGTCTGGGCGTGGTTCTTGGTAGGACTTGCGTTGATAATTCTTTTGATTATCATAATCGTAATCGCTAAAAAACGCAGAAAGACGAAGGAAATCCGCGAGGAGAAGAAGGAAAAGAAAGAGGAAGAGAAGCGCCGCAGAGAGGCAGAGCGCGAAGCGGCAAGAGCAAAACAGGAAGCCGAGCTTGAATTAGCGAAAGCGAAGCAGGAAGCGGAGCTTGCGAAGATACGCGCGGCGGCAGGAGCAGCCGGCATGGCAGGAATGGCAATGCAGCAGCAACAGCCTCAGCAACAGGCAATGCCTCAGCAACCTCAGATGCAAATGCAGCAGCCTCAACAGATGCCTCAGCCTCAGATGCAACAGTATCCTCAGCAACAGCAGATGCCTCAGCAAATGCCTATGATGCCCATGCAGATGCCCATGCCTCAGCAAATGCAGAGCAACAGCGGCAATAATTACGACAACGGCGAGCTGAGAGAGCTTAAGTCTGAAATAGCGAATATGCGAGCAGAACAGCGTTCGGATAGAGAGCTTGCGGAAATGCGCAGGGAGATGGAGCTTGGGTTTGCGAAGTTCCGTGCGGAGAACGGCATGCCGAACAACAACGCAATGAACGGCTTTGCGAACATGGGCAATAACCCCAACCTCAATAATGCGGATATGCTGGGAGCGGTACTTGCTTCTATGGTAAGGAACCTTGCGACGGGTAAACCCGTAGAATTGAAACCCGAGTTAGAGCTTCCGCACAGCGTAGAGGAGAGCAAGCCCGTGACCATAAGCGCGCCTACGGCTTATCCTGCCGACGCGGTGATAACGACCACGACTACTGTGGACACGACCAACCGTGCGAAGGAACAGCCTCAGGCGACCTCACAGCCCCGCGCATTAAAGCGCGAGCCGAGGAACAACAGGTCACAGAACAACGGAATGTTCGACATCGACGGCTTCTACGACGCCTTCGACGAGAATAAATAAGCGGAAAACCGCCTTATAGACACAAAAGGACGGAGCGGAGTAAAATCCGCTCCGTTTTTTATGAACAGCGTAAATGTTACGTGTGAAAAATTTTCAGTCAAAATGCGGTGAAAAAATGTTAATTGTCGATTAAAATTTTCATAAAAAAATTTATGCCGTAGTGCTTGACTTTTTAAAGCGGGGTATACTATACTAAAAACCGTCGCCGCCCTCAAAAGGGGCGAAAAAACACAATATATTGTGGTTTGCCTATTGACAGAGCACTAAATATATGGTATGCTGATTTCATAGCATACTTTTTACGAAAGATATTCGGAGGGCATTGAAATGAAGGTTATAAAGCGTGACAATACGGTGTGCGAGTTCGACAGAAAGAAAATCGTCGTGGCTTTATCGAAGGCTAACGAAGCGGTTGATTTCGAGGACAGAGTGACCGACGCGCAGATTAACGCCATTGCCGACGACATTGCAAGCCGTCACAGACCGAGGCTGCTCGTCGAGGATATTCAGGATATGGTAGAGGAAAAGCTGATGGAACTTCAGAAGTATCAGCTTATGAAGTCGTATATTCTCTACCGCTACGAGCGCGCGCTCGTACGCAAGGCGAATACCACGGACGAGAGCATTCTTTCGCTTATCAAAAATTCAAATAAGGACGTAATGGAGGAGAACTCCAACAAGAATGCGCGCACGGCTTCCACCCAGCGTGATTTAATCGCGGGCGAGGTTTCCAAGGATTTAACGCGCCGTATGCTTTTGCCCGAGCACATTTCCAAGGCTCACGACGAAGGCGCAATTCACTTCCACGACGCGGACTATTTCTTACAGCCCATATTCAACTGCTGTCTTATTAATATTAAGGATATGCTTGACAAGGGCACCGTTATAAACGGCAAGATGATTGAAAGCCCCAAGTCCTTCCAGACTGCCTGCACCATTACTACGCAGATTATCGCGTCCGTCGCGTCCTCGCAGTACGGCGGTCAGTCGGTGAATATCGCGCACCTCGGCAAGTACTTAAGGCGCACGCGCGAAAAGTACGCAAAGCAGTGCGACGAGAAATTCGGCGACAGGCTTGACGCAGCGGCTAAAAAGGAAATCGTCGATATGCGCGTCAGCGAATCGCTTAAAGCGGGCGTGCAGACCATACAGTATCAGATTAACACGCTTATGACCACGAACGGTCAGTCGCCTTTCGTAACGCTGTTTATGTATCTTGACGAGAACGACGAGTACATCGAAGAAAACGCACTGATTATCGAGGAAATTTTAAAACAGCGTTATCAGGGTATAAAGAACGAAAAGGGTGTTTACGTCACCCCCGCGTTCCCCAAGCTCATTTACGTCTTGGACGAAAACAACTGCTTGAAGGGCGGCAAGTACGACTATCTGACGAAGCTTGCTGTTAAGTGTTCTTCGAAGCGCCTTTACCCCGACTACATTTCGGCAAAGAAGATGCGCGAAAATTATGAAGGCAACGTATTCTCGCCCATGGGCTGCCGCTCGTTCCTTTCCCCTTGGAAGGACGAAGAAGGCAACTATAAGTTCGAAGGCAGATTCAATCAGGGCGTTGTTTCCATTAACCTGCCCCAGTGCGGTATACTTGCAAAGGGCGACGAAAAGAAGTTCTGGGAAATTTTAGAGGAAAGGTTAAACCTCTGCTACGAGGCGTTAATGTGCCGCCACAACGCGCTTATGGGCGTTACGAGCGACGTTTCCCCCGTGCACTGGCAGTACGGTGCGATTGCACGCTTACAGCCCGGTGAAAAGATAGACAAATACCTGCTTGACGGTTATTCGACCATATCGCTCGGCTACATCGGCTTGTACGAAGTGACCAAGCTTGTAAAGGGCGTTTCCCATACCGAGAAAGAGGGTGCGGAGTTCGCGCTCAAGGTTATGAAGTCCCTTCGCGACCATTGCGAAAAATGGAAGAAGGAAACGGGCTTGGGCTTCGGACTTTACGGCACGCCTGCGGAATCACTTTGCTATCGCTTCGCAAGAATAGACGAAAAGCGTTTCGGCACAATTCCCGACGTAACCGACAAGGGCTACTACACGAACAGCTACCACGTTGACGTGCGCGAAAATATCGACGCGTTCTCGAAGTTCACGTTCGAAAGCCAGTTCCAGAAAATTTCTTCGGGCGGCGCGATTTCCTACGTTGAAATTCCCAATATGCGCCACAACTTAACGGCTTTGGAGGACGTTGTTAAATTCATTTACGACAATATCCAGTATGCGGAATTCAACACCAAGTCCGACTACTGCCACGTTTGCGGCTTCGACGGTGAAATTATCATAAACGACGATAACGAGTGGGAATGCCCCGTCTGCCACAACAAGGACCAGAGGAAGATGAATGTAACCCGCCGCACCTGCGGATATCTGGGCGAAAACTTCTGGAACGTCGGCAAGACCAAGGAAATCAAAGCAAGGGTATTGCACTTATAAAATAAACGGATATATATGAACGCCGCTTACGCTTTCGGCGAAAACGTAAGCGGCGTTTTAAACACCTTAAAAGAGGTATAAATTTTGAACTACGCGAAAATAAAAAAATACGATATAGCTAACGGACCGGGAGTGCGCGTTTCACTGTATGTCAGCGGTTGCCGCAACCATTGCAAAAACTGCTTCAACCCCGAAACGTGGGACTTCTGCTACGGCGAGCCGTTCACGAAGGAAGTCGAGGACGAGATAATCGAGGCAATGAAGCCCGACTATATTAAGGGCTTTACGCTTCTCGGCGGCGACCCGTTCGAGCCGGAGAACGCCGAAGCCCTCGCCCCGTTTTTAATCAGACTCAGAAGTAAGTACCCCAAAAAATCGTTCTGGTGCTTTACGGGTTACGATTACGAGGCGGATATACTCACGGGCAAAAAGGTGAACATTGATACCGCGCTGAAAATTTTGAACTGCCTTGACGTGTTGGTGGACGGAAAATTCGTCGAGGAACTGAAGGACTTGAACCTTTTATTCCGCGGCTCGTCCAACCAAAGGATAATACTTTTAAAACCGTCGTTGAAGAAGGACGAGGTTGTCCTTTGGGACGAAGAAACAATAGTCTAAAACCGTAAATCTGCTTCGCAATACTGCGTTGTGCTTGCGTTTCGGCTTAGTCGTGTACGTCATTGTACACTTCTTGCGCCAAATCCGCGCACGCCTTGTCTTGCTTGCATCTCTACGGTTTACATAATTAAAATTCGGAGTAATATACAAATGAAAGTTAACATTAAAAAGCTTAATCCGAAGGCGACGGTGCCTTCATACGGCAGTGAGTTTGCGGCGGGCGCGGACCTTTACGCCTGCACGGACGCGGACGTGGAAATCGCGCCGCACACCACGGCGGTTATTCCTACGGGTATCGCGTTAGAGCTTCCCATAGGCTACGCGGGTTTAATTTACGCGCGCAGCGGACTTGCGACCAAGAAAGGGCTTGCGCCTGCGAATAAAGTCGGCGTGGTTGACTGCGATTACCGCGGCGAGGTAAAGGTTGCGCTTCACAACCACTCGGAAGAAAAGCAGGTTATAAGCGCGGGCGAAAGAATTGCCCAGCTCGTCATAACGCCGTACATAACGGCGGAGTTTGCCGAGGTTGAAAGCCTTTCCGATACCGTGCGCGGTGCGGGCGGCTTCGGCTCAACGGGCACTAAATAAAGCCTTAAATATTGCGGCGCGGACGGTTGAAAACGTCCGCGCCGCTTTTAATTAAACCGCTTTCCGCTAATCCGCAAATACAGGCGAAAAATTTTAATCTTGACAGTTTAAACTTTAAAGTGTATACTAATTACGTAAATAAACGACAGGGAGAAAAACAAGTTGTTTTATATAGGTATCGACGTCGGCGGAACTACCGTAAAAGGCATAGTAATCGATAAAAAAGGCACTTGCCTTGCGGAGGACAGCTCGCCTACGTTAAAGGGTGAAAAAATTGCGGAAGTGATTGCCACCCTTGCCGAACGGCTTATATCCACCGTCGGCAAACCCAAAGCGCAGTTCGCTGGGATTGGTATCGGCTGCGCGGGTATGATTGACGCGGAAAACGGCACGGTCGTCTTTGCAGGCAATCTGAACATAAAATCGTTGCCCGTTGCAAAGCTCGTCGAAGAAAAGGTTAAACTCCCCGTAAAAATTACCAACGACGCAAACGCGGCGGCGCTCGGCGAAGCGAAGTTCGGCGCAGGTAAAAACTATTCCGACAGTATTCTCGTCACGCTCGGCACGGGCGTCGGCGGCGGCATAGTAATCGGCGGCAAGCTGTTCGAAGGCAACAAATCGGCAGGCGCGGAAATCGGGCATATGGTCATAGAACGCGGCGGCAACAAATGCACCTGCGGACGGCGCGGCTGTTTCGAAGCGTATTCCTCGGCAACCGCATTAATCAAAAGAACTAAGTGGGCTATGGAGGAGGACGCGGGCTCGGCAATGTGGCAAAGCTGCACATCGGAAAACGTTACGGGCCGCACGGCTTTCGACTATATGGATACCGACGTATCCGCGCGCGAAGTCGTGGACTGGTACGTTAAATACTTGGCTTGCGGACTTGTGAATTTGGCAAATGTTTTCCGTCCTCAGGTAATAATGCTCGGCGGCGGAATTTCGGGTCAGGGCGAAAGGCTGACTATCCCCCTGCAAAACTTATTGAACAAGGAACTTTTCGGCGGCACGGCTTACGCGCCCGTCGAGGTAAAGACGGCGACGCTCGGCTCGCGTGCGGGCGCACTCGGCGCGGCGGCGCTTCTATTCGGTGACTGATTATGAACAAGGATATTCCCGTAATTTCTCTGCAAAGACTGCCTGTCTATTTAAATTATTTAAAGGGCTTGAACGACGGCGAGGTTTACGTTTCGTCGGGCAGTATAGCGGCGGCTCTGGACATGGGCGAAGTGCTCGTTCGCAAGGACTTGGCTTACACCTCGGCGGCAGGCAGACCGCGCGTGGGCTACGTTAAAAGCGAGCTTATCGCGGCGCTTGAAGACTACCTCGGCTGTAACGGAAAGCGCAGTGCGGTACTCGTCGGCGCGGGCGCGCTCGGCAAGGCTGTGTTAAGCTACGGCGGTTTTAAAAACTACGGCATAGAAATCGTTGCCGCGTTCGATAGCGACCCCGAAAAGGTCGGCACGGAAATCGCAGGCAAAAAGGTCCACGCAATGGGCGAGGCGGCTTCGAAGATAAACGAACTTAACGCCGAGCTTGCGGTAATCTGCGTTCCCGCGCAGTACGCGCAGGAGGTGGCGGATATGCTCGTCAAGTGCGGGGTTAAGGCGATTTTAAACTTCGCGCCCGTGCTTATAAAGACGGACGAAAAGGTCGTCGTGCGCCATATCGACGTGGCGGCAAACCTTGCAATATTATCGAGCATGCTCGAAGGTTAAGCTATGGAAATTACACAAAGGGAAGAATACGCAAAGCTTTTGGCAAAGCGTGCTGAGTGTGGCTTGAAAGCCGTAAAAATAGCGTTTATCGCAATCGTCGCAGTGGCGGCGGCGTTCGCGCTGTTTGCAATAATTTCGTCGAGTTTAAAGCTCGACCATAAGGCGCGGCTTATAGTATATATTGTGTTCGCCGTGATAATAGTTTTGCTGTTGTGCGCGGTAGTCGGCGCGTTCGTGTATACCAAGCTCAACTTAGAGAAACTGAAAAAACTTAATTGAAAAATTGTCGGGTAAAAGAGCGGCGCGTTTTTTGCAAAAACGCGCCGCAAATTTTTTTGAATAAAAGGGTTGCAAAAATCGCTTTTAAATGCTATACTGTGTTTACCACGCAAAACGGAATATAATTGTTTAACTTGGACACAATACCCTTAGGCATTGTGTATCTCTTGTGTGCTAAGTTAAACAATATATTAGTATACTTCTATTTGCGTGGTAACAAATCGGAGATACTCGTGCGGATGTGTTTCCGGTTTGGAAACACATTTTATTTTTTATAAATTTTTCAAAGGAGAAAGCACATGAAAAAATTTGTTACCACGCTGCTTGCGCTGCTTTTAACGGTGGCGCTTGCCGTAGGCTTTACCGCCTGCAAAGAAAAAGAAGTTTACGACCGAGTCACGGAAAAAGAGTGGAGATCCGCATTAAACTTATTTTGCGGAGACCCTTCAAGAATCACGGAAGATGATTTAAATTTGGCTATAAACACGAAAATGAATTATACTGTTGAAGGTACTTCAATTTCACTTGAATTAGAGTGGAAATTGGATTATGTTGGAAAAGCCGCCTCAAGCATAGGTTACGATGGAGATTTATATATTTGGCAGGATGAGGACGGTAAATGGTACCGCGCTTCTTGTAATAACGGAAGCGAATCTGACAACTTTAAACATGAAATCACCGGCAACATTTCAACGATTAAACTTTTTTCAGATTTTATTCGCACAGATGAATTAGATTGCTATACGTTTTTAAATGAATTTAACGTATATTACAGTTACGGTGACTTTATATTTGACGAAAAAAGGACGTGTTACGTTTGGCAAGATGTAGATAATATTTTTGACGAATCATACAGGATTGACTTGGCTTTGTTTTTCAGTAATGGGAAACTCGCAAAAACGGAAGCTGTTTTAACCGAAAATTATGAAGGTGATAAATTTGTACAAACTATGATTACGACTTTTACCTACGGCTCGACAACCGTAACCATACCCGACGAAGTAAAAAATTATCAGGGTTAAAATTTAAAAGACTTCCGCACGGTCTATAAAGCCGTCCGCGCTATAAGCGCGGGCGGCTTTAATAATTTATTATGTGACTTAATATATATAAATATATGGCGCAGGAAAGGTTTAAAACAAGGGGCGGTTTCATTTTGGCGAGCGTGGGCGCGGCGGTAGGCTTGGGCAATGCGCTGCGCTTTCCGGGGCTGTGCGCAAAGTACGGCGGCGGAACTTTTCTGTTCGTGTATATGCTTGCGCTTATCGTTATGGGCGTGCCCATATTGAACGCGGAAATAGCCCTCGGCAGGAAGATTCGCGGCGGCGCGCCTAAGTGCATATCAAGCCTTTCGAAAAAAGCCGAGCCGCTCGGTTGGGCTTCCTGCTTTAACTCGCTTATAGTTGCAATTATATATGCGGGACTGTTGGGCTGGATAATTTCAATGGCTATAAAAATCGCGCCGCTGAGTATGGCAAAGCAAGGCGCGGCGCAAAATAGCGCGGGCGGTTATTTTTTCAGCGAGGTATTAAAAGGCGGCGGCATATCCCCGCTTGTTTTAGTGTGTGGAATTGTCGGCTGGGCGGTAATGTACTTCTGCCTTCGCGGCGGTGCGGCATCGCTTTCCAAAACGGCAAAATTCACCGTGATAATTCCCATGGTGCTTTTAACCTTTATGGCGGTGCGCGGACTTCTGTACTCAAACAGCGGCGAAGCTTTGCGCGCGCTGTTCGTGCCCGACTTCAAAGCCTTTTTAAGCGCGGAGCTGTGGCTCAACGCGCTGGGGCAGGTCTTTTTCTCGCTGTCTATTCTCGTGGGGATAATGCCCGCTTACGGCGCGTACCTGCCCGAGGGAACTAATATTTTTCGTGACAGCATAATAATCGCGGCGGCGGACTTTTTCGTGTCCGTGCTTTCGTCGGTAGTGCTGTTCACCACACTATACGGCTGCGGTATGCAGGGGCAGATTTCGCAGTCGGGCATAGTCACCGCGTTTATAATTTATCCCGTGGCGATAACCAAATTCAGTCCGAGCGCGGTATTGAACGCGATAGTCGGGGTGCTGTTCTATTTGTCGCTTGCAATGATGGCGACTCAGTCCGCGGTATCAATGGCGGAGGCGGCGGCAAACCCGCTTGCCGAAAAGTTCGCAATAAAAAAGCGCAGGATAGTCGGGGTGATAACGCTTGTCGGCGCGGCGGTGTGCGTAATCTTCGCAACGCCGATTGCCGAAACCGCGCTGGATATTGCCGACCATTTTGCAAACTATTTCAATATTCTGTTTTTGGGAATTGCCGAGTGCATATTGCTCGGCAGAAAGGCAAAGGATATAGGGCTTGTCGGTGAGATAAACCGCTACACGCGCCGCGCGAAAATGCCCGCAAAAGCCTTTAACTTTTCACTGAAATTCTTATGCCCTGCCGTGCTTACGTTTTTAACTGCGTGGGCGGTGTACCACTTAATTTTTATCGAACACGTTAAGTATGCGGGCTATCCCCTGTGGGCGCAGGCGGCGTTCGGCTGGCTTGTAAGCGTAATAGTATTTTCCTCGGGCTTTGTGATAAAGCTTGTTGCCCGACGCAAAAGAAAGACGGAAATAAGCGTTAAAAAACTGTCGCTATAAAGATAGGCGCGGGGGGGGGGTAAAAAAAAACCCCCCCGCCAGAATAATGTGTAGAAAAAAAAAAGTGAATTCATTTTTTTTTTTGTTGTTGTTGTTCATGCATTGAAAGTC
>CAMWPZ010000036.1 GCA_947176305.1 uncultured Clostridia bacterium
CTCCACCACTATATATAGTATGCGGCGCGCGTTTTTAAACGCGCGCCGCCTGTAATTTTTAATC
Organism: uncultured Clostridia bacterium; assembly: GCA_947176305.1. Lineage (GTDB taxonomy): Bacteria > Bacillota > Clostridia > Christensenellales > Borkfalkiaceae > Coproplasma. The sequence goes on from CAMWPZ010000036.1 coordinate 65, forward strand.
AGTTTGCGGTTTTTAAAATTAAATAAGCCAAGTCGAGGGCGGATTTACTGCCGATTATGCCTGCACCCATATCCACGGCGGTCTGCATTTCGGTAAAGGTGGAAACTCCGTCCGCCTTTACGGTGCATTTGTCTTTTACGGCGGTCTTTATTTTCGTAAGCGTTTCGCCGTCGTAGCCCGTGGTCGACGAAGTTCTGAGCGAGGTTACTCCGCAGTCGGCGGCGATAGAGCAGACTTTTGAAAGCTCCTGCGCGGTTAAAAACTCGCTTTCTACGTTTATGCGCAGGGCGCGTATCTTAGCGGCTTTTTTAAGCTTTTTAAACTCGCGCTTTAAATAGCTCCAGTTGCCGTCCTTGATATGCGATATGGGGGCGGTGACCTCAACTTCGTCCACGCCTTCCTTTACGGCTTGTTTGACTGCCGCTGCCTTTACCTTGGTTGTTTCGCCACCGTGGGGCAATGAAATGCAGGCGATGAGCGAGGTTTGCGGGTCTTTGCCCAAGAAGTGAACGCAGTGCTTGACCTGATTTGGAAGAACGCAGACCGCGCCGAGCTTTAAGCGGTTTGCCTCCTGACAGGCGCGGCGAAGCTCAGCCTTGGAAGCGGTTGCGTCGGTTAAGTCGTATTCTAATTTAGTGACCTGCGCGGCGGCGGCTTCCATATTCAATTTGCGTTTAAAGTCTTCAAACAGTTTTTTTTCGGTAATTTCGTCGTCGGTTTGTTCTTCAATAGATAAATCTGACATATTCTACCTTTTTATATATAAATATTTAAAATTTTTCAATTTTTTGACGCACACGGAAGTTATAATTTCAGTATGTTCATCGGAATTTTATATTTGTTTTTGACTTTCGTTATATGTTTTATTCTCGTGCATTTGATTAAACTTGCGCACATGGGGCTGAAAAGCGTTAAGAAAAAGCCAGAGCCGCCCCCTGCCGAGAAAAAGCCTGAGCCGAAGCCCGAGCCCGTGTATTACATAGTCGAAAAGAAGCGTTCCAGAAAGGCGAGCTATTCCGAGCCGAAGGAAATCAAATTCAAAAAGTGACGCCTTTTCGGTTTAGTCCTCGTAGCGCGTTAAGTTTTTACCGTCTTCCCAAAGTCTTTCCAGACGGTAAAAGTCGCGTTCTTCGTCGCCGAAAAGGTGAACGATTACGTCCGCATAGTCCAAAACAGCCCATCTGCCGCCCTGCACGCCTTCACGGCGGCGCGGGGTGATTTCATATTCTTTTTCAAGCTTTTCTTCCAAGTGCTCCGCAAGGGCTTTGACCTGAGTTTTAGACCTGCCGCCCGCGATTACGAAATAGTCGCAAAGGCTGGTCTTTTCTTCTACGGCGATATAAATTATATCGTTAGCCTTTCTGTCGGATAAAATTTTGCAGATGAGTTGGGTTTTTTCCTTACTTGTCATTTTTGTTTCCTTTTAAATATTCGTATGCTTGTACGGTGAGCGGATATACTTGTCCGCCCGTCGAATTTAAGTATTTGAGATTGTGCGCAAGTGCAGCTTCCATTGCCTTATCAATATTATCGGCAAAAACCGTGCGCAAGTATTCAACGCCTTCGAAAGTTCTGCCTTCCTCTAACATATCGGAAAGATATATCAGTTTGTCGAGCGCGGTCATATCGGGTTTGCCGCTGCAATGACAGCGGATAGCCTGCAAAATTTTTTCGTCGGTTATGCCGAAAACTTTTTGTGCGACGTGTGCGCCCGTGTATTGGTGAATAACAGGCTCGGGCACGTTTTCGGAAAGCCTAAAGTCTTTCAGTTGCTCGCTGTCGGGTTTTAGATATTTTGCGCAGTCGTGCAATGCGGCGGCGGTGAGTGCGGAATTTTCGTCCACTCCCGCGCGGCGGCAGTTTTCTGTTGCCGCGATAGCAACGCGGACGGTATGCGTCCAACGGCTTGGGGTGAGGTATTCTTTCACCATTTGCAGGTCGGGTCGGGTGTAGAGATTGTTTTTCGTGATATACTCCGCGCAGGGCTTGGGAACGAGGGGCGAAATATCCTCGCCGAGGGCGGCAAGCGTTCTTACGCGCGACGAGCTGACTTTTGCACCCACGTAGTTGAAGGTTTTAACCGCGTTTTTAAAATTTGCGTTAAAAGCCGCGAGGGCTTTTTGAAGCGAGTTTTCGTCGTTCCTTGCGCACGCGGCGAGGGTGACGAGATTTAAAATTTCGTCGGGGTTTTTCCATTGCGGGAAGTTTTCAAGCATATCCGCGCCGACGATAAAATAAAGCTCGTCCGCGGGGAATTTTTGCCTGAACGCGCGGCATGTGATATACGAATAGCTCGTGCCGCCGTTTTGTATTTCGAAGTCGGAAACTTCAACGCCTTTTATATCCGCGAACGCGAGGCGGCACATATTAAGCCTGTCCTGCGCGGACGGTGAAAGTCCTTCCTTTTTCGGGGTGGAAAAAGTCGGCACGATAAAAATTTTATCGAGCGCAAGCGAACTTTTCGCGGCTTTGACGATATTTACGTGTTCGTTGTGGACGGGGTTGAAAGTTCCGCCGAAAATTGCTATTTTCATATATTTTTGTGTTTATTATGCGCGGTTTGCGGCAATAACCTTTGTATGAGAAGAATTAATTTGCCGCTTATACTCGACACCGTGTTTGCGGCGCTGTGTGCGTTTTTACTGTTCTTTACGGCTATAAGATATTACACTCGTAGCGCAGGCGTTGCGCTTGCGTTCGCTATAATCGCGTGCCTTTTGTTCGGGGCTTTGAGCTTTCTGTACATAAGCAGAAAGCAAAATAAAAAGCTGCTTTTATCGCGCGACGAAAAGCACAAAAAGCTTTTGTCTCTCCACCTTTCTTTGTCCTCGGACGAATATATCTGCAACCTTTTTTCAAAGGCTTTGACGAGCGAGGACGAAACCGCCGAAGTCAAGGGCGGAAAAGTTTTTACCGAGACCTGCGCGTACTTTTTTAATTTTCAGATGCAGGCGCTTTCCGAGGACGATATTGCAAGGGTTATAAAGTACGACAGCGATAAAAAGAAAATTATTTTTTGCAGTCGGGCTTCGATAGAAGCCGCCGCGCTTGCCGAAAATTTTTTAATAGAGATACGGCAGATTGACGCGGCTTACTCTTTATTAAAGGAAAAAGATTTACTGCCCGAAAAGTACGTTTACGAAGGCGCAAAAAAAATCAGTATATGGAAGCGCGTTAAGGCGAGGTTTACCCGCAAGCTGTGCGCGCCGCTTTTCTGGTCGGGCGCGGGGCTGCTGTTTTTAAGCTACTTCACTTTCTTTCCTATCTATTATATAGTAATCGGCGGAATTATGCTGATACTTTCCGCCGTTGCGCTTGTTATTAATTAAAGCTCGATATGCTTGACGCCTTTCTTTTGGGACTTGCGATATAAAACCGCTTTTCTGCCGATGACTATTACGCACTCGGCGTTCAGTTTTGCGGCAAGCTCTCGCCCCAAGTCCTGAGGATTTCCGTCCGCGTTTTCCAAGATATTTATTTTAATAAGCTCGCGGCTTTCAAGACAGTCTGAAAAGCTTGCGAGCATATTTTCGCCTATGCCCTCCTTGCCCACTTGTCCTATCGGGGATATGTTAGCGGCAAGGCTTTTTAATTTGCTGCGCTGTTTGGAAGTCAACATTTTTTACTCCTTTGCGTGCCTCGTTTGCGGGGCGGGAATTAATTTACGAAATCGAATTCTACGTCGCCAATTGATACGACGTCGTTTTCCTTTATTCCCATTTCTTTAAGACGGGATATTACTCCCTTTTCCCTCAATATCTTCTGGAAGTATGCCATACTGTCGGGATCGTTCAAAGCGACGTTGCGGCAGAGCATATCCACGAGGTCGCCGACGACAACGTAGACGTCACCGTCCTTATAAATTTCAAAGCCCAAGTCGCCGGATTTGGTGTAGGTGAAGCTTTCGTCGCTTTCCATACGCTTGACGGGCGGAAGGTCGGACAAAACGTCGAATACTCCCTCAATAAGCTCGCGCGTGCCCTCGCCGCTGACCGCGGTTATGGGGAAAATTTTGTACTTTCTTGATTACTTCTTTTTAAACGCTTTTAAATTTTCTTCCGCGCCGTAAACGTCGCATTTATTGAGCGCGATTATCTGCGGAAGCTTTGATAGCGGCTTGCTGTATGCGGAAAGCTCTGCGTTGATTTTTTTGAAGTCCTCGACGGGGTCGCGCCCTTCCGCGCCCGAAATGTCGACGACGTGCAAAAGCATACGCGTGCGCTCGATATGGCGCAAAAAGTCGTGCCCTAAGCCTGCACCGTCAGCCGCACCCTCGATAAGCCCCGGAATATCCGCGGCAACAAAGCTGTTTTCATAGTATTTAACTACGCCCAAATTGGGCGACAAAGTCGTGAAATGGTAGTTTGCGATTTTGGGACGAGCCGCCGAAATTTTGGAAAGCAGCGTTGACTTTCCGACGTTGGGGAAGCCGATAATTCCCACGTCCGCTATGACTTTTAATTCCAAAATTAAAGTGTGCGGTTCGGTCTTTTCGCCCTTCTGCGCGAAGTTCGGTGCGTGCCGTCTTGCCGTGGTGAAGCGGACGTTACCTTTGCCGCCGCGGCCGCCTTCGGCAATGAGTTTTTTATCACCATCCTCGAACATATCGCAGATAACCGTGTCCGTTTCCGCGTCCTTTACAACCGTGCCGACGGGTACTTTAATTATCATATCTGCGCCGGATTTTCCGAAGCATTTATTCGTGCCGCCGCGTTCGCCGTTGCCCGCGAAATATTTTGAAGTATAGCGGAATGAAAGCAAGTCGCCCACGCTACCGCTTGCCGTGATATATACGCCGCCGCCGTTTCCTCCGTCGCCGCCGTCGGGGCCGCAGGCAGGCTTGCCTTTATAGGACTTAAACGAGTTCATACCGTCGCCGCCGTCGCCCGATTTAATTGTGATTTTTACCTTGTCGGTAAATATATTTTTATCCGGCATAGTATACCTTTAATTTAAAATCCGAGTTATAAGTTGGGCGTTGTCTTCCGTTTCCTTAAACAATTTTATAACCGCCGCCGCGCCCTGCTTTTCGCATATTGAACGCAGTTCGTCCGCGCACGTAATTTCACCGTCGGTCAAAAGTTTTTCATCGCGCAGAGTGCGTGACGAGAGAATATCGACGGGCGGATATATGCGCGCCGAGGATAACTCGGCAGACAAATTTATGCGCATATTCACAACGCTTTGCAGGCTTTCAGAAAGCGTCGCTTCGATTTCACCGCCGACGGACGGAAGTGTTGCGATAACAGTAAGCGAGCCGCCGCCCTGCACATTGCGTGCAGAGGACAGAAAGCTTTTGGCTTCCTCAACCGCCTGCGATAGCGGCATGCCGTTTAAAATAAGCGAGCGTGCGTATTCACACAATCCGTCGATTAAAAGCACGGTTTCTTGAGAAAGCTCGGTCAAATGCTTTGCGTACTCTAAGGCAAGTTTTGCAGTCTGTGCGCCGCCGTGGGGCGTGCAGGGGATAACCTCCGCACCTTCAAGCCCGCTTGTGAAGTCGGAAATTTCTTCGGGGCGGGAATTAATTAAAAGCGTGATAATTTTTGCGCCGCCCGTCTTTAACCCGAGTGCGATATTTTTTAAAAGCGTGGTCTTACCCGTGCCGTGCGGCGAAAGGATAATTCCGCGCTGTCCCGCGCCTATCGGGCAGATTAAATTTATAATTCTTGCCGCCGTGCCACCGTCGTCTGACAAAGTTATACGGCGGTCAGGATATATCGGCGTTAAATCGTCGAAGTTCGGTCTGTTTTCGATTTCTTCGGGCTGGGCGCCGTTGATTGCGGACAGGGACAAAAGCCCTGCTATCTCTATGCCCTGCTTGCGCTTTGCCGTGCCTGAAACGTTGTCGCCAATGCGCAGGTTAAAGCGTTTAATAAAGCTTTCGTTTACGTAAATATCGCCGCCGTTTGTGCGGTGCAGAAAGTAATTGCCGTCCTCTTTTTTAAGCAAGCCCGAAACGGAATATTCATCCGTTTCCTCGCCGCTTGCAACGCTAAGCTCTGCGGAGGTTGTATCATATTGAATTTGCTTTGCCGCAAGGCACTGGGCGCGGCAGGAAAAAACCTCGCTTACGAGTTTATTGTCGTAGCTTTCAGAGGGCGTTCTGCCTACGGTCGAGGGTGCGGCTGGATCCGCCTTTCCTGCGGCGATTTCGAGTATGCCCGAAACCAGCCGTTCCTTTTTGCCCGTAGTGGGTTGGTGAACGCCGACCTGACGGGCTATCTGGCGGACCTCGAAAATGTTTTTGCCGTTGAGCTTGTTTCTGAGATTTTCAAGAAGCGGATTTTCACTCATCGTGCCGCCTCCTTAAAACGACGACCTTCGTATCGCCGTCTAAGTAGTTTCGCACGACTTCCAATTCGCTGCCGTCTGCTTCCTCTATGCAGTCCTCGTCGAACAGCTCTAAAAATTCATCGACCTTGTCGATATCTATTTTACAGCCCTTGCCGCGGTAGTGCATTGGGATAACGATGTCGGGCATAATTCTGTCGACGTATTCCTTAGCCATTTCCGCGTCAATCGTATAGTTGCCGCCGACGGGAATTAGTAAAACGTTGACGGGAAGAATTAAATCGATAAGCTCGGACGAGCAGGCTTCGCCCAAGTCGCCCAAGTGGCAAACGTCAATTCCGTCCATGCGGAATTTGAATATCAGGTTTTCGCCGCGAAGCTTGCCGCGCTGACCGTCGTGGAAGCTTTTAATCGCGTTGATTTCAACTCCCGATAATTCGCGGCAGCACTCGCTTTCGATAATTTCGGGCTTGCCCACCAACGCCTTTAAATTGTCGTGGTCGTAATGGTGATGCGAAATTGTGACCGCGTCCGCGGAAACGGAAGGCATGTCGTAACCGATTGACGAATCGTACGGGTCGCAGATAATGGAAGTGCCCGTGCTTTCCGTTAGCTTAAAGCACGAGTGTCCGAGGTATTCTATCTTCATTTTTTCTCCTGTCAGACGAGCGCGGCTATGAACGTTAAGTTCGTCCTTTCTCCGTCAGCCCGACTGATATATTCAAGCGAAATTTTAACTCCGCCTTTTCCCTTGGTAAATTTAAGGTTTTGGGTGAAAATTTCAAAGCCGCCGCAAAGTCCGCCCGTGCCTATTTCGCAAAAGCTCGTTTCGCCTTGCGAAAAGGTCATAAAGATTTCCTGTCCGCCCGTGCGCTTTTGGGTGACTACGTTATCCTTTACGGCGAGTGTGCAAAAATCGCCGTCGAGCGAATAATTTACCTCACACCCCGACGGCTGAATTTTTAAAAGTCCGTCCGAGGTTACGCGGCTTTCGAAGTCCGCCGAGGTAGAAATTATCGTCACTTTGCAGTTCGTAGCTTTTTTACCTATAAAATCATTATAGCACATATTTTAAAAAATTACTTCAATTTTTGTACGAAAATATCGGGGCGCGGGTGAAAATTTTTACCGCTTTCGAAACGCTGCCTTCCGTCCTTTAAAACGGCTTTCAATTTTTCCGAATTGCCCGCGTCCACCGCCTTTTTGATTTCAGTCAGCGAGGAAATGAGCGAGCCGATTTTTTTGGAAAGGTTTTCAGCGTTTTCAAGGTACAGCGAAGCCCAAACGTTTTCGTCTACGCCGGCTATCCTCGTCATATCCTGAAAGCTTCCGCCCGTGAAGCCGATGCAGCTTTCGATTTCTTCGTCCTTGACGTACGCGTTGGAAACCACGTGCGCAAGCTGCGAGGTGTACGCAATTTTTTCGTCGTGGGTTTTGGCGGAGCACTCTATCAGATACTTAAAACCCATATCGCGTGCAAGCGTGCGCATATTATCAAATGCGCTTACGTCGGTCTTTTCGCATCTCGTTAAAATAACGTTCGCTCCGTCGAAAAGCGTTGCGCAAGCGTTTTCTATGCCCGAAACCTCCTTGCCAGCCATGGGGTGACAGCCCACGTAGCGGAAGTTGCGCTCTTTTTTGTACACTGCTTTTTCAATCGGTTCTTTAACGCCACAGATATCGGAAAGAATCGCGCCGTCCTTAAAAGAGTTGTTATTAATAAAGTCAACCGTGGCTTTGGGCGGCAGAGCAACGAACACCACGTCGTAATCTGTTAACGAATGTGTGGCTTCGTCTATTATTCCGTTTTCAAGCGCGTATTCGAGAGGCTGAGCCGAGCGGTTCCAACCTGCAACCTTATAGCCCGCGCGCTTTAACGCAAGGCAAATCGAGCCGCCTATTATTCCCAATCCCGCAACGCAGATTTTCATACTACTTCCTTTAATATATCCGAATTTTATTCATTATAACACAGCGCGGTTGTTTTTGCAATAAAAAAGAACGCCGCGGTATATCGGGCGTTCTCAGAATTAAGTTTTTTAAATTTCAATAAGCTCGTATTCGCGCGAGCCGACTTTAAGCTCTGCCGCGGCTTCTATGGTGTGAATGCCGTTGCGGCTTTCAACCCTTTCCAAAAAGTGCTTCTGCCCCTTATCGTCCTTGGCGGCGTAAACCAAATCGATGCACGCCTGGTCGATTGCGACGGGGTCGTCGGAAATCAAAATACCTATATCCTTCATGCAGGGGTCTTCGGCAACGGCGCAACAGTCGCAGTCAACCGACATATTTTTCATAACGTTGATATACACCGCGTTGCCCTTGAAGTATTCGACGATAGAAAGCGCTGCGTCCGCCATAGATTCTAAAAACGAGTCGTGGTCGGAAGTCCAAATTTCCTTGGGGTTGCCCGCGCCGTGGATATAAGCTTTGCCGTAGGACGAGGCAATGCCGATTGAAAGCTGTTTCAGTGCGCCGCCGTAGCCGCCCATGGGGTGACCTTTGAAGTGCGACAAAACGAGCAGTGAATTATAGTTTGCAAGGTTTTTGCCTACATAGTTCTTTTTTATTACCTTGCCTTTGGGGATGTCCAGAACGAGGTCGGGACCTTCCGCGTCCATTAGATCGACGGGGAAGTTTTCGCTCCAGCCGTGAAGCTTTAAAGTTTTAAGGTGTTTCGCCGTAGTGTTGCGGGCGCCCTCGTACGCGGTGTTGCACTCCACTACCGTGCCGCCGACTTTATCGATAACGGGCTTCCAGAAGTCGGGTTTTAAAAAGTTCTGGTTACCGACCTCACCCGAGTGGACCTTGACAGCCACCTTGCCCGTTAGATTTTTATTCAGCTTTGCGTAGAGCTCGGCTACCTTTTCGGGTGTGATTTGCCTTGAAAAATATACTCTGGGTTTCATTATTGCTTATCCCCTTTTTCTTTTTATTATAACCAAAGCGCGAGGTTTTGTCAACAGGGTTAATTATTTGTGACGGCGTATCACGCAAAATTCGGCGGGGCTTTGTAACGTAATTTCATTGACAATTTTTTCCTTTTACACTATAATAAATTGGTAAAAAAATATTTATTTAAAGGAGCTTTTTTCTATGAACAAAATGTCCGTAAAAGACCTTAAAGATTTACACGGCAAAAAAGTACTCGTGCGCTGCGATTTCAACGTACCTATGAAGGACGGAGTTATCACCGACGAGAACAGAATACAGGGTGCGCTGCCCACCATTAAATATCTTTTGGAAAACGGCGCGAAGGTTACGCTTTGCTCGCACATGGGCAAGCCCCACTCCATTTTCTCAAACGAAGTAAAGCTTAATAAGAAGGACCAGAAAAAGGTTGACGCAGGCGAAACCACGAAGGAAGCCATAATCGAAAAGGCGAAAAAGGACGAGCCGAAAAAGCTCACTCTTGCGCCCGTTGCCAAAAGACTTGCCGAGCTTCTTAATGGCAAGGTTGTTTTTGCGACCGACGTTATCGGTGCGGACGCGAAGGCTAAGCGCGACAGCTTAAAGTGCGGCGAAGCGGTTTTACTTGAAAACCTGCGCTTCCACTGGGAAGAAGAAAAGAAAGACGAAGCGTTCTGCAAGGCGCTTGCATACGACGCTGAAATTTACGTAAACGACGCGTTCGGAACGGCGCACCGCTCTCACGCTTCCACCGCGGCTATCGTCGAATACGGAATTATCAAGACTGCGGTTTGCGGCTTCCTTATCGAAAAAGAGCTTTCGGTTATGGCTGACACTCTTGAAAACCCCAAGCGCCCGTTCGTTGCAATTTTGGGCGGCGCGAAGGTTGCGGATAAGCTGAACGTTATTTCCAACCTTTTGGAAAAGTGCGACACGCTTATAATCGGCGGCGGTATGGCTTACACCTTCCTTAAAGCTAAGGGCTATGAAGTAGGCACCTCCCTCCTTGACGAAGAAAAAATCGACTACTGCAAGGAAATGCTTGAAAAGGCTAAAAAGGCAGGCAAGGAAATTTTACTGCCCGTTGATACGGTCGTTACCACGCACTTCCCCGAGCCTATCGACGAGAAGATTGCGGTTGAAACCGTGCCCTCGAACGCTATCCCTGCTGACAAAATGGGTATGGATATCGGCGAAAAGACGAGAAAGCTTTATGCGGACAAAGTTGCTTCGGCTAAATCGGTTATCTGGAACGGACCTATGGGCGTATTCGAAAACCCCACCCTTGCAAAGGGCACTATAGCGGTTGCGCAGGCACTTGCCGACGTTTACGGCAAATGCACCACCATTATCGGCGGCGGCGATTCCGCAGCGGCAGTTCAGCAGCTCGGCTTCGCGGATAAGGTTACTCACATCTCTACCGGCGGCGGCGCTTCGCTCGAGCTTTTCGAAGGCAAGGTACTCCCCGGCATTGCGTGCTTAAACGAGAAGAAATAAACATACCTTTAATAAACTGAAATTTAAAAAAGCGCGACGTTAAGTCGCGCTTTTAATTTTATAAAGCTTATACGGCATTGACTATTTTTTCTGCGGAATTTTTTACTGCATCCGCTTTTGAGTTGAGTTCCTGCAATTTGCTTCTTGAATTTTCTTCAAACCGCTTTGTAGCTTTTTTGAATCTTGCTTTTTTGATTATCTGATATACTACAAAAGAAATTAAGGGCACGGGCAAATAAATAGTTAAGAAATCCAAAAACCCGATACCTTTCTTTCGCGGCTTGTTGTACATTATCGAGCTGATATTGCCTTTAATTGCCTCGTACTCCTCTTCGAGCTGTTTTACCTCGGAATACCACGAACTACTCTTTTCACGCGAAAAAGTCAGTTTGTTGTAAGTCGTCGTTGTCGTTTCCGTGCCGAGATAGGGCAAAGTTACGCTGCTCTTATCGGAATATCTTTGATTATCCGTCATTTCCCAACCGAAAGCCTCCCACTCTTTAATTGCCTTTTCGATTGCGGAGTCGCTTGGATACACCTGAATAATTTTTGTTTCCTTCATACGTTTCACCTCATAAAGTTTTTATTAAACAAAATTATACAAGAAGATTTCTTCTTAGTCAATTATTTTAAGAAGATTTCTTCTATTATTTTTATGATATGTTTAACGTTGGAGCGCGTATTTATGAATTGCGTACTGAAAAGGGACTTTCTCAGGCGCAGCTTGCAAAACTTATCGGCGTAAGCCAAAAGGCGATAGATTACTGGGAACGCGGTATAAACGAACCGAAGGTCGGATATATCGTTCTTCTCGTCGATTTATTCGATATTTCTTACGACGAATTTTTTGAAAATACAAATTGATAATTTAACGGCATTGCAGGCAATATATTTGCGAAAATAGAAATAAAGTGTTATAATCTACCTGAATAAAAATAAAGGAGTTTATTATGGCAAGGAAACCTTTTATTGCAGGAAACTGGAAAATGAATATGACGGTTGCGACGGGCACGAAGCTTATCGCAGACCTTAAACCCCTGGTTAAGGAAGCAAAGTGCGACGTCTGCCTTTGCGTACCCGCGATTTTAATTCCGGCTATGGTGAAAGCCGCGAAGGGCTCAAAAATTAAAATCGGCGCGGAGAACGTGCATTTTGCAGACCACGGCGCATACACTGGCGAGATTTCCGCGGAAATGCTGAAAGATTACGGCGTTAAATACGTTATTATCGGGCACAGCGAAAGAAGGCAGTATTTCGGCGAAAATAACGACACCGTAAACCAGCGCACTTTAACCGCGCTTAAAAACGAGCTTACCCCTATCGTCTGCATAGGCGAAACGCTTTCCGAGCGCACGGCGGGCGACACCGAAAAGGTGCTTACACGTCAGCTTGAGTTCGGTTTGCACGGCGTTCAGGACGTTAAACAGCTTGTAATTGCTTACGAGCCCGTTTGGGCTATCGGAACCGGTCAGACCGCAACCGACGAACAGGCGCAGGAAACGATTAAGTTCATAAGAAAGAAGCTCGGTAAAATGTTCTCAGTTAAGGATGCAAACAGAGTCAGAATTCTCTACGGCGGAAGCATGAATGCAGGCAACTGCAAGGGACTTATGGCTCAGCCCGATATCGACGGCGGACTTATCGGCGGGGCTTCCTTGAAGCTTGATTTTGCAAAGATAGTCAACTATAACAAATAATATACACAACAAAAACGACCGACTTATCAAGTCGGTCGTTTTTTTATCTTAATGCTTCGTTTTCTGCGTTTAAGCGGATACACTCTTCAACTATTTCATTAGCGCGTTTTTCAAAAGCCTGTTGGCATTCTTGGTTATAGGCGGAAATTTTGCTGTTTTCCCTTGCCGCAAATTTGCTTTTCTTTGAATACCTTGACCAAAAAACAATTAAAAGCGGAATAAACACTACGGGAACTAATACGCAAACGATTATTTCCCAGATTGCGGCTTCCTCCCCCATAAAGAGCGTACACAGTGAAATAATTATAATTGCCAGAGCAATAGTTGCTATTACAGTAAAAGCAACGGGCTTTTTAGGTACGGGAACGTAATTTTTATAGTCTGCTCCCACATAATATTCTTCTTCGAGTTGTTTCAGCCTTGCATAATTTTTTGACGAGGTTTCGCGCGAAAATCGCATAGAAACGTAATGCGTCACGTTTTTTTGTGTTTCGTAAGTAACGTTCTGCTTAACCTTTCCCTCGTCACCGTTCCAGCCAGCCAAAAAGCCGCCGACTATACCGTCTCCGTAGGTTTTTACTTTTGTATCGACGTTTATTCCGACAATTTCATTGCTTTCGTTATAGATTTCTTTTGAATCCTCTAATTTCCAGCCGAACACGGCAAGCGCTTCGATTATTTCCACCTCTTCGCTCGGGTCAACACGCATCGTTTTGTACTCTTTCATATGTTTTTTCTCCATTGTTTTATTCAGTCCGCCGAATAATTTCAGTGCGGGTGCAATATTATTATATTAGAACTATTGTTCTAAGTCAAGAATTTTCAGAAATATTGTTCTAAAATTTTCTCAATGGAATTCGGTAACAGACTTAAAGATTTATTGAAGGAAAAAAATATTTCGCAGGAAACGCTGGCAAGGCATATCGGGGTTTCGCAGCGCGCAGTTTCTAAATGGATTAATCTCCAGTCCGAGCCTACGGAAAGCGCAATAGTAAACTGCGCTAAATTTTTCGAAGTTTCGGCGGATTTTATTTTGGGCTTAAGCGACACATAAGCTTGCTAAAAAACTTTAAATATTATATAATATATAAAAAATTTCAAGGACGAATTTTATGGCAAAGAAAATTCCTTATGCGATAATTATTATGGACGGTTACGGGCTTGCGCCTGCGGGCGACGGAAACGCGATTTCCATAAACGGAAGCAAGAACGTGAACGCGCTTATTAAAGAATACCCCTCCGCCACCCTCGGTGCGAGCGGTATGAGCGTCGGACTTCCCGACGGACAAATGGGAAACAGTGAAGTCGGACACCTTAACATGGGTGCGGGCAGAATTGTTTATCAGGACCTGACCAAAATTACCAAAGCAATAAACGACGGAGATTTTTTTGAAAACCCCTCGCTTATAAAGGCGATGGACGGTGCAAAGAAAAACGGCAAAAAGTTGCACTGCTACGGACTTTTATCCGACGGAGGCGTTCACAGCCATATCACCCACCTTTACGCGCTTTTGAAAATGGCGAAAATGCGCGGGATTGACGAAATTTACGTTCACTGTTTTATGGACGGCAGGGACGTTTCCCCCACTTCGGGCGCGGGCTTTATACGCGCACTGCAAGCCGAAATGAAAAAGGTCGGAATTGGCAAGGTGGCTTCCGTTTGCGGAAGGTACTACGCAATGGACAGGGACAACAACTGGGACAGAATAGAAAAGGCTTACGATATGCTGACGCTCGGCGAGGGCGTAAAGTGCGACGACCCCGCGAAGGCGATTGAGGAAAGCTATGCCGCGGGCGTTACCGACGAATTTATTTTGCCGACCAAGGTTTACGAAAACGGCAAGCCCGTCGGACTTTTAGAAAAGGGCGACAGCGTGATTTGCTTCAACTTCCGCCCCGACCGCGCAAGGCAGATTACGAGGGCGGTTTCGCAAAAGGAATTTATCGTACCCAAGGGAACGGCTTTTGAAAGAAAGACTGGCTTTTTACAGCCGAACTACGTTTGCTTTACCGTGTACGACGCGGCGTTTACGGGCTTGGAAATTGCTTTCCCGAAAACCTCGATGGATAACACGCTCGGCGAATATCTTGCAAAGCTCGGCAAAAAACAGTTGAGAATTGCCGAAACCGAAAAATACGCGCACGTAACCTTCTTCTTCAACGGCGGCGTTGAACAGCCCAACGAGAACGAGGTGCGCGATTTAATTCCTTCCCCCAAGGTTGCAACCTACGATTTACAGCCCGAAATGAGCGCTTACCTTGTAACCGATAAGGTTTTGGAAGAGCTGGACAGCGGCGAGTTTGACGTTGTGATTTTAAACTTTGCAAACTGCGATATGGTAGGTCACACCGGCGTTATACCTGCGGCGGTTAAAGCCGTAGGCACGGTTGACGAGTGCGTTAAAAAGGTGCTTGATAAAATTCTTGCAATGGGCGGCGCGGCATTGCTTACGGCAGACCACGGAAACGCGGATAAGCTTTTAGATACGGACGGTTCGCCCTTTACGGCGCATACGACAAACCCCGTGCCCGTTGTACTCGTTTCGGAAAAATTAAAGAATGCTAAACTAAGAACGGACGGTATTTTAGCCGACCTTGCCCCCACCCTTCTTACGG
>CAMWPZ010000037.1 GCA_947176305.1 uncultured Clostridia bacterium
AAAAATAAATTAAATTATAAGGAAATAAAAATGAAACGCAGATTACTTATTAAAAAGATTGCGATGGCAATTTGCATAGTATTGGCTTTCAGTATTGTAATTGCAGTATTCACCATTGCTTTCCCCAAAAAATACGTGCCCGTATTTATAGGCGCGGCTTGCGTTGCAGGTGTTGCGGTTATCGGCTTGTGCGTGTGCCTATTCTTTTATTTACGCCCCGACAACTCAAAGAAAAAATTGCAGGAAAGATATTCTGCTTTACCGCCGGAAAAAATAACCGACTTCAAGGCGGAGCTTGACGAGGTGCGCAAAAACTACGCCGCCGACAGCGACCCGAACAAAAACAAGATAGAAGAAGCGTTTATAAGCGATGTTGATTATACTCGGTTTTTCAGGCATACCGTTCTGAAAACGGGTAATATTTATTACGGTTGCTTGGTTGAAGCAAACAAATCGTTATTCAAGAAAAACGCCGCGGGGCTTGGGGTTTTCCCCGCCATGATAGTTTACAGCACGGACGAATATTACGAGCAAAATCCTTACGAGCTGAAAAAAATCGCCGACTATTTATATGAGAACAGAAACGACAACGTTCTTGGAAATGAAAGAGATTATATTTCGAATATGAGAATTAAAGACCCCGTGACCGACGGGCACGAGGTTTATTTGACGACCGTATTCGTTTACAGCCCCCACCTGCCTTTCGGGTACATAACGGGCTCGCTGTTCCCAGTAATTGCGCATCCTTCAACCTCCACCTCCGTTTTTATAGTTGACTGCAAGTACTGGACTGACGACATAGTTGCAAACTTTATGTACAGAGATTTAAGCCGACCCGACGGCGAGCCTTTCAATGAGCTGCCCGAAGACGGTTACGAAGATTAAGAATTTGAAAAACTGCGGCGGCGCACTTAGTTTTAAGTGCGCCGCCGCTTATTCTTTATATCAGCCGTATGTATTCCGAAAGGCTTTTGAACTGAACGTTCAACTTGTAGGTGAAGTATTCACGGATAAGGCGCAGGGCGCGCTTTTCTCCGTCCTCGTTTATAAACTCTTTATCGTAAGCTTTGCCGAGGTGCTTTTTAATTACGTTGTAGGTCACCCTGCTTGCGAGCGCGCCGTTGCCGCAGGTTGCGCATGTGAACGAGCCTTGGTCCATATCGAAGCGCAAGGTCTGCGCATTATCGAGCGATGCCCCGCACTCCGCGCAAGTGTCCGCGTTGATTGCGTAGCCCGACTGTTTAAGCGCGGTTAAAAGGAATTTTATAAGTGCCGCGCTCTCGCCGCCCGCGCACATTGCTGTCAGCGCCTCTATTGCGGCGTAGAAAATTTCGCGGCAGTCGTCGCCCTCGAAGGTCAAAGCCTGAGCCGCTTCCGCGACCGAGCTTGCCGCATAGAATTTGTTTATATCCGTGCGCAAGTCATAAAAGCTTTCGCACTCGGTTGCGTTTATTACGATGTATCTGTCGCCGCGGCGCGAGAGGACGTATTCCGCAAAGCAAAAAGGCTGGGCGGCAAATTTCAGCTTTGCACCCGCCTTTTTTACGCCCTTTATGCCTGCGGTAAGCTTGCCGCGTTCCGCAGTTAAAAGGGTTAAAATTTTATCGTTTTCGTTGTAGTCCGCCGCCCTTAACATGAGCGCGTTTACTATTTGTTCCATTTAATTTTTCAGTTCCTGCCGTGAAGGCGTTGGTATAACATATAGTAGCTGACGTTGCCCGTCTTTTCAAACATTTTCCAAGCGAGTTCTGCCGCGTCTTTGTCTTGTTCTTTCATAGCACACTCCTTAAAAATAAAGTGTGCAAAGTTACGGAAATTATTTATCCGAATATCCGAAGTCCTTTAATAAATTCGGGCGGTTGCGCCAGTCCTCTTTAACTTTGACGTAGGTGGTTAAAAAAACCTTACAGCCCAAAAGCTTTTCCATATCCTTTCTTGCAAACGACGAAACCTCTTTAATAGCCGCACCCTGCTTGCCGATTAAAATCGATTTGTGGTTTGGCTTTTCGCAGATAATGTCGAGGTTGATATCGTACACACCGTTGTCCTGTTTTTCAAAGACGTTGACCGCGATTGCTATGCCGTGCGGCACTTCCTGACCGAATTTCAAGAGTATTTTTTCGCGCATTATTTCCGAAACCATAAAGCGGTCGCTCTTGTCGGTGACCATATCCTCGGGGATAACCTTTTCGCCCTCGGAGACCTTATCCGCAAGGTATGCTTCGAGCTTTGCTACGTTAGTAAACTTGCGCGCGGAAACGGGCAGCACGTCGCAGTCGATACCGTTTTCGTAAAGCTTTTTCACGTCCTCGGGTATTCTTTCCTTGGGCATTATGTCAATCTTGGTATACGCTATCGCCATGGGCGTTTTGCCGTCGAGATATTTTTTCATTAACGAAATATCGTCGTCGGAAATACCGCCGTGTCCGTCGTGTACGAACAGAATAAAATCGACGTCGTTCGCGGCGGTCTGCGCGGATTTTTGCATTATGTCGGAAAGCTTGTTCTGCGATTTATAGATGCCAGGGGTATCCACGAAAACGAGCTGATATTCGGGCCTGGTCAGAACGCCCATAATCGCCTCGCGCGTGGTCTGGGGCTTGGGGGAAACTATTGAAACCTTTTCGCCGACGAGCACGTTTATAAGCGTGGACTTGCCCGCGTTGGCTTTGCCTATAACTCCTATGAAACCGCTGCGCATTGTCTACTCCCTCACCGCGTTGATTTTAGCAAGCACTTTTTCTTCCTTCTCGCGCATAAGCTTTTGGTCCTCGTCCGTCATATGGTCGTAGCCTAAAAGGTGGCATACGCCGTGCGCGGCTAAGTAGCTCATTTCCCTGTACAGGCTGTGGCCGTACTCCTCCGCCTGCTCCTTTGCACGGCTTTCGCAGATTGCAATACTGCCAATAAATAAGTTGCCTTCCTCGTCGGTATCGGCGGGGAAAGCGGCTTTTTCAAGTTTTTTATTTAAAATTCCGTCAAGCGAGGGAAAGCTTAAAACGTCTGTCACGGCGTCTACTCCGCGCGTATCGTTGTTTAAGCGGCGGATTTCCTCCGCGGCTATTATCACGACCTCGCACGAGAGTGTGCAGTCGCTTTCAAACTCGCCTTCGAAAGCTTTGGCAAGGGCTGAAAACTTTTCGGCGTAAGCCTCGTCCTCGCAGTAAATTTTCAAATCGTTCATATTACTTCTTCTTGGATATGGTAAGTTTGGGGTACTTCACGCGCGAGTGGTAAACGCCTGTAAGCTGGTTTACTATCGTGGACTTTATAATCGACAGCTCGCGCATAGTTATGTTGCAGTCGTCGAACTGTCCCAAGTCAAGCCTTTCCTCAATGAGTGAGCGCACGAGGCTTTCGACATTCGCGGGCGAACGGTCGGAAAGCGAACGGGTTGCCGCCTCCGAAGCGTCGGCAATCATAATCATTGCGGCTATCTTCGTCGTCGGGGTAGGGCCCGAGTAAGAATAGTTGTCTATATTCAGCTCGCCGTCGCTCATTTTAAGCGCCTTTGCATAGAAGTATTTTATGGGCAAAGTGCCGTGGTGCTGAACGGCTACGTCCGCGAAGAAGTCGGGTAAACGGCTCTTTTTTATAAGCTTTGCACCGTCGCGTGCGTGCGAGCGGATAATGTCGACGGAAAGCTCGGGCGTGAACTCCGTGTGGAAGTTGTAGTCCGTCTGGTTTTCCGCGAACATTTCGGGCTTTTTAAGCTTGCCCACGTCGTGATAGTACGATGCGGCACGCGCAAGCTCGGAATCCTCTCCGATTTCCTTGGCGCACGCTTCGACTATCTGCGCAACCACTGCCGAGTGGTTGTACGTGCCGGGGGCGTGGGTTTTAAGCTTCTTTATAAGCTTTGCGTCGTCCGAGGTAAGCTCTCTCAAACGGAACGCGGTAAGTTCTGCAAACATAAATTCGAACACGGGCAGAAGCACCATGAACAGCATTATCGAAAAAGCACTGTCGAGCGCGCCGAACATTAAAAGGCGCAAAACCTCGTTTACGCTCCAGCCGTTTTTCGGGATATGAACGAGAAAGTTGATTCCCTCCACGGGAATAAGAAGCGCAAGCGCGACCAAAACGCTGCCTATGCGCGTTTTTACGTTGCGCAGAACGAAGATTGCGACTATGCCCGTGCAGAACGTGCATAAAAGGTTGCCGTAGGCTTCGTATGCGCCTATATCTATACCGGTTATAGTCGTAAAGCGGTCGATAGCCAGCATTACGAGTGCGAATATCGTGTTGAGGAAAATCGAATCCCTCGTCTTGAAAAGCATTGCGCCCGTTAACGCAAGGAAGGAAAGAGGCCTTGCCGCAACGTTCACGTATTTTCCGATAATGAACGAGAACATCATCGAAAGATACAGCAGTAAGAATATTTCTATCATTTTGGAAACGCGCTTGAAAACCGCTTTGTTTTCAAAAAGGAAATAACAGTATAAAATTGCCGTAAGCACGACGCTTGCAACTAATACTATCAATAGCTCGCGCATGTTAGCTTTGATGTAAGCGCCCGTCTGCGACTTTTCGTTTATTACGATCATTAAAAGAACTATTACGGCAATTCCTACGGCGCCCAGAATGAACACCGACAGGCTTTTTGCCACGTCCTTTTTATTAAGCTTGGTTACCGTCACCTTTAACCTCCTGTTCGGCGTGTCTTTCGTAAGCCCTGACTATTCTCATAACCATGGGATTACGGACGACGTCTTTATCCGTAAGGTGTATTATTTCCACTCCCTCGACTTCCTTTAAAATTTCGGCGGCGTGGTTAAGTCCGCTCGATTTGCCGAGGGGTAAATCAATCTGGGTTTTATCGCCCGTGACGACCATTTTACTTCCGTCGCCCAAACGGGTTAAAAACATTTTCATCTGCTCACGCGTGGTGTTCTGCGCTTCGTCTAAAATCACGAACGCGTTTGAAAGCGTCCTGCCGCGCATATATGCAAGCGGCGCAATTTCAATCGAGCCGCGCTCCATTAATTTGGAATATGTTTCAAGCCCCATCATTTCCTGCAACGCGTCGTATAAAGGTCTTAAATAGGGGTCAACCTTCGTCTGCAAATCCCCGGGAAGAAAGCCGAGCTTTTCGCCCGCTTCCACTGCGGGACGGGTCAAGATAATTTTTTCAACGAGCTTTTGCTTCATTGCCTGCACCGCAAGGCACACGGCAAGATAGGTTTTACCCGTGCCGGCGGGACCTATGCCGAAGGTCACGGGGCTTTTCTTTATCGCGTCGACGTAGCGTTTCTGTCCGACGGTCTTGCACTTTATTGGCTTTCCGCGGTAGGTGATTGCGACGGTGTCGGAAGAAATTTTCGTCACGTCCTTGGCCCTTCCGTCGCGGGCAAGCTCTATACAGTAGTTTACCCTGCCCTTGTCCACGGCTTCGCCGTTTTCCAAAAGCGCGACGAGGCTTTCAATGACCGAGCTTGCCTGCTCGGTATTTTTCTTTTCGCCCTCTATTATTATATCAAGCCCTTCCACCCTTGCGGTGACGGAAAAGCCGTCTGCTATAAGGTTTAAGTTTTCGTCGAACGTGCCGAGGACTTTCTGAAGCCTGTCCATACTGCCCGTCGCGACTTTTTTAGTTGATTTTTCCATAAATTTAATTATTTAAGATTAATACTTAACTTATGCAAATAGGTAAAATCTATTACGAATATAACTCCGCCGTCCGTTTGTTTTACCGTGTGCGAGCGGGTCAGAATTTCGTCCGAATACAGAAGCGCGGACGAATACGCGGCCTTTAAATTTTCTTCCGTATCGGCTTCGGCGAAGTATTCGCACCTGCCGCTACACTCTAATTCCGCATAGCCCACGGCCAAGCACTCGGCTTTTTCCTCGCCTTCCTCGCCTATTACAGAATAGTTGGAAATGAGTATATCGCCCTTTTGTACCTTGTCGCCGACGGAAAAGTTCGGCGTGCCGCAGATAGCCACGATATTTTTAACCGTGCCGCTTTTATCCGCCACGAGCGAAGATAAGGAAGCCTTTTCGCCCAGCTCCTCGTCCACCTGCACGTCTACCTTCAAAATACTGCCTTTCTTTTCGATATTGCAGAAGGTTACCTGAGGCAGGGCGAGAATTTTGCCCGTTGCGGCGGGCGCGTCGAAATGCGTTAAAAGGGTGAACTCCTTCCCGCCCGATTCGTAGATTATGCGCTTGACTTCCGAGGCAAGGTAAGCCCCGCTGCCGCTTACGGAAATTTTAAAGACGAACGCGTTTGAAACGGCTGCCGCCACGACGAAAACAAACGCGCCGACGGCAAGCCCTGCACGCGTTATAATGCGTTTAATAAAGTGCGTGCGGCGGCTTTCGCCTACTACCCGTATATTATAGCACGGTTTGGAAAAAATTGCAAAAACTTTTTTAAGGTGTTTATCTTTTACGCTGAAAGTGAACTCCGTGCCGCTTTTAAAGCAGTTGAACACGGAAATTTCGGCTTTTTTAAGCTTTTTTATTGCGGTTTCCGCCGTGGCGGTGACCGTAAGGGAAGTTATATCAGTCAATTTTAACCTCCTTTATGTCGCCGCGGATAAATAAATCTTCCTCGAAGTACTTTGCAAGCAGTAAATTTTCGCCTGTGACGGTGATTTTGTTTTTTCTTAAAGCAAGCACTACCTTTTCGGGCGTGTATTCGGCAACGCCCTTGATACTGCGGAAATATCCGCCGAAGTTGGGCACGACGGAAAACGATTTAAGCGTATCCGCGCCCAGCTCCGATAAAATCTGTTCCAGAAGTTTCATATAATATTGTATGTGCGTTTAATTTTACGTATGCAACGAAAAGCCGCCGCGCGGAAATTCCGCGCGGCGGCTTAAATTTGATTTGGAGGATTAATTACATTACTTCGTATAAGAGAAGGTAAAGGTGATATTTCCCGTTACTTCGACGTGGTCCGCAACCTGCGTCCAGTTTGCGTTATCGCAGGAAACGCTGAGCACGCGGGTATTATTACCGCCCGTCACACTCTCTTTCGTCTTAATCCTTATCTCGTTTACAAGCGGGTTTTCAACGGTGTTGTTCGTTTCTTTGGTGAGTACGAAGTATACTTTACCGTCGTCCTGTTTGTCTTTGAGATAAACTTCGTCCTTTTCAAGCATCTTAGTCGTGTAGCTGTCCCGAACGGTATTGTTGATAGTAATTTCCTTAGAAGTTCCGAAGCCCGAAACGCCCGATACCTGACCGTTTACTGTAAGCGTGTAATACAGTCTTCCGTACAGTACGGTGTTTGCAAGGGTTACGGTGTTTACTTCGGTTGTGAAGGTGCTGTCCGTATACCATTTGTAGAAGCTGTTTGCCTTTGTCGTGTCAACCGTGACGGTTGCCGCGTTGGGATTCGTGCCCTCGGTAAGAGGGCTAACGGAGGTTATCCCTTCGCGGGCTTCAGCCCAGATTGCGTAATAGTTGCCGTATCTGACTACGTTATCGGTAAATTCAAGCGAGGTACCGTTGTTGTACGCCCAGCCGAGGAATAAGTAGCCCGTAGCTTCGATAGTGCCGAGCAAGGTCACGTTCTGTTCAACGTCGTCTATAACCGCCTGTTCGTTTGCGGCGTAGCCCGTTCCCGCATAGGTGTAAGCAACCGCGCTGTTTATGGTGACTTTGCTAATCGGCGCAACGTCGCATGTTACGTTTATCGATACGCTTTCGTAAGGCATTGTGAACTTACCGTCCGTAACGGTCAAGCCGCTTGCGGAAATTTCCGTGAATATCTTTCCTTCGGGAGGAAGCAAGGTAACTTCCGTTTCTGCCTTCGCGTAAACGCTGCCGTTGAACGTTTCCGTAGTGCCCTGAATTATCGCGCCTGCAACGTCAACCGTTACGAGGTAGTAAGGCTTGTCGTTTACTTCAACGCTTATTACTATTTCGTTGAGCTTGCCGTTGTTTTCGTAGCCCTTGTTTACGGTTACAACGTATTCGTTGATAACTCCGCTTGCCGCAGATTTTGCGTTGAGTTTTGCGTATACGCTGCTTATCATCAGGTCTGCGGACATAGCCGAAATTTTGATGCCGTCAACGTTGAAGCCGAAATTGCTGTCGGTCAAGTCAACGCCTTCACCGCTTTTAAGCTTGAATACCGTATACGACCAGTTGCCGCCGCCGTTTAAGGTACCGCCGCTGCTACGGCCTATATAGTGTCCGTTGTTCTTATCTCTGAAATAAGTCCAGTCGTTGCCAGCTTCCGCTTCGATAACGTTATAGTAAATAATTATATTCGTGGAAGTGCCACCGTCCGTTAACGAGCAGCCGTAGAATACTGCGCTCTTGCCCGTGCCTTCCAGATAAACCTTATCCGCAAGGAAGGCAACGCTTTCGATTGCGTAGTTATCCTTGAACGCCTGCGCGCCTACCCAAGTTACGGTTTCGGGAACGATTACGTTTTTAAGCGATTTACCCATAAACGCGTCGGCGTTAATCTTGTTTACGGTGAAGCCGCCTATATTGTCCGCGATTACTAACGTTGTGCCGCTCTGAGTGTAGTTAACTCCGTCGGTTACCGCCGTAGCGTCGAAGCCGCTGACCGCAAAGCAGGTATTGCCCTTCTCGTCGATATAAGCCGAGTATTTAACGCCGTTTTTCGCAGTGTAATCTTTTTCGATAAACTTAGCGTAAGCCGTTCTTATGCCGCCTGCCGCCGTCAAATCGTTTGCACAGGTTGCGGGGTTAGTAAGCGCACTGTCTGCGTACCAGCCTGCGAAGATATGAGTTTCGCTCTCCACAGTTGCGTGGGTGAACTTATCTTCGGGAGCAAGAACGAGGCTGTAGCTATCGCCGTATGCGCCGAGATTGAACGATACTTCGTACGCTTCCGTAGAGGATGCGTAGATTACCGTATCGGCGGTGATTTGAATTTCCTTGCCGAGGTCGTTGCCGTTTGCGTCGGTATAGATAACCACGCGGGTATGCGCGTCGTCCGCCCAGACGGGTGAAGCCGAGTCACGCAGATAAACCGTAGACGTGCTTCTGAGCATTACGTCGTGCGAATCGGCAATGCCGCCGCCTACAACTTTAAGATTTACGTCGCCGAGCATATCGAGCGTTTCATAATCGACTACCGACGAATTTATCGCGCTTTCGGTATTGTAGCAACCGAAGGTCGGCTTTTTATGCTGTTCGTCCATTACCGAATTGTCGTACTTATGGAAATCTATCGCGTGGTCTTTGAGTACCTCCGCAAGATAGTCGGGCGCCGCCGCTTCCTTTGCCGTGGTAAGGTTATCGAGGTTTACGGTAATCTTCAAAGCGCCTGCGATTTCCGTGTAAGCCTTCAAGCCGGTCAAGCCGTTTTCGCCGCGGAGAATTCCGAGGTAAAGGTGCTTGAACGTAGTGCCGAGCAAGCTTTCGAGATTTGCGTCGAGCGCGTAATAGTTATCGGCAAGCCCGAGCTTAGTTATTGCCGTGCCTGCGTCGCCGTAAACTGCGTTTGCATTCTCGCCGGCAAGCTTAACCGTAAGACCAACTAAAAGGTCTGAAAGGTTAAAGGTCTTCTGTACGGAAGTGTCGCCGGGTTTAACTACTTCGTTCTGTTTGTACAGATAGTAGCTCTGCGGGGTAGTAAGTCCGTTGTCGATATTTACCTTTACGTTATCGCAAATCATACCCCACGCGGTAGGATTTGTGTTAAGCAGCCAGCGTATAGGCGAATTGTTTTTATTGAGTAAATAGGTCGTAAGGTATTCGAGGGTCATTACCTTGTAGATAGGGTTACCGTTGTCGTCAACCCTGCCCATGGTCAGATATCCGTCGGAATAGGTTACGCTTATGGGCATAGCGTGCGCAACGTAGATGCCGCCGAGTATTTTATTTTCCTCTAAGTTTCCTGCAAGGGTGAAGTAGAATTTGCCCTCGCCGCTGATACCTACGGATAATTTCGCGTCGTTTATATTGACGTTGCCCGCAACGGGTACGTTTACCGTCAGGTTACCCGTCATGGTGTAGAGAGTCTGGAATTCGTTATCCTTTACCGCGGTCTTGACTATATCGTCAAGCAGAGTGTTTATGAACGATATATCGATATAACCGTCTTTCCAGTTATCAGCATAGGTATGCTCGCCCGTTGCTTCCGCCGTAAGGGTTGCCCATGCGTTACCGTTAAGAGTAAGGTTTGCGTCTATCTTATGCGTGGTGGGATTTACGCCGACGGTTGCCGTGCCGATTTGCGGCGCGTTTACGCCGAGCGCTCCGAGGATATAGTCCACTTCCACCGTCGCGATATTCACGCCGTCAACCTTGCCGAAGCTGAACGCCTGTGTAAAGTCGAAGGAAAGCAGTTTTTCCACAACGCTCGTCAAAGCAGTCTTTTCGCCCTCGTCGGCGAGTACCGCCGCGTACGTTGCGGGAGTTGCCGCGCTTGCGGGGTTGAAAAGCTTGGAAAGCGATTTCATTGCATTTTCGTCGGTGATGATATTTATAAGCTGTTCAGCCGCGGTGTAGATATCGTAACGCGAAGCGGTGAACTTAACGCCGTTTATAACCGTGCCGTTCATCTCGTCAAGGCTTATATAAAGGTTTTGTGCGTTGTAGCGCGCGTTTGCCTTGACCTTGGTGCCGTTGATATCGAGGTTGATGTCCGCTTCTACGAGCCTGTTTTCGGCGATAGTCGTGCCTTCCAAAGCTTCGGTATAGTAGAGGTTAGCGTCAACGTATACGCCCGAAAGCTGAGGTATCGCGCTGTTTTTACCGTCTAAAATTACGTTAACCGCGAAGGTGTCGCTGCCTAAAACGTTCTTTACGGAAAGGCTGTCGAACGCGGCGAACATATAGTTGTAAACGACGGTTGCGAAGGCTTCGCCCGCGTTTGCGGTCGAGTAAACTTCAAGCTTATCGATTTCGGAAGAAACCGCGGAAAGCTTGCTGCCCGTGCCCTTTTCAACGCTTGCGGAAAGGTCGAGAACGGGCGTACCGTCGTTATTATTTGTAGTGAGTATAAGCGAAAGATTGTTGTCCGTACCGAGCGTTAACGAACCGTTGGTAAGGTGCGTGATAACGAGGGTATTCAAATCCTTGCCCGAAAGATTTACGTTCAAGTCGCCTGCAAAGCCGAGTACCGCGCTTAAAACCTTTTGTACGTTTTCGCTTGCCAAAATCGACTTGATATCGTCGGCAACGTTTGCCGACTGAGCCGCCGCGCCGTAGGTTGCGACAGCCTGCGCGGGGGTTGCGTTGCCCGTCTTTTCGCCGTTCAATAAAAGGTCAATATTTTTCTTTATTAAGTTAATTCCGTCTTTAACTTCCGCAATATCCTTTTTGCAGATATGCATTGCAACGCTGCCTACGGAGAATTTAACGAAAGGCTCGTTATCCTCCGTTACGCTTTCGTCGTAGACTACTTTCAGCGCGACGCTGTCCTTTGCGTCGGAAGAAGTACCGTTTGCAACGGAAAGATTTGCGTCGATTGCAACGCGCATTTTGCCGTTCTTCCATACGACTTCGCCGTTGCCCTCTATTGCAAGGGGAATATCGTCGATAACCGCGGTAGCGTCGATATCGAATACTATATCCTGCGCTTCGATAATTTCCTTAGCCGCGTCCGCCGCCTTGTTCACAAGGTTTACGAGCGCGGTCGCGTCGAGGTATTCTTCCATATTCGGCTCGGTGATTTCCTGTGACGAGCCTGCAACGTTCACGGTAAGTCCGAGGCCCGAAAGTCCGAGGCTTAAAGAAGCGTTTTTCTTATCGTTGAGGTTAAGCTTTAAAGCGGCGGTGCCGAACTGCATGCCGTTCAAATCCAAGCCGAGTGCGCCAACAATCGCGTCAACGTCGGCGTTCACTCTTATTTCGGAATTGCTTGCGTACAGGTCCTTGCCGATAACCTTGCCGAAGTCAAGCTTCAAAACGCCGTTGACTATACCTGCAAGCTTGTTCACCTGCGCATCCGTTCCCGCTTCGGAAAGGGTTGCGGGAGTTGCGCCGTTGACTGCGGAAATAAGCTCTTTGACAGCCGTAACGGTGTCGCTTAAATTGCTGTAAACCTTCGCGTCAAGCTTGGTGCCGTTGAATTCGGTGAGGTTTAAATAAACCTTGCCGTAGTTGCCGCCGTGGATATTGATATCGTAGTAAGCCGAAAGTTTGACCGACAAGCCCGCGTATTCCGCGAAGATGTCAGCCTTGGTCGCAATCTCGCTTCCGAGCGCGACGTAAGCCTCGGCGGAAAGCTTAACTCCGTCAAGGTAGGAAAGTACTTTATTGTCCGTACCGTCAAGTCCGATGTTCACCTTTAAGGTGTCGGAGCCCAGCATACTGTAAACGCCCGAAGCATAGTCCGCAAGATTTGCGGCCGTGGAAACCGCGTCGTGCGAAATTATTGCGGAACTGTCCGTGGAAAGTCCCAAGGAAAGCGCAATGGAATTAGAATCGTATGTAATCGAGCCGAGCGAGGCGTTCTTGAAGGAATAGCTGTTCGAGCCGTCCTCCTCTATCTTCCTGTCGAAATTCAGGCTGACCTTTGCGCCGATGCCCGTTCCGAGAAGGTTGTCTGTATCGAGCGAAATCGAAGCCGTGTTATCGGTGTATTCAAGCTTTAACGAAGCAAGAAGTGCGCCCAAGTCAAGTCCGCCTTCCTCGTCCTCGGCAACTGCGTAAGAAGCCGCCGAAGCGTCCGCGCCGTTTGCAAACTGTTTTACCCACTCGGAAAACTGACCTATTACGGTTTTAACCGCGTCGAGGTTTGCGGTCATTGCAAAGTTGTTGCTGTAATAAACGTTTACCGCACCCTTGTTAAATTCAAGGTATAAATCCTGCTTGCCGCTGCCAGCTTTTTCAAGGGCAAGGCGAACGTCGAGCGAGTTCATAATATCGCTCATATCCGCAAGCCTTGCGTAAATCTTACCGTCGTAGTCGGTATCGCCGATTTTGAGCTTTGCGGAAAACTGCTGACCGTCGCCTATTACTTTGCCGAAGCCGCCTGCAAGAACGTCCAAAAGCTCGGGCTTTTCAGCCGAAGCCTGACTGCCGCCGGGGGTAATGTTTTTGCCGACGTACTCCTTGAAGAAGTCGTCGAAGTAAGCGTAGTGCGCGTTGTCGAAGTCGCCTTCGCCGTAGTAGAACGTGGTGTTGGTCTTAAACGTTCCCTTATTCGCCGCGCCGCCCAAGGCCTTGGGGGCAACCTGCGCCTTCTCCTCGCAGTACGAGGAAAGCACGTTCCAGTCCTTGTCGAAATTAAAGGTGATGTTGATATAATCGAAATCGGGATAGCCCTTTAAGTTGCCGTTAGTCTTTAATTTGTACTGGTAGTAGCACGCTGCTTCGTTCTTCAAGTAGAAGGTCTGCGAGTAGGTGCCGTTCTCCTCCGTCGTTATATCGCTCCAGCTGCTTACGGTGTCCGCGTTAATGACGTAAACCGAAAGCTCGGTCGAATATTCGCCGTAGCGGGTGAGGTAAGTTTCCTTATCGAAGTATTCGGGCGTGCCGCCGTTCCAGTTTGCCGTGGTCGGAACGGTATTCTTGCCGGGCTTGGACGACGAGCGCATATACGCCTTGTCGTTGACGAAGCACGTCTGCGTGCCCGATTTTACGAAAGTCGAATACGACAGGTCGGAGCAAATCATAACTCCGCTGTCGTAGCCCGAAAGCTCCTTGCCCTTGTAGTCCTTCCAAGTCTGCGTAATCTGCTCGTAACCCATAACCTTTGCGGAGTTGCGGGCGTACGCGTGATAGTAAGGCTGGTTATCGAGCACGGTAGCCATATATCCTATATTTTCTATACCGGTATGCGCGGTAGGAAGCGAGCCGTCGTTGGGCAGCGCCATGCGCACCGTCGTTAAATGTTCGGGCATGCCTACGGGGCTTTTCTTTGCTTTACATGCGGAAATGCCGCCTGCAAGGCTCGCCGTACATATTATTCCAAGCAGCGATACTGCTATTTTCTTGCCTGTTTTCATAAAAATTCCCTTATAATTTTCAAATTACTTTTCAAGTATAGCGGATTAAAATTACATTGTCAAATAAATTTGCCCGATTGTAATAAAAAAATATTACAACCCGTTGGAAATTATTACAGCGTTCGACAAAGAATGCCAAAATTTTCGCAAGACTATATTATATAATTGAGCAAAAGGAGAAAAAGTATGGCAAAAAAGATTTATATGACAAGCTTCAAGGGCGGCACGGGGGTTTCCACCTGCTGCGCGGGGCTCGGGCTTGCCCTTGCCGAAGCGGGCGACAGAACTCTCGTTCTGGACGGCGACAGGTACTCGGCGTGCGGATTACATATTGCGGGGCTTGGAAATATGCAGACTTACACCCTCGAGGACTATTCGAAGGGCGCGTGCAGGGCAAAACAAACGCTTATTTCACACCCCAAAACGGGAAATTTGTGCTTTGCTTCCGCGCTCGGGCTTAAAGATATCAAAGCCGCGGCGCGGGCGATTGACGAGCTGGACGGGCTTTTCGACTATATTCTTTCGGACAAGCTTGCGCCCGAAAAGTGCGACGAGGCGATAATAGTCACCGAGCCGTTCCCCCCTTCCGTCCGCAGTGCGGACTGTTGCAAAAGCGCATTGAACGACGGGGGAATCAAGGACGTAAGCGTTATCGTGAACAAACTGAACGGCGGACAGATTTTAGAGGGCGAGGTTATGACGGCGCAGGAGATTGCCGCGCTTTTGCGGCTGCCTTTAAAGGCGGTTATACCCGAGGACTTAAACCTTGCCTCGGGAAAATGGAAAAAGTCCACCTTTAAGGCCTTTAAAGCGGCGGCGGACAACATAACGGGCAGGCGCGAGGGCGTTCTGAACGTAACGAGGCAGTACTTCGGCGTGTACGGGTACGTTAAAAGAAAAGTGAGGGAAAGATTATGACTGAAAGTTTATCGAGGATAATTTCACTTGACAGGGAAGATATGTCCGACTTGGAGCGCGAGCTGTTTTTAAAGGACTTGAAACGGGTCACGGACGAATATTTCGAAAGCAACGGCGCGGCGAATTTAGAGGTTACGCGCGCGGACGACGGATTTTTCATCTGCGTTTTAATGACCGCGAGAAGAATTAAATC
>CAMWPZ010000038.1 GCA_947176305.1 uncultured Clostridia bacterium
CATGGGCGAGCATATAGTCGACAGCAAAGCGGTATTGCGCTAAATTTTTGAGCCCGTTCTCATATTCGGTTTCGTTGGGCATCTCCCGCTCCCAAACGCTTATCGGGGACGAATTTGTCAATTTTTTCAGTGAAAACCCGCCGCCGAAAACAAAGAAAGTTTTATTGTCGATTGTATAAATTTCCCCGCGCATAAGATGGTATATTTTATTGCCGACCTTGTGCGCTTTGCCGCCTTTGAAATTAACCGCAGGGCAAGCTTCCAGCAAATCAAAGTTTTCGTGATTTCCGTCTAAAAATAACGTCGTCAGCGGCAAACTCTCATAATAAGCTCGCACTTCTTTATGCTCCGTTTCGCTCCATACAATACCTGCGTCGCCTAAAATAATCAGATAATCACTATTTGTAAGGGTATAAGGCCGCAACAATTCTTTCAGCCTTTCCAATCGTATATGCCCGTGTATATCCGCTGCCAAATATATCATTAACGTATCTCCTTTTGCAAATCTTGCGGCGTGTGCCCAAAAACGTCTTGCCCAAATTGCACGGAACCGTTATAAGAAATTTTTCTTAACGCCGTTGCATAATAGAATGCTTTATCTTCTACGATTTGAACGTTGTTTAAGTCGATATATTGCAAATTGAAAGCGTCGGAAAGAGCTCGAAATGCAATCTCCTTCGTTTCATTCGGCAGTTTAAATTGTGTGTCGCTTTTGCCGATAGCGTATTGCAACAGCACGCTCTTACCCTTTGTATATAAATTGCCGTCGACGCAACAATAAAATTCGTTTTGTATGGGTATCGAGATTTCCGCAAGCGATTCGCACGAGCCGAAAGCATACTTATCTATTTTAGTTACATACCGAGGTAAAGCTATTTGTTGCAGCTTATCGCAACCGTGAAATGCCCAAGCTCCAATCGATTGTAAAGACGTCGGCAACAGTACGTCGATCAATTTTTTGCAATCGTCGAACGCGCTGCTTTCGATAATTTTTACCGTTTCGGGCAGCGTGACATGCTCTAAATTACGCGCGTTTTGAAATGCGTATTCGCCTATCGTTTGCACGCCATATGGAACGACAAAAGTTTTTTCGGGTGAAGCAAGCGGAAACCGCACGAGAGTTTTTTTGTCCTTACTGTAAAGAACACCGTTAGACACGCAATAGGCTTGATTATCCTTTTCGACGAATATTTTCTTTACTTTACTTGAATACAAGCATGACGGGTCTACGTAAGCAATACGACTTGAAACGCATAGCGTTTCCGCATAAGTATTTTGCACGCTTATTTCGGTTATTTCCGTATTATCCAAAAACTTTAATTCATTATTTTGTTTAAGAGCAACGACGTCCACGCCGTAAGCAAACAAATCTCGCATCGTGCGCTCGGCGTCTTGACGGAGAGCCAAAAGGAAACAATCTTTTGCTTTATCCGAATTCTTTTCGACGCCGATTCCGTTCATGTAACAATACGCCAAATCTCCCGTACCGTGAGAGTAGTTGTTGTCGGATGCCATTTGAAAATATCGGACAGCTTCCTTAGCATCAGCGGCAACACCGTCGCCGTTCAGATAATTTTGACCGATATCTCTCATGGAATGTACATAGCCCAAATCCGCGGACGTTTTATACCAATGCGAGGATAGATATTTATCCGTAGCAACGCCCTGTCCTACAAGATACATATATCCCAAATCGCACATTGCTTCCAAATTACCGAGCTTTGCGGCGATAGAATACAATTCAAACGCTTTTTCATAGCTTTGCTCTTTACCCAATCCGAACGAATACATATCGCCGAGAATTACAAGATATTCGGGGCGCTGTTCTTTGGCATACCTTTCTACTTGCTTCACGATAGGCGCAACCAATTTCTGTGCTCTTTCTCTATCCTTTTCTATCCCGTTCCCCTCAAAACAGCCCAGCGCAAAGTAGAACGTTCCCCTGACGTTGCCAAGCATATGCGCCCGATAAAAACTCGCCAGCGACAATTCCTTGCTGCGGTAAAAGCGTTTGCTCCCGATAGAATATTCTTTTCCGCGCAGTATCCATTCGTCGGAATCGATATTATCGTATATTCCCGAAAATAACGCCGCTTGATATTTGTGGTCGAACGTGCTGTTTTTGAGCGGCGTCGGTTGTGGTTCCTTTGCGGAAATTTCGGCTATTCGATTTATCCAAGCTGCATAATCGAGAGGAAGATATTCAACCAATCCCAGCTGTGCTTCCTCTGTAATTCTATCCGACGCCAAGCACTTTACACCAACCGCCTGCGCTTCGATAAGCGTTATTGGTAATCCCTCGAATAAGGACGGGAGGAGTAAAGCGTGCGAAACAGCCAGCAACTCGGCAACGTTGCTGTCGGGTGGCAATAGTTTCACGTTGTCAAGCAATTCGGATTTAATATATGCCTCTATATCGGCTTGCAAACTGCCATGCCCCACCAGCAAAAAAACAATACTTTTATTGTCTTTTAAACCCTTGCACAAACGCAAAAGAAAATCGATATTCTTTTGTTCCGAAAATCGTCCCACGAAAAGAAAATATTTTTTTTCGGCGTCAAAGCCATACTTTTTTGTTAACTCATCACGCGATTGCGCTACGCTAAAACGCTCGTAATCAACGGCATTATAAATCACTTCGCCACCGTTTTTATAGAAAAACCTTCTTGCAGCATCCGAGCAAGCAAACTTATGTGTCGCGTATTTATCCACCATTCGTTTGGAAACACTCTTTGCGATATGCTTACCGAAAGACAATCCGTTAATATTCGCCTGATGGCAATGCGAAATACGCACGGGCACTTTTTCCGAATACGCCTGCTTTAAGTAAAGTCCGTTATTCGAATAATAGTGAGAGTGCACGACGTCGGGTCTTTCTTTCCGGATTATTTCACGAATAGCCTTCGCTTGCCGCAATGAACGTAAAAGCCCTTTGCCTTTCGCATGTACATCATAGACTTTGCCGCCGAGCGCTTCTATTTCTTCGCGATAATAGCCTTTTCCGTCAGATACGTTAATAAATATAAACTCGTAGCTTTGATAAAGCTTGCGGTATAGCGTCATAATGAATGCCGAAATACCGTTTATCCTTAAATTCCCGCCGATTTGTATTATTTTCTTTTTCATATACGAATAATCTCCGCATTGCAACCGTTAAACGTATTCGGCAGTAGTTTTATATGCTTTGGAATATATGCCCTTTCAAGAGAAGTGCATCCGTTAAAACACCAGTCGGCAATTTCTTCAACCGATTGGGGAATACGTATTTCTTTTAATGCCGTGCAACCGCTGAAAGAGCTACGGCTTAGGAACTTCAACCCATTAGGCAGCGCAATCGCCTTTAACGTGTCGCACCCCGTAAACGCACTCCTACCGATATTGATAACGGTTTTAGGAATAACCACCTCATCCTTTTTTGCCGCCGTGGGCGGGCAATATACCATCTCCTTGACGGTTGCATCATACAAAATTCCGTCCACTACGGCGTAATACGGGCTATGATTTTCAAGCACAACATTTTTGCAGTTGGCAAACGGATTATATCCGATTTGCCGCACAGAGGCGGGAATGATTATTTTATCGATCATGTCGCAATTCCAAAAACAATTGCGCCCTATCGTACGTACCGTATCCGCGAGCTTGACGATATTGACACCAGACCCCATAGAGTAGTGCATACACGTAGTCATATTTTTGTCGTACAGCACTCCGTCTATATAGTGGAAATAATCGCTTTGATTGACAAGCTTAATATTACGGCAATCCGAAAAGGCATTGTTTCCCATAAACTTTACGTTGTTTGTAATCGTTACAACCCGTAGGTTTACGCATTTATAAAAGCTGTGTTTGCCAATCCAAGTCACGGTTTCGGGAATTATATATTCCGTGTCGGGTTTGCTTGCGGTGTAATGAATCAAAAATTTCTTTTTGTTGTCAAACAACACCCCATCCTCGTAAATGAAATACGGACTGCGATTGTCTATCTCAATCGAAAGGCAACCTGCAAAAGGATCGTCGCCCATTTCGCTTACGCCTTTTGGGATATTAACCTCTTTCAAGTTTTCGCAATATACAAAGGCGTCGCCGCAAATACACGTTACGCTTTCAGGCAAAATAACTTTTTCTATTCGCAAATTGTTCCAAAACGCACCCGTGCCCACACGCGTAATTCCTTCGGGAACATGCACCACCGAATCATTACCTAAATACTTTAACAACTCGCCGTTCTTAACCGAAAACTCGTCGGGATACTTTTTGTTGTCGCAAGCCGTAGAAAAAACACGATTATACCGCGATATCGTTTTTTCGAATATGCCAATATAAAACTCCTGCCCATAAGCAAAGATTTTCGACTGATAATCTACAAGCCCGCCCGAAAGCTGCGACGTATACAGACACTCTATATTATCGTTTTTTCGGATAAAGCCCGATACAAGCGCATTATATTCCTTACCCCATGCGGCGGCGTAAATACCGCAATACAGCGCGCCGTTTTCCTGTAAAATCGCCAAATCGTAAGGATAATAATTTAGAGACACGGTCGCGGCGGGATAGCCCTTTTTAAGTAAACGGTCAATCGCCTCCAACAAAACAAAGTCCTTGTATTGAAGCAGCGGGTAGCTCTCCCCTTTAAATTCAAACCGTTGCTCTTCGGAATATATCGTTATATCCGTATCGTCGTATCGGTATTCGAATACGTCGGGAGCAATTTCGTCATAGCCCAATTTCCGATACAAGATTATATATTTCATATCGATAAACAAGGTGTCTTTTGTTTTATCAGCCATCGATTATACCTCTTTTGACGAGTTCTTTTTTCATAGTATCAACAACCTCGGCTTCCGTTAAGTCGGTAGAATCAATAATCATTCCCGACATACCGTATCTTTTTAATACTCTTTGCATTTTTTCGTAAGCCGTCGGGATATAAGCGACTTTCTTTAAGTCGGGGTCGTTTCTATCCCTGCTTTTCAACCGCTTTTCAACCGCTTTCGGATCTGCGTAAATCAAAAACGTAAAGTCGGGTGCGCCAGTGGCTTTATAAATCGCATCGAAAATATAGTCGGTGCTTTCATCTCCGCTCCAACAGTAATTCGACAAAATATGCCTGTCGGTAATTATATTTTTCCCTTTGAATTTTTCGTAGAGATAAATGTTGCCTAAGCCGTAAAACCAACCCGTAAAGGTTTTATTTTTACTTTTGTTAACTTCGTCGCGGATACGAATATAATTCTTATCCGTTCCGTCTGCGTCGAATAAGTAGTGCAGTGGTTTTTCAATTAGTTGAAAGCCCAACTCGTTTGCAAGATTTTTTGCCGCCGTGCTCTTTCCGACGCCGTCTATTCCTTCAATCGCTATATGCATAATTTACCTCCTTAATTGCTCGTTCTTGTTTTGGCTTCGTTCTTTTTGCCGTTTGTAAATCCGTCCAAAATTTCAAGATATCCGCTTACACGACGGATATGCGTTACGTCGTTACTGCCGCAAACAGGGCAAATATCGAACACCCCGCTTATATTGCAACCGTTACAAGAATCGAGCGGAAAATTGATACCCAAATAACGCACGCCTGCCGATATGCCTTCCTCCACAAGCTCGCGCAATCCCTCATCGTTTCCGATAGGAGCCTCGTTCAGCTCGATATACGAAATGCTTCCGCCGTTAGAAAGAGCATGGAACGGGCCTTCTTTTTTCAGTTTTTCTCTTGCCGAAATCCCGCTATCCACGTTGACATGAAATGAGTTTGTATAAAAACCTTTTTCCAAAATATTTGCACCGCAAGAGAACAAGGACTTATCGATTTCAATAAATCTCCCGCTTATCAATTCCCCGCTCGTTGCAAGCAAAGAAAAATTCAAATTTTGTTTTTTACATTGCCCGTCACAATAGTCGCGCATAAATTTAACAAAATCAAGCGCAAGCGTATACGTTTGATTATCCGCATAAAACCTTTTTTCCGTTATAAGTTCAATCGTTTCGGAAAGTCCTATAAATCCGATAGACAAGGTGCCATGCTTGAATACGTCTTGCATATTTTGTACGTTCACGCACCACATTTGCCTTTTACAATTTACCGGAAAATCCGAACAATCATGCGAACAAACTTTATTGTATCGGTCAATCAAAATTTCCGTAACAATATCGGCGATTTTTGTCCACTTCTGTTTTAATCGCTCTATTTTTTCGTCCGCCGATTCATTCGGAAAATCGCGGTTGATTTCCAAAGCAAGCCGTGGCAGGTTGATGCTTACGTTTGCTATATTTCCCCTGCCGATAGCCGTTTGCTCCCCGAACATGTCAGCAACAACGCGAGTTCGGCAACCCATAACTGAAAGCTTTTCGGGCGACACTTCTTTATCTTGCGAACAGTCGCAAAGCAGATATGTAGGTATCATTTTCTTCGCCGTACATAAAAGCGCCTTTTGAAATAAATCGAAATTATTATCCGTTTCAAAACGGTTGACGCCCTGCGCCACTTTAAAGACTATGTTCGGTTTAAATACGATAGCGCCCAGTTTTTCAAACTCGTCAATAACAGAATAGGCTATAAATCTTGCAAACTCGCTATTTGCGAGCCCTATATTTAAAGTTACGTAATAGCTTGTTTGCCCCATGCGCGTGTGGGTGTTGTTGCACCAAAGAATCAAATCGGCTATACACGCCGCCGTAATTTCACGGTTTTGCGCATTGTCTTGTACGCCGAGATTTTTATAAACCGCCGCTATATCGTTATCGAAATTCGCAAAAGCCATCCCCCCCGACTGCTCATTCCCCATGTCGGCGAACAGCGTTTTAATGTAGCCGAAAAGCCGAATGATTTTTGCGGTATCGGTCAGTCCGTCGAATTGCCGATAAGGAAACTCTCGCAAAAAATCGAACGTCAAACAGTTATAAGTTTTACCGTATGCGTCCAAATCGTGAATATGAATATAGCCGTCTCGGTGTAAAGCCGCCCACTCGGGTGGCAGCTCGTCCAGTACAGCGCTTTTTACTTTTTTCTCTCCTACGCTGTAAACCTCGCCCACGTAGCTTGTTCGGTTGGCGGCATTGTCGTTAGATGTTTGCTTCATTTTCCACTCCGTAAATTTATAAATTCCTGATTAGTAGAACCCACAAAGGGTTTTATCGTTGTCCTACACGTGTTATCAAAAGCTCCGACTTTTATATAATGAAGACGGTTTTTCATTGTATCGGATATATCGTCAAAATCACCGCCCGTATATAAACAAATATCAAAATCCGACAACCACTCTAATAAGTTTTCGATTGCCTTCCCCTGCAAAAGCGGCTCGCCGCCCGACAACGTTATTTTTTTGTTTGCGGCCTTATTTCGGATTAGTTTCGCAAGCTCTTCGACGGTATATCTTTTTCCTTCGGATAACGCCCAAGTAGACGGGTTGTGACAGTTTTTGCAGGCGCGCTTGCAACCTTGAAAATATATGACGGTTCTAAGCCCCGGGCCGTCTACCAGAGATTCGCGTTCCGATATGGAATTTACATAAAGATATGTTTGTTCGAAAAACTCCCTAATTTGCAAGAGCGAACGGTCGGTCACCAAAATCGGCGTCAATCCCGCCGCCAGCGCGCCCTCATAATCTTTATCGCGTTTATTTCCGATAAAATGTATATTAGGACTTGCCTTAGCGCCTAATTTTTCAAGCGCGGCATCAAACGCTTTCGTCGACGGCTTTCTATACAGAATATCCGCACTGGAAATAACTTCGTCGAAATAAGCCAACAGCCCGAAGCCGTTCAAATATTTTTTTAACGTTGCAGAAGAAAATATACTGTTGCTCAATACGGCAAGCTTGTAACCGCGTGTTTTCAAATAAGCAAGCAGTTCGATTGCCCCGTCGGCAAGTTTTTCCTCCCGACAAATCGAAAAGATTTCCCATTCTACGTCGCAATAAGGTTTGCTTAACTTATTTCCTAAATGCTTTTCATAGTATTTTAACTGATCGGAAAAGCCTGTTTCCGTATGGGTTTCATTGCGGTCAAGCATATATTTTTCTCGGTATTCTTTTGCAAGTACGAATAGCTCGTCTTTGCGCCCGAAATACTTGTCCGCAAGACAACTCAACGCCTTGTCGTAATCGAACCAAACCTTTATTAACAACGTATCGAATAAATCGAACAAAACTATTTTATCGTTCATATTTTACCTCCTTTCTTGAATTCAATCAATTCATCTAGCGTTCTCGGCGTAAATCCGACCACGTCGACGCCGCAATTAAAGCTGTTTGGCAACTGTCGCTGTAAATGAAATGCTTTGTCGTTGGGATTATTGTGAATGTGCCCGAAAACATGATATCCCCCGTAAATCGAATTATGATAGCTCAATAACGGGTAATGGCACAAGCATACGCTTCTTTCACAATCGCTAATTGTATCTATCGTCTTAACGCAATCAAACTTACGTAACGTTTCCGACGATAAAACGTCGTCGTGATTGCCAATCAACAAAATCTTTTTGCCGTACAGTTTGTCGATTACTTGCGCCGAAGCGTCATCAAATGCAAAATCGCCCAAAACGTATACCGTGTCGTCGTCTTTTACTCGCCCATTCCATTTGCGCACAAGATCGTCGTCCATTTCCTCGGCGGAGCAATACGGCCTGCCCGCAAGCTCCATTACGCGCTTATCCCCAAAGTGTGTGTCGCCTATGTAGTATATCACAATCAATCCTATGCCGCAATATCGTCATCGTAATCATTGTCTTGAATTTGGCGGAGTGCGTCTCTGGTCTTGATCTCATTCTTTTTCAATAAATACGCCGTATCCCTACGTGTAGCTCGCTTATTATTTTTTGACAGTAAGTCCTCGTCCGATTCTATACGATCTTCAAAATGTTCTATAGCGCGCTGCTGTTGAACGTTCTTGCATTGTAGATACGGGTCGTTTGTATTTACAAGTTTTAATTGAACATATTCCTCAAACGATATTTCACGCACCTGCCGTATCGCATATTTGTGATGATGTTTAACACGCTTATATCCACGCGCTCTCGCAGCGGCAGCCTTGCCGTTTTCCGCTTTAACCGCAAACCATATAAAAATACATTTATCTTTTCCGACATGTCCGCACTTTGTTTCTACCGCGAAATAACGATTCATATTTACCTCCTCGGTTTGATAAATTCATTATAACACGTCCAAAAGAAAAAGAAAAGGACATTACAAAAGATTTTTGTTACCAAATACGGTGTTTTTCTTGCGTTTTTCGACCATATTTGTTACCATATTGGTAACAGATAATTTAGAGGTATTTATTTATGCAAGAGTTTACCGTTAAGTTTTATCAAATCAATGACCGTGTCCGCATCAATCTGTCAAACTTGGCATACAAAGTTATTTTTGAAAGCGACCTCCGAATTTTCGAAGACTCGGCGGACGATCATTGGACGCAAAATCAATTTATCAATATGCTTATTCAAAACTTTGAAGGCGATTTTGCGCTAAACACGGATTTATTAAATTACAAAGACGGCAATTACTATTTAGCTCGATTAAATACAAAAACATTGAAAATGATTAACAGCTGGGACATGCACTATCAGCAAAATATAGAATTAACAGGGGTTACGAAAATCAAAAAATTCGAGTGTTCACAGTTTATAAAGTGCTTGCTTGAAACGTATGCAAGATTGCCGTTTATCGAACGGGAAAAACTCATTTTAAAAAACAGCGTAATAAAACCTATCGACACAGCAATTTCCGAAGGAAGAAAACTCTCGGTTATTTACGCATTTGACGATATGTATACCGTTTCTCCGATTTGCATTGCCCCCGCAAAAGAAGGCACGTTTCAATATTTGGTTTGTATACACGAAGACGGACGCATCGATTCCCTGCGTTTATCAAGGATAAAAGAGGTTAACAAACTAAAAACCAAATCGACGCCACTACCAGAACACCGCATTAAAGAAATAACCGAAGGTTTAGCGGAATTCGGACCTACGTTTATTAAAGAGAAAAAGGTTACAGTAAAGGTGAGACTAACTCAGCGAGGCATATTGAGCTACATGTATTCGGTAATACACCGCCCTATGCACATAGATGTTGAATACGAAAGTGACGGAAAAGATGCAGATATATTGGTGTTCCGTTGTTCCGAAATGCAAGCTATCTACTTTTTCTTTCGCTTTGCAGGGCAAGCCGAAATATTGGAGCCTCAATCGTTAAGAGATACCTTCCGACAACTATACAGCGACGGATTAAAAAACTATATGTAATTCACAACACCTCAAACATTCAATTCTGAATGAAATCGATTTCGCCTATGGAGTGAAAAACGCATTCCATATTCCGCAAAGAATATTTCATAGCCGCGCGTTTCTTGCAAGTATAGCAAAGCCCCCACTTCCGTGGGGGCTTTGGCATACCACTAATAACGTAAGTTGAACCAAATCGGCTTGTATTATTTTTTTCAATTAATATGTTAACTTTTAGTATTTTGTGAATTAACAGATTACACTGTAATCTCAATACGGTTACCTTCCGAGTCCGCAATACAACTTTCAAAATACCCGTCGCCGGTTGTGCGAGGTTCGCTAACAACCGAAAAACCGTCCGCTCTTAGTTTCTCGGTCAATGCTTTGACATTTTCCTTTGAACCTGTTTGAAAAGCGATATGCGCAAAACCTATCATCTTATAACAGTTTTCATCTTGCTTTGATTTCGGCATATTCATAATTTCAAGTCTTGCTCCATTCTCAAAATTGATAAAATAAGATGAAAATCCTGTTTGTTGATTATGGTATTTGCATCCTGCTTTTCCGCCAAAATATTTTTCAAAAAATTCTTTTTCTCTTTCCAAATTTTCTACATATAAGGCAATATGATCTATTATCACTTTTCCCCTCCATTATTAGCGTGGTATTAATACTCTAATATGATTATACTATTATTTTTGTAATTCAGCAATACATATTTCCAAATTTCTTGTCATTTTCGGCTTCGCGGCATAAACCACATCTGTCCGATTAACAATGCAATGAACATTGAGAAAACAGCAAATAAAAAGCCTAAATCAAACTTTTATCAGTTCAATATAGGCTTTAAATGGTACACCCGACAAGATTGTGCGCGGACTACGCGCACGGGCTTCGGCTACGCCGAGCGCCTAGCGAACTGCGCGGCAAAATATTTTTTAAATAAATTCAGCACCCCTTTTCCGATAGTTTGTTTAACCAAAAGTAGTTTTTTTCAACAAAAAATGAGTACACGAGCACGTGTCAAAACTACTAATCTATAATGGTTCAAAACTCAATTGGTAGTTTAAACATGAGCCAATCAATATTTTGTTCTCGAATTATTGCTTTTAAATCTGAATCTATTTGTTCATTATCAAATAACGCTTTAAAGGACTGAATGCATAGGTCTAAAAAATCTCTATAATATTTTTCAACTTTAGTATTATAGTAGGCTTTGAACAAATTTAAGGCTTTTATCAATGTGGTTTTTATTTCGTTCATTTTTGCTATTTCATAATTTTCTCTGTCTGTTATAAAACAAATAGGCCATAAAAAATATTTGCGATTATCTATTTCTCCAACATATCTTTTTTTATCGTCGCTTAATTTATCAAAAAACTTTTCATCGATAAACAAA
Organism: uncultured Clostridia bacterium; assembly: GCA_947176305.1. Lineage (GTDB taxonomy): Bacteria > Bacillota > Clostridia > Christensenellales > Borkfalkiaceae > Coproplasma. The sequence goes on from CAMWPZ010000038.1 coordinate 11,610, forward strand.
TAAGGACCATAACCGTGAATCTCTGCCATTTTAACCGCGGTTACAACCGCTTTGCCACCGCAGGTAGCAATATAAGATAATTCCCCATTATGAATATACGGCGTTGCACCTATAATAACCTCCCCATAAGACACTGCGCCTCGCATTATTAACGGATAATCCATGCGCTCTTGTTTGTGGATTTTACCTTGTGCGTCAAATATAGTATAATCAACTTTTTCAGGACAGAGCGGATCCTTCATATTTAAAAATGCGTCTGAATTAAAATCAAAGCTATCACACAGGAATGAAGATATTTGTTCTATAAATACATCCGCATCGTCAGATACGATAAAAATACTATCGCTCTGTGTAATAAATTCTTTAAAACTCGATACGGAATTTCGTTCCGATATTTCTCTTAATTTCTTATAACTATGTTTATTTGCAGGATGAATTTTTTCCTCCAAAAATTTATCACGTAAAACCGTATTATAATTGATGAGTAAATCTAAAGCAAATTCCGTAGGATGATCCATAATACGATTAGAAAATCCCAGTATATCTAAATAACAAAAAAACTTATCTCCCATTGAAACTTCTCATTAACCTTTAAATTTTTTATAATTATTATAGCACATTTTGCTAAAAAAGCAAGTATCATTTTAAACCTAACAAGAAAGGCACAAACTGCACCTGATAGAAACTCTTCTAAATCAAACGTATTAAGTTGAATATGAGCTCTGTTGCGACTTATTTTTGGGCATCCCGACAACACGCTTTATCGCTTGATTTTTCGTTGAAATTATGGTATATTGATTATGCCAAACAATTATTACACCCTAATTAGGAGTATGGGTATTTTTTATTTTAATGTATATTTCGTTCCCTATTTGCGTTTTGAATTAGGCAAAAATGCAAATTCCTTTTACGTGAATATTGGAACGAAATCCATACTGCGTAATAATTGTTTGGCGACAGTTCGGAGTTTGCGTTTTTCGTGCGTTGGCTTCGGCTGGCGCACTTTTTTATTTACGGAGGATTTATGAAAAAGAATATTCTTATTACGCTTTTGTCTCTACTTTGTGCATTGTGCTTATTATTCGGTCTTTCCGCATGCACAAGCAATAATAATTCTCTTTCGGGACATAAGCACGACTATCAATGGGTTGACAACGGCGACGGCACGCATAAACAGCATTGCTTGGTATCGGGTTGCGACGTTCCGAATATAAATATTGAAAATCATATTTATGGCACGAATGAAGAATGTGAAAAATGCAAAGCCGTAAAACCGAATGGCGAACACACGCATAATTACTCGTTAAAGCACGATGAAACAACTCATTGGCAAGAGTGTTCGGTTGCAAATTGCGATAGAATAATAAAAGATAAAGTAACCCACAATACATTAGGCGAAAACGGTGCATGTTCCATCTGCGGTTATACGACAGCGTTGCTTACTTTCAATACTTTACAGCTCGGTGAAAACGATATCGTTTACGGCAAAGTGTCGAACGACACCCAAGCTTTTTCGTTCATTAAGGAAATAACTGCAAATAACAACACTACCTATACAGTTAGCACCGATTTAGGTGGCATTCAGATTATTCCTACCAAAACCGTTACATTAAATATTGGCGATAATACATTTTATATTTTCGCGCAAAATGAATACAATGCGGTGCTATTTATAGTCACGATTCGCCGTCGCCCCATTCACACCGTTACATACAATACCAACGGCGGTAGCCCTATTAGATCACAGGAGGTTGAAGAAGATAGCACAATAAACAAACAGACTCCAGAAAAAACAGGATATACTTTTACGAATTGGACGGTAAACGGTACGCCCGCAATTTTCCCTTATGCGATAACGCAAGATACGGAATTTAATGCGGTGTTTACTGCAAATACCGATACTCCTTATAAAGTTGAATATTACCTGCAAAATCTCGACGATGACGATTATACGCTTTCCGAAACACAGAGTTTAAAAGGAACTACTGATACAACAGCAACTGTCGAAGTAAATACTATCAATCATTTTACTTTTAATCCAAGCAAAAGCACTATAAGCGGCAACATAAACGCCGACGGAGACAGCGTGTTACAGGTTTATTACACAAGAAATACATATGCTTTATCGGGATATACTGCTGGTGGAAGCATTACAAATGCAGGTGCCTATAAATACGGTACTACGATTGATACAATCGCAACCGCATATAGAGGTTATGATTTCGACGGTTGGTATATAGGTGAAACATTATTGTCACAAAATCAAGATTATAGCTGTGAAATAGCCGATAATATAACAGCACAGTTCACCATAAAATCCGAAATGCAAAATTATATATTTACGTCTAATACATCAATATGCCGTATATATGGGGTTAAAGACAAGACTTTGACAAATGCGATTATACCAGAATATATTACCGATATTTCACGCTCTGCATTCAGTGGTTGCACTAATCTAACAGGAGTATATATTTCTAACTTGTCGTTATGGTGCTATGTATCGTTTGATAATTATGATGCAAACCCTTTATATTATGCACACAACCTATATCTTAACAATGAATTAGTTACTGATTTAACTATACCGATTGGTATCACCGTCATAAAAGACTATGCATTCTACGGTTGTAGTAGTTTGTCAAGTGTAATTATACCATATCAAACTACATTATACAGCGTACAAAGCATTGGTAAATATGCATTCGCTGGTTGTGATGGTTTGACTAATGTTACTATTGCAAGTAATGTAAAAAGTGTCGGGGACTATGCATTTAGCGGATGTAGTAGTTTAACAAGCATAGTAATACCGAACAGTGTAATGAGCATCGGACACGATGCTTTCAGTGGTTGCAGTAATCTTACAGTATGTTGTAAATCACAATCAAAACCTAACGAGTGGAATGATGATTGGTCTCATGGAATTAAAAATGTAGTGTGGGGCTATGAAACATAAAATACTTATACTACGCAACATTCAAGTCTGCCCGGGCGAGTCTTTTTGTCCAATTGAGTTGGAAGTTAGTTGGACAAAAAAACACTTTTGTTCTTGGTAATAAAAATTGACTGTACGAACACTTAATTTTGATATTAGTCCACGCCTAAGGGCGAATTTTAGGACTAAAAAGCCCGATTTTGCCCCAAAGAATGAAAAAAAAGTTGGTCGATATGAAAGTGACATATCGACCAACCGGTTTGGTACACCCGACAAGATTCGAACTTGCGACCCTCAGAATCGGAATCTGATACT
>CAMWPZ010000039.1 GCA_947176305.1 uncultured Clostridia bacterium
TAACGGCTCGTACTGCCTGATTTCGACGTCCTTGCCGTATTTTGCGTCCACCCACTGAATTACGCCCTTTGCCTTGACCTCGGAAGGAAGGTTCGAGCCGCTGCGGGTTTCGGGGAAGTAGGTGCAGAAAATTTCTTCCACTTCACCACTCTTATTAAGCTTAACGTCGTCACAGCGCACGATATACGCGGCTTTAAGTCGAACGGTGCCGCCCTTTTGCAAGCGCTTGTACTTGGGAGGAGGGTTTAAAGAGAAGTCGTCACCGTCGATATACACGCTGCCCGAAAATCTGATTTTGCGCGTGCCGCCGTTTTCCTTGGTGGGGTTGATTTCAAAGTCAAGCTCTTCCTCGCCCGTGTAGTTGGTTATGGTGAGCTTCACGGGGTTTAAAACCGCCATTGCGCGTTCTGCGTTCTCGTTTAAGTTATCACGAATACAGCTATCGAGCTGAGCCTGATTTACTACCGAGTAAGCTTTTGCCACTCCCACGTCGGCGCAGAATTTTTTTAAAGCCTCGGGGGGAACGCCGCGCTTTTTCAAGCCCATTACCGTGGGCATACGGGGGTCGTCCCAACCGCGGACGAATTTTTCGTCAACGAGCTTTTTAAGGTAGCGTATCGCCCTCAGCATATTGGTAATGTTCAGACGCGCAAATTCTATCTGTCTGGGACGCGGCGCTTCAAAACCCGCCTTTTCCACGAACCAGTTATAGAGCGGACGGTGGTTTTCAAATTCAAGCGAACACAGCGAGTGCGTGATGCCCTCTATCGCGTCGGATACGGGGTGCGCAAAGTCGTACATGGGATAAATGCACCACTTGTCGCCCGTGCGGTAGTGCGGAACGTGAGCTATGCGATAAACCACGGGGTCGCGCATATTTACGTTGGGCGAAGCCATATCTATCTTTGCGCGCAGGACCTTTGCACCGTCGGGGTATTTGCCCGCCTTCATTTCGCGGAAAAGCTTTAAGTTTTCCTCCACGCTTCTTTCCCTGTACGGTGAGGGCGTGCCCGCCTCCGTCAAGGTGCCGCGCGTTGCGGTTATTTCTTCCGCTGACAAGTCGCAGACGTATGCGTTGCCGTCGAGTATATACTTTTCTGCTATTTCGTAAAGTCTGTCGTAATAGTCGGAAGCGAACACAAGCTTATCGTACTCGAAGCCCAGCCATTTGATTGCATCAACAATGGAATTTACGTATTCGTAATCTTCCTTGGCGGGGTTGGTATCGTCCATACGGAGATTGAGTTTGCCGTTGTACTTTTCCTTAACGCCGAAGTTTATGCACATTGCCTTAATGTGACCTATGTGCAGATAGCCGTTAGGCTCGGGCGGAAAGCGCACCTGAATTGCGTTGCCGCGGCTTTGGAATTTGCCTGCTTCCAGCTCCTCGTTTATAATCTGTTCTATGAAGTTTGATGCTTCGGGTAAAGTCATAAAAATCCTCCTCACAAAAATCTCGGCTACGACGAGCCTGCGATTTTTCGTGAATTTGAGGGCGCTGCCCTCTTTGCACAATTTTAGGGGCGCTCAATTATATAATTGCGCAAATTCACCTGCTGAGGCGCAAGTATGCGCAAATTGTGTGCGCTTGCAAAAAATGCGATTTTTGCGCGCGCCGTTAATCGTTTTAAGATAAGCCAGTGATGTTGCCGTTGTCGTCTACGTCGATATGTTCTGCCGAGGGGGTTTTGGAAAGGCCGGGCATAAGCATAATTTCGCCCGCAACGGCTACGATAAAGCCTGCGCCGCCCTTATAAATTATATCCCTCACTTTTATTTTAAAGCCCGTGGGCCTTGAAAGTTTTTTCGCGTCGTCGGATAACGAGTACTGCGTTTTTGCGATAATTACGGGCAAGCCCTTTATGCCGTTCTTTTCAAGCGCTTTCAATTTTTCCTGCGCCTTGTCAGAAAACTCCGCACCGTCGCCGCCGTAAACGTTTTTGACTATGTCGTTTACCTTCTTTTCAACGCTGTCGTTCAAGCTATAAGCGAAGTGAAGCTCGCTCTTTTTGTCGCAACATTTGACGACTTCTTCGGCAAGCTCTTTACCGCCTTCGCCGCCCTTTAAGAACACGTCGCAGAAAACGGCTTTCGCACCCGAGTTTTTGCAGGCGTTTAACACCTCGTCTATTTCCGCCTGAGTGTCGGTGATAAATCTGTTCATTGCGACAACGCAGGGCTTTTTGTAGACGTTGACGATATTTTCAATGTGCTTCAAAAGGTTGGGAAGTCCCGCCTTTAACGCGGGGATATTTTCTTCTGATAAGTTGCTCTTGTCAGCGCCGCCGTGAAGCTTCAACGCTTTTACGGTTGCGACGATTACAACGCAGTCGGGCTGAATGCCCGCTATTCTGCACTTGGTATCGAGGAATTTTTCCGCGCCGAGGTCCGCGCCGAAGCCGGCTTCGGTTACGGTGTAGTCGGCAAGCGTCATTGCCGTATAGGTTGCGCGGACGGAGTTACAGCCGTGCGCAATATTTGCAAACGGACCGCCGTGGACTATTGCAGGCGTGCCTTCCAAAGTTTGCACGAGATTGGGCTTTATAGCGTCCTTTAAAAGGGTTGCCATTGCTCCGTCGGCTTTAAGCTGTTTAGCGCGGACGAAGTTGCCCTCTCCGTCGATGCCGACGACTATATTTCCTATTCTCTTCTTCAAATCCGCCAAATCGGTTGCAAGGCACAGTACCGCCATAATTTCGCTTGCGGCGGTAATTTCAAAGCTTTCCTTCCTCGTAAAGCTTTTGCAGTTAGCCATTGTGCCCGCGTCGCAGTTAAGGGTTATATCCCTTAAAGCGCGGTCGTTCATATCCATACAGCGGCGGAAAGTCACCTCTTGGATATTGAGCAAGTTGCCGCGTAAAATGTGGTTGTCTATCATTGCGCAAAGAAGGTTGTTTGCCGCGGTGATTGCGTGCAAGTCGCCCGTGAAGTGCAAATTTATATCCGCCATAGGCACAACCTGCGCATATCCGCCGCCTGCCGCACCGCCTTTAATTCCGAATACGGGGCCTAAGGAAGGCTCTCTTAAAGCGAGGCACACGCTTTTGCCAATCTTACTCATTGCGTCGGCAAGACCTATGGAAACGGTGGTTTTACCCTCGCCGCTTGCCGTGGGGTTGATTGCGGTTACGAGCACAAGCTTGGATTTGGGGTTGACTTTTTTCAGGTCTATTTTGGCTTTGTACTTGCCGTAAAGTTCGAGCTTGTCCTCGTCGATTTTAAGTTTTTTTGCGATTTCACGGATATCCTGCATTTTGCAGCTTTCTGCAATTTCAATATCGGAGAGCATTTTACACCTTCTTCGCCTTATATTAATATGCTTATTATATCATATGCGGCGGTAAATTGTATATCTTTTAAACGGCAATTTTATAAAATTATTTTTTACCAATTTTACCGCCTACACCCTGCAAATACTCGCATATTACTTGACTTAAACGGCGATTTTTTATAAAATAAATAAAAACTTTAACCGACTTTTAAGCGAGTGCGCCGCTATCCCGTGCGCAAAGGAGAAAATTATGGCTGAGAAAAAGAGAGCCGTCACTATGGAAAAGCTTGTAGCGCTGTGCAAAAACAGGGGCTTTATATTCCCCGGAAGCGAAATTTACGGCGGACTTGCGAACACGTGGGACTTCGGCCCTTTGGGCGTTGAATTCAAAAACAACGTTAAAAAGGCTTGGTGGAAAAAATTCGTGCAGGAAACCCCTTACAACACGGGGCTTGACTGCGCGATACTTATGAACCCGAGAACGTGGAAGGCTTCGGGACATCTCGGCGGATTTTCCGACCCTTTAATGGACTGCAAAAGTTGCAAATCGCGCCACCGTGCGGATAACCTTGTGGAAGATTACTGCAAGAAGCATAAGCTCGATTTAAAGGTCGAAAGCATGGATAACGACGCGTTGGAAGCGTTTATTTCCGAGAAAAAAATTGCCTGCCCCGTTTGCGGTAAAAGCGATTTTACGCCGATAAGAAAATTTAACCTTATGTTTAAGACCTTCCAGGGCGTTACCGAGGACAGCGTGAACACCGTTTACCTCCGCCCCGAAACGGCGCAGGGAATTTTCGTAAACTTCAAGAACGTTACGCGTTCGTCGCGTATGCGCGTACCCTTCGGCATAGGTCAGGTAGGTAAATCGTTCCGCAACGAGATAACCCCCGGTAACTTTATTTTCCGCGTGCGCGAATTCGAGCAGATGGAGTTGGAATTTTTCTGCAAGCCTGAAACGGATTTGGAGTGGTTCGGGTACTGGAAGGATTACTGCAAAAACTTCCTCCTCTCGCTCGGTATGAAGGAAGAAAATTTGAAGCTTCGCGACCACTCGCCCGAAGAGCTTTGCTTCTACTCGAAGGCGACGACGGACTTCGAATATAACTTTGCTTTCGGCTGGGGCGAGCTGTGGGGAATTGCCGACAGGACCGATTACGACTTGAAACAGCACCAGGCTGAAAGCGGCGAGAATATGGAATACACCGACCCCGTGACGGGCGAGAAATATATCCCCTACGTTATCGAGCCGTCGCTCGGCGCGGAAAGGTGCGTTTTGGCGCTTTTAACCGACGCATACGACGAGGAAGTTCTGGACGCGGAGAAAAACGACGTAAGAACTGTTTTGCACCTGCACCCCTTCCTTGCGCCCTATAAAGCCGCAGTGCTTCCTTTGCAGAAAGGACTTTCCGACAAAGCTGACGAGATTTACAAAAACCTTGCGAAGAAGTATTCCGTGACCTACGACGTGACGGGGTCTATCGGCAAGCGTTACCGCCGTCAGGACGAAATAGGCACGCCGTACTGCATTACCGTTGACTTTGAAACTCTCGAGGACGGTTGCGTGACCGTGCGCGATCGCGACAGCATGCAGCAGGTAAGAATTAAAATAGACGAGCTTGACGCATATATCGAAAAGAGCCTTGAATTTTAAAATATCGATATAGAAGAAGCCGCCGCGTTTGCAACGCGGCGGCTTTATTTTATTTAATTATCCGAGGTTGATTTGTCTATGTACTTATCGAGCATAGATTTGCCGAGTTTTTTGCCGAGGTTCATAAGCTTGCCTTTTATGCCGCCCTTGGGCTTTTCCTCTTCCTCGATACTGCCTTCGAAGTGCAAGTCGCGGCAGGGGTCGAAAGTGACGTAGCCGCATTCCGTTGCGTACGCAAAGATGTTTTTAAGCACGCCTTCCGCAAGCGGTCTGTCCTCTTCCGAAAGCCGTTCGGTCACGCTTAATATTGCCGAGGACTTTATTGTGGAAACGTATTTTTTGCCGAGCGCGGGAATTAAAAGATTGTCGAGGCAGATGCCGATTTCGTCGTGATATTTCTTCGAAACGCGTTTGACCGACTTTATATCCGACGAGTTTGTTACCGTGAGTTCGTACCATTCGAGCGCGACGGTTGAAAAGCGGTGCTTGATTTTTACGGGGGATAACAGCCAGCGTGCAAGCTTGCCGAGTCCGCCGAATAAAAGCGGAATAGCCTGCACTATAAGGCAGATTATCGAAATGATAATAAGCACTACGTCGAGCGCGATATTCTTCGCGGCTAAGCCGCCGCCCGAGGTCGCGAAAACGAGCGCGACTATCGTCAAAGCGAGCGACAGTGTTCTGACCAATATTCTGAAAATAGAGAGCGTCTTGTTTATCTTGCGGATATTCTTTGCCTTTGCGCCCGAGCCGACAAACGTCAGAATTATAAGCACGATAAACAGCACGGCGTACACACCGAGAAGGCAGTACAGCGCGATTTCTGCGTGCAGGGCGAGCTTTTGGGTAAGCCCCGTCAAAAGCATATACCCGACGTACAAAAGCGTGAACACGAGGCTGACCGAAAGTGATAGAATATTCAGTCGGCGGGCTATGACCGCGCGGTTGTTGTAGATATTTTTAATTACACAGCGAAGGTCGAACACGTCCTTTGCGAGGGTGAAGGTTTCCTCTGCGTTTATGGTGTGGCGGATAACCTTCTCTTCTTCGTTCTTGTTTTCTTCCATAAAGATTTTCCTCTTACAAGCGTATTATATCACGCTTTCGTATTGTTTGTAAAGAGCGTCGAGCTGTAATTTTATTCCTGATAATTTTGCCAAAAGCTCGTTTACTTTTTTGTAGTCCGAAGCAATTTCGGGCAGGGCAAGCTGAGCGTTTATCTGCTCTTCCTCGCCCTCTAACGCGGAAATCTGTTTTTCTATCTCTTTTGCAAGCTGTTTCTTCCTTTCGGCTTCGGCGCGCTCCTTTTTACCGCGGTACGAGCTTTCTTTTTCCACCGCTGCGGCTTTATATCTTTCAGCCGCCTCCGCTTCACGAACTTTTCTTTCGGCTTCGGCTTTCTGCGCGGTGTAATTTTCATAACCGCACTCAAAGTAGTTGAGTGCGCAATCCTTAATTTCCGCAACCGCGTCCGCAAGCGCGGATATGAAATATCTGTCGTGCGACACGAAAATCAGCGTACCGTCAAAATTTTTCAGCGCGTCTTCAAGCCCTTCGCGCGCGGGTAAATCGAGGTGGTTTGTCGGCTCGTCCAATAAAAGCACATTGCCGCGCTCGCACTCTAAAACGCACAGCGCAAGCTTGGCGCGCTCACCGCCCGAAAGAGCTTTTACGGGCTTTTGCATATCCTCTGCGAACAAGCCGCAACGCGCCAACGCGCTCCGCGCTTCCGTCTGGGTGTAGCCGACGTGCCGTTCCCAAAGCTCGGCAAGCACGGTATTTTCGGAATTTAAGTTTATATTCTCTTGGTCGTAGTAGGCAAATTTAACGAAGCGGCCGACGGAAATTTTGGGACTGCCCTTTAACACTTCCTTTAAAAGCGAGCTTTTGCCCGTGCCGTTTTCGCCGACGATTGCAACCTTTTTGCCGCGCGTAATTTTAAGGTTTGCGCCCCTTATTAAAAGCTTATCGCCGCGCGTTAAATCAAGCCCATTTAATTCCAACACGTTTTCGTAGGGCTGGGTGTCATATTCGAATTTGAACGAGGGCGGTTTGCGGGGTGTGAAGGGCTTTTCGATAAGCTCCATTTTTTCGAGCTGTCGGCGGCGGCTTTGCGCCATTTTCGTCGTGCTTGCGCGGACTAAGTTTCTGTCAACGTAGTCCTGCAGCTTCGCCCTTTCCTCCTGCTGCGCTTCGTACTCTTTAAGCTGTCTTGCGACAAGTTCGGTTTTTAAAATTTTGTACTTCGAGTAGTTGCCCGAAAACGAGAAAAGCTTTTTGTTTTCTATTTCTAAAATTCGCGTGACTACTCTGTCTAAAAAATACCTGTCGTGCGAAACGACGAATATGCCGCCTTTAAAGGTTTGAAGGTATTCTTCAAGCCAGAACAGCGTGGATATATCCAAGTGGTTTGTAGGCTCGTCCAGAATTAACAAATCGGGCTGTTCCAAAAGAAGCCTTGCAAGCTTCAAGCGTGTTTTTTCGCCGCCCGACATCGTGTCGATAACTCTTTCATACATATCGGAAAAGCCCAAGCCGTTTAAAACGGTTTTGATTTTCACTTCCGCGTTGTAGCTGTCGCGTGCGGAAAGGAATTTTTCAAGGCTTTCTATTTTAGCGCACAGCGATAAATATTCGAGGCTCTTTACGTCGGTGACGGAAAGCTGCAACGAAAGAGCGGAAAGCTTTTCGATAGCTTCGAAGTCCTGTTTGAAAACGGCGAGCATTTCGTTGTAGACGGTGTTGCCGCTTGTATATCCGCCGTTCTGTTCGAGGTAGCCGATTTTAAGGCCGTTCTTTTTAAACACCGTGCCCGCGTCGGCTTCTATCTCGCCCAAAATAAGCTTTATAAGCGTGGTCTTGCCCTCGCCGTTGGCGCCGATAAGTCCCGTGCGCTCACCCTCGTTCAGGGAAAACGAAACGCCTTCGAATATTAAGTTGTCGCCGTAGCCGAAAGCCGCGCCGTCAAGTGAAATTAACATAATATTTTAATAGTCCCATTGCGGGATATAATTTGTCGTTGCGCTCTGTATATCCTGCAAAAATACGTTTTCAAGTCCGTATTCTTGCACGGCGGCAAGCACCCTTTCATACTCGCGCTTGGTTATGCCGCGCTGTAGTTCCTTGTACTTTTCTATTTCTCCGAAAGGCGTGTACTGGCTCATTAAACTGAAATACGTATCTTTCGGCAGAGTGGAAACGAATTTAACTATATTTATAGAATCGTACGCGGCAAGGGGAAGAATTAAGTGCCGCACTATACAGCCCGCAAGCATTTTGCCGTCGGCGCGCATTTTTAAGGGCTTTTGCGCCATAAACTCTATCGCAGGCAGGGCGTACTTTGCGTAATCCTTGCGTGCGGTGTAGCGCGAGGATAGCGCTTCGTCGATAAACTTTAAGTCTGGCAAATATATGTCCACAAACTCGTCCGCCCTCTTTAAGCTTTCAAGCGTTTCGTAGCCGTGGGTGTTCCAGACGATAGGGATATTCGGGCGGTACAGCTTGACTGCCGCCGCGATTTCGTTTAAATAGTGCGTGGGGTTGACGAGGTTTATATTTTCCGCGCCGCTTGCCTCCAACTCTTTGAAAATATCCGCAAGCTCTTCCACGGAAATTTCTTTGCCGCGGGTATTGCGCGACAGCTCGAAATTCTGGCAGAAAACGCACTTTAAAGAACAGCCGCAAAAGAATATGCAGCCGCTGCCGTTTTTGAAAGATATCGGCGGTTCTTCGAAAGGGTGAAGATAATACTTTGCTATCTTCACTCCTTTCACTCCGCACGCGCCGAAATTCAGTTTTCTGTCCGCGCCGCAAGCGACGGGGCAGGACAAGCAGTTCATACGGATATTATAGCGTTTAAACAATTAAAAGGCAACTTTTGTTTGACAATATTTTTGTGCGGTGATATAATGCGTATAAACCTATAAAGAGTGTGCGAGGGAACGGCCCGTTGACCACACAGCAACCTGCTTTGCAAGGTGCTAACGCCGAGGCTATGGGAAAATATCCGAAACTTACCCCTCCCCCGTAGCTTTGCGGGGGAGATTTTTAATACGGAGAAAACTTATGAGAAAATTATTTACGAGCGAAAGCGTTACTGAAGGACACCCCGACAAGCTGTGCGACAGAATTTCCGACGCGTGCGTGGACGAAATATACAGACAGGACAAAAACGCGCGCTGCGCTATCGAGTGCTGTGCGGCGTACGACAGGCTTCTTATTATGGGCGAGGTTACCACCACCGCCAAGGTTGATTACGAGAAGATTGCGCGTAAGACCATTAAGGAAATCGGCTATAACTTCGGCACGTTTGCGTACGACAAGTGCAATATAACAGTTGCCGTACACAGCCAAAGCCCCGACATTGCAATGGGCGTTGACAGCTCGGTTGAAAACAAGGCGGGCGGAAGCTTGGAAGATTTGATAGGCGCGGGCGACCAGGGTATGATGTTCGGCTATGCCTGCCGCGAAACCGAGGAGCTTATGCCCCTTCCAATATCGCTTGCGCACAAGCTTTCTTTACGGCTTGCACAAGTGCGGCAAAGCGGTTTACTCCCCTATCTTCGCCCCGACGGAAAGACGCAGGTCACGGTTGAGTACGACGGCAATTTGCCCGTGCGCGTGGATACCGTTGTCGTTTCCGCACAGCACGACGAGAAGGTTTCGCAGAGCGTTTTAAAAGAGGATATTTTAAAGCATGTTATAAGCGTTATTCCTTCAAAGCTTTTAGATAAGGACACGAAGTATTTTATCAACCCGACTGGAAGGTTTGAAATCGGCGGACCCGAGGGCGACAGCGGACTTACCGGCAGGAAGATTATCGTCGACACTTACGGTGGACGTTGTGCGCACGGCGGCGGCGCTTTTTCGGGCAAGGACCCCACGAAGGTTGACCGCTCGGCGGCGTATATGGCTAGGTACGTCTGCAAAAACCTTGTTGCCGCAGGGCTTGCGGACGAGGTTGAATTGCAGGTTGCGTACGCGATAGGCGTTTCCCACCCGGTTTCGGTTTTTGTTAACACCTACGGCACGGGCAAGCTTTCCGACGTGGAAATTGCGGATATCGTCGTTAAGGAATTTGACCTTCGCCCCTACTCCATTATCGCAAAGCTCGGCTTGCGTGCGCCTATCTATTCGCAGACGGCGGCTTACGGACATTTCGGAAAATCGGGTTTGCCTTGGGAGAGAGTTGACAAGGCGAACGATTTGAAAAAGTATCTTAAATAATGCGTGGCGGTTATGGGCGGTTTGAGAAAGTTTTTAAAAGCGGCTGGCGAAATGCTTTTCCCCGAAAAGTTTACCTGCGATATCTGCGGGATTGAAATTTTCGAGGGGCGGCTTTGCAAGGATTGTTTAAAAACGGTGACCTTTAACGACAAGGCGGTTTGTCCCGTATGCGGAAGAAAAACAGTTCGCCCCGAAATCTGTTTAGAGTGCAAGGCGGATTTACCGAAGTTCAAAAAAGCCGCCTCTCCTATCGTTTATGAAAACGGCGGCGCTGAGCTTGTGCTGAAATTCAAAAACGGCAACGGATACCTTAAAGAGCATTTTGCTTCGCTTATGGCTTCGAAGCTTAAAGATTTTTCCGCGTTCGACTGTATCGTTTACGTGCCTATGACGAAGAGCGCCGAAAAGCGGCGCGGATATAATCAGGCACGGTTGCTTGCGGAAAGCCTTTCCGATAAAATCGGCGTGCCGTGGATTAAGGAAGCCGTTATCAAGACGGCAGACACGCCCGAGCAAAAGACGCTGACGAAAAAGCAAAGAATTGCAAATCTTACAGGTTGCTTTAAGGTTGCAAAGCGCAATGAGGTCAAGGACAAAACCGTGCTTATCGTGGACGACGTTTTAACTACCGGCGCGACCTGCGAAGCGATGGCGAAAAAGCTTTTATCGGCCGGGGCGAAGCAAATTTATCTTGCGACGGTTGCTTCGGTTGAGTACAAAAAGTTTAACCGCAGCAAGGAAGCCGCAAGGGCTAAAAAGAGGCTTTTACGCAGGCGCAAAAACGAACGCGCTAAAAAGCAATGATTAAATATAAATATCCGCGCGCCGACAAAATCGACGCGCGTTTTAATTGACATTACCTCCGCTTTTTGTTAGAATATAACCCGTTAAAAGCGCAGTGCATATATTAAATGTAGCCTAATATTTTGCGGTTGCTTAATACTTACAGTTTATATTTGTAGTCTGCGCAATCCATATAACTTAATATCTACGGAGAGATGGCAGAGTGGTAAGCACTCCGTGCTTCGGTACGACGAATGCTCCGCCTTCGCCCACTCTCCTACCCATAACTTAATACTTACGGAGAGATGGCAGAGTGGTCGAATGCGGCGGTCTTGAAAACCGTTGATGGGCAACTATCCGGGGGTTCGAATCCCTCTCTCTCCGCCAAAAAGTAATTGTACGAACACACGTCAAAGTGAGTTCGTACTTTTTCTTTTGTATTAATTCTCAGTAATAGTCATTTGAATATTTCAGAAAATTTTTTATCCCATTCTTGGGCTATCGCTTCATACTTTCCTATATAGTATTTAGGCATTTCTATATACTCTGGCAAGCTATTATATTTGAATCGCATTGCCGCATACGAAAATGTAAATGCGTCAAACTCCAAATCTTGATCGTAATATTGGTTGACCGTACTGTTGCCGTTATTTTTCAGGCCGATATAATGCTCGTGTTCATACGCCCAACGTTTTACTTTGTCGATGTTCTCTGCACCGTCGTAATTGCCATTATTATAGCTTTCTATCTCTCCAAACTGATATAAATGCCTAAACTCATGTAGCGCAAATTGTTCTATCACAAGCGGTTGATTAGTTCTAAAAGCGAAATCTATTGCGGCGATATTAAAGCTTACAGTATTTGATTCTTTATTTGTTACTCCTAAAACCGCGATACGTTCGTCAAACATAAATCCCCATATCGGCTGTTGACGGAACTTGAAAAAAGGCATATTTTGACTTAGCATATCCTGTATGCAGTTTTTATATAGATTGCTTAGATATTCGAATTGTTCTTTTGTGATTCCCATAATATTCCTTATCGGCATTATTCTTAATATCGGCAAACGAATAAGAACCTACAACGAACTATTGATTTATGTTCTTCTATTTAAAAGACGAACTCTTTACTGTTCGTCTTTTTTGCTTGCCTTTTGCTGTCTTAATCTGTTTTCAATTTCAACACCATATTGGCTCACTGCTTCTATTGGCGTTGTATCATCAGTCATTTTAGTAAATACTTTTGCTATTTCCAATTGTCCTTTTTTATATGTATTTTCTTGTTCCATGTAGTTTAACAACCCAATAGGGATATAGGGGTTTTGTATTCTTTCCCAATCTATATTTTTATATTTAAGAGCTTTTGCCATTGCTTCCAACAACTTCGTTTTATTATCGTCAATTTCTTTTTTCTTTTGTTCTATATCTTCTGCCTTTATATTTAAAGATTTGAGATAAATATTGTATCTTTCAATAACTTCTTTGTCATCATAAAAAACTATGGGAACTGAATTAAAAATGTTGACAGAGTATTGGTCGACATATCCAAATGCCCTGTAAGACATTAAATGCGTAAATACTCTCATTTTATCTTTTCTCTTTTCGCTTCTGTTTTGTAACCACTGTCCAATTAACACCGCAAAAATGGGAATAACGATTATAGCGATTATATTTATAATATTTAAGACCATAATTACTCCTTAATTCTAATAAGTTAAGTACATTATATCATAAAATTATAAAAAAGACAATTTATTACATCTCCATATCACTTTTCCTTGCGGCTTTTCTTTTGATAAATTCGAGATAATCAAGGTATTCGTCGTAGTCCGTAAAGCCAAGCCGTTCCATATCGGCTTTCGCTTGCCTGTACTCTGCAAGATATTTATCAAAATCGTCTAAAACTTCGCTGAAATCCGTTTTAACGGTTTCTTTGAGTTCTTCTTCGGGAATGGGCGTAATTTCGTCTGTAACGGCTTCTACGGGCTTTGTTGAGCCTTCGGCTTGTTCGTGTTCTGCGCCCTTAAATAAAGCCGTTAGCAAGGCTTGTGCTTCGGCGGAATCTTGTTGCCCCGATACCATAGTTTCACCGCCGAACACGCTTGTTAGCGTATTCGCTACGTTCAGTTTAGACGAATAGTTCAAATGGCTGTAAATATCTGCGGTAGTAGAGATTGCGCTGTGTCCAAGCCATTCTTGTATTTCTTTCATGCTCACACCACAAGCAATTAAAAGGCTTGCGCAACTGTGTCTCAACTCGTGAAAACGAATTTTAGGTAAACCGTGCTGTGCGAGAAAAGATTTGAAATGGCAAGTAACCGTGTTCGGGTTTACGAGCTTGCCTATATCGTCCACCCATACATAGTCCAAATACTGCTGATTATATCCGTTCTTAAAATAAGCTCTATTTTTGTCTTGCTGTTCTTTGAGTTTCAGCATGGCTTCTTTTATTTCGGGAATGAGTGGCATAGTGCGTTTGCTTGATGCATTCTTCATTACGTCCTTTCGAATGAGTAGCAACTTGCCGTTTACACTCGTCTGCACAACCGAAGAATTGAGCGTGAGCGTGTTCTTATCAAAATCAATAGAGTTCCATTTCATTCCGCAAAGCTCACTACGGCGTAACCCGTAAAACGCAGTCATCTTATACATAAGCTCGTACTTGTCGCCTTTCAGACACTCGAACAATTCTCTTAATTGTTTTAGGTCGTAATACTTGGCTTCATACTTCGGACTTTTCGGTTTCTCTACCTTCGCCGCAGGGTTTACGGGTATAAGGTCTGTGCGATAGGCAATCTCTAATGCACGACGAATAATAACGTGATCGTGCGTGCAGGTCTGAATTGTTTTGCCGTTGTCTAAAAGCCAAGCATAATAGGTTTGAATGTCTGTCGGGGTTATTCCTTGTAGAGTAATTTTACGCTCGTTAAAGTAAGGTGCAATATGCTTTATCTTCATTTTGTAAGAAGCATATGTACTCAACTGTAAATTGGGTTTAGCAATCTCTATCCATTGCGTAAGGTAGTCCCCGAAAAGTAGCTTTTCTTTTGCGATCGTTCTTGTCTGCGCCATTGGAGATTCTTCGTTTTTAAAGTTTGCAATAATCTCACGCATGACTTCTTCGGCAGCACGCTTATTGTTTTTGGCATCTAACCCCGTAGCCGCCCATTTTTGTTTGTTCTTTCCGTGTTCGTCTTGATACGAAATCACAACATAGTATTTTCCGTTTTTAACTGTTAATCTGCCTGTCATTAAGCCGCCTCCTTATTGATGAAGTCGATCACGTTCTGTTTTGTGATGATGTACTTGCGTCCAACTTTGCGAGATTTAATATCTCCGTTTCTTACAAGCCGATAAGTAAGTACTTGTCCGATGTGTAACATTTCCGACAGTTGTTCAACGCTCACAACGTCAGGATAATTCTTAAATAATTCCAACTATTTTCCTCCTAATTTTTGTTCTTTCAGAACGAAGGCGGGTATCCCGCTTCCGTAGTTTTTGGTGTGGGCGCAACCGTCTCTGACGGCAAATCGCGCCTACACCTTAACCTGCTCACTTTTTTAGGGTATTTTAAGCCTTTTTTACTACATTTGAATCCATACCTCCGTATCAATGTTTTCGCAAAATCCCTTCACCATAAATGGACACTTACCTGTTATTTTTCGGGGTATGCCATTAAATTTGCCGAAAGAAATTTAACCCTTCACTTATTA
>CAMWPZ010000040.1 GCA_947176305.1 uncultured Clostridia bacterium
CCATAAGGCGCGCCGCCGCTTTTTTTATGCTATGAAATTACGCCATAGAGATTTTATCTGAAACGCTGCGGATAAATACGCCGCGGCGAACTCCCTCGTCAATACAGCCGGACACAAACGAGGCAAGTTTATCGCCTGCGCGGGGGACTTTCATTTCCCTTAAAACTGCGGGGATAAGCTCGTCCGCGTACATACTTACCTTATTCAAAAGTATGCTCTTTATCAGCGAAATTACGTCGTACGGGGTGAAGTCGGTATCCGCCGTGCGCATTACCGTGCCGTTTTCCACGCGGTACCTGTCGAACGAGGAATATTTGTCCGCCCTGAAATAGTACACGCTTCCGAGCATTGCACAGCTTTCGAAGCCGCACTTTTCCACGAGCGAGCGCAGCTTGCTTTCAAGCTTAATTCCGTACTTTGCTATGCCGAACGCGGCAAGCGTGCGCTTGATTAAAAACTGTATCGAAATGGGTTCTTCCGCCGCCGTTACCGCTTTGATTACGCGCATAACTTCCGCATCGTTTGCGCCGTTTAAAATATAGTCGGGCTGTTGGGGCTTTAAGTCAAGCTTAGCGAAGCGGTAGTTCTTTTTAAAGTCGAGCGCGACGGGCTTTCCGCCCGAGGTCAGTTTGTCCAGATAGTCCTTTATCTTCTTTATTTCGCGTTTGGGGTTGTTGAAGAAGTTTATAGAGTACAGCCTTACTACGTTCCAGTTATTGCGCTTCAAGGTCTGCACCTGCATAACCGTTCTGTCCTTTATTGAAAAGTTCTGCTGACCGTCGCAAAGCACTGCAAGGATAAAGTTATGTTTGTTCTTGGGGTCGACGACCGCAACGTCGATTTTGAAGTCTGAAACGCCGACGTCGCAACGGCAGTCGTAGCCGTAAGCCGAAAGCTCTTCCGCGATAAACTTGCCTATGCCCTGCTTGTTGATTATTATTTCGTCGCTTCGTACGGATATATTCGTTCTGCCCTTTTCGGCAAATTCCAGAAAGGCTTTAAGCCCTGCAACGCCGCGCGAGGTCGTGCGCGACATATCTATCATAGAATAGCGCATGGACGAGAATACTACCATCTCCTCCCTTGCACGCGACACGGCAACGTTAAGCCTTCGCCAACCGCCGAGCTGGTTTAAGGGTCCGAAGTTCAGAGAAATCTTTCCGAACTTGTCGGGACCGTAGCAGACGGAGAATAAAATTACGTCGCGCTCGTCGCCCTGTACGTTTTCAAGGTTCTTGATAAACAGCGGCTCTTCCCTGTCGTACGCAACGGCTTCGAGGCGCTTTTCAACAAGTTTTTTGGTCAGAAGTCTTTCTATATAAACCTGCTGGGGCGTACTGAAAGTAACTATACCTATGCTCGAATTTCTGAGCCGCTCGTCCTTTAACCTTCTTATGACTTCGGCGACCAATGCTTCGGCTTCCTGACGGTTGCACTTGGTTGCGCCCCTGTCGTAAACTCCGTCCTCGATATAGTTTAATTTTACCTTGCTGTCGAGTGCGTCGGGCGAGGGGAATGTGCACAGCCTTGACGAATAGTAAGTGATATTCGAGAAAGCGATAAGACTTTCGTGCTTAGAACGGTAGTGCCAGATTAAGTGCTTTTCGGGTATGCCGAGCGCGAGGCAGTCGTCCAAAACGGATTCCAAGTCCTCGGTTTCGGGGTTGTCCTCGTCCTGACCGCTTGCCGTGAAGAACGACGTGGGCGGCATCTGTTTGGGGTCGCCGACGATAACCGCGCTTTTAGCCCTTGCAAGCGAGGGGACAGCCTCGCACGTGGGCATCTGCGAAGCCTCGTCGAAAATGACTATGTCGAACAGCTTCGAGTCCGCGGGAAGATACTGCGAAACCGTGATAGGGCTCATCAGCATACACGGCGCAACGACCTTTAAAAGCTCGGGAATTTCCGAGAAAAGCGTTCTTAAATTAAGCCCGCGCATATTGCCCTTTATACTGCGCTGAAAAGCCATAAGCTCCAACGCGAGCGGGCCTTCCGTTTCCCTTGCGGGCAGGCGCGAAACCAAGTCCGAGCGCAGTTTTTCACGCGTGAGCGAGGAAAACTCCTCCAAAAGCTGTGAAAAGCTTTTTGCCGTTTCTTCCTGCACGTTTGCCGAGAACGAGGATAAATATTCGTCCGCGGGGATATTCGTCTGGATAAAGTTGCGGTAAACGTTTTTCCTGAACGAGGAAAGAATTTGCTTGCCGCTTATTCTGCCGCTTTCCATTGCGTCGGTCATAAACGTAAGACCGCTGTCGTTCAAGCGCTTTGCGGTAGCCTTGTACATACACCACGCGGGCAGCATATCGATATTGTCGATAAGCGCCGTACACTTGCCGTTGTAGAATTCGAAAAGGTCGGAATCGCGGCAGTCCTCGGGGTCGGCTTTGACGATATTTAAAAAGTGGTCGCAGCTTTTATTGAACGAGGTTGCCGCTGCGATAAGTCCGATTATAAGGGGTTTAAGCTGCCCCTGCGCCGCGCCCACGCACACGCTGTTGAAGGCGTCCGCGTTGTAGTCCATAAACACCTGCGCACACAGCTTGTGCAGACTGTACAAAGGCCGTAAAAATTCGTCGCGTTTTTTGTCGTGAATACCGCCGCCCATGGTTAAGAAGTTCGAGCTTAAATGGGTGTTGGTTAAAATGCGCTTTTTTGCTTCCTCTATCTCGTAGGCGCGTTTAATCCACTCCACCTCGTCCTTTTCCCTGACGGGCTTTGCGGCACAGCGGTTAATGCGCTTTATAACGCTCAGAAGCACGCGCGACGAGCGGTAGTTTTCGCCCCAGTTGTCGAGTTCTTCTTCGATTTTATCCGAATACTTTGATATATCTGGTAGGCTTCTGAAATTCTGTAACCAGTGCTTTACCTCGCTGTCGTATCTGAGGTTTGCGTTGTAGAATTTGTAGAAGGCCTCTTCCTCGCACTCGAAAAATTCCGAAAGTTTGCCGTCCTTTAAAACATTGGCAATCTCTATAAGCCCTTCGAGCTTTTTGACTGTGAAAGTGCTTACGCGCTGATTATAGGTATCGAGGAAAAGTCCCAGATAGTTTTTAAGATGTTTGAGTTCGGCAAGCACCACCTCTGCCGCGCAAAGGACGGATTTTTTGGTCTGCTCGTCACACTCGGAAAGGTTAATTCCCGAGAACGGCGAACGGTAAACTCCGCCGCACTCGTTGGCGGCCGCCTGCGCCGTCATAAGCATACTTTCGCACTCTTCTAATTTTTGTTGGGTCAAAGAATCGTAGAAAGTAGTTTCGATATTCACAAGCTCGGGCGCGGACTTGTTCTGCAAATAGTAAACGATGCCCTCGTATACCGACACGCCCAGTCTGCGCTTTTTGTGCAACGCTTCCAAAGGTGCGCGCAAGGCTTCGCGCGTTTCCTTAATTCTCTCGCCCGCGCCGACGAATTTTTCGGCGTCGGCTTCGCCCGTGAGCGCAAGGGTGTTTTCGATATTCCTTACAATCTCGCTCTTGTCTGCGGACTTTCCGGAGTGAAGCTCTAAGCAGAAGTCGCCTATGCCGATATCCGAAAGACGCTTTTTAACGACCTGCAGAGCCGCCTGCTTTTCGGCAACGAACAGAACGCGCTTGCCGCTGTACAAAGCGTTTGCGATTATGTTGGTTATGGTCTGGCTTTTGCCCGTGCCGGGAGGGCCGTGCAGAACGAACGTCGTGCCCTTTGCCGATTCCGCAACCGCCGCGTACTGCGTGCTGTCGCAAGGAAGCGGCACGATGATTTCGCAGGGCTCGCCCTCGTCCTCGCTTGCACCGCAGATTTTGTTTTCCGTGAGTTTATTCGTGTTTGCTAAAAGGCTGGAAATGAGCGGGTTCTTTTTGTACTCGTTTATGTTGTTCTTGACGTCCGCCCACATTGCGTAGCGCGCGAAGGTGAACTGCGCGAGGTAGATATCCTCGTACACCATCCACCCTTTCATATTCGCGGTCTTGGAACGGAACACCGCCAAAATTTCCTTGGGGGTAAGCCCCTGTCCGTCCACTCCGCGGATATCTATTCCGAACTCCTGCTTTAAAAATTCAAGCAAGGTTGTGTTTACTTCGTAGTCGTCGCCTGCTTCCAAAAGCGCGCCCTGTGTTTTGGTGCGCTTCAAATTTACGGGTAATAAGGCTATGGGCGCGAATTTATCTTCCCTGTCGCCCTGACTGTGCCACTTCAAAAAGCCGAACGCAAGGTATAAAGTTTTTGCGCCCGTTTCTTCCTCTATCGCGCGCGCCTTTCTTATTAGCGTACCCGCAACCTCGACCGTGCGCTCGGCACCCGAATAGGTGCGTATCTTGCCGCCGTTCAGCTCTAACGAGATAAGCTCGCCCATGTTCCTTATACCGGCAATGCCGCCGAAGTAAGCCGCGTCCTTTATGGCCGTGGTGTTGGGCAAAAGATTGAACTTGTCGCGTGCTTCCAGCTTTTCGCAGAAGGTCGTCATATCCGTCGAAAGGATATGCAGGCAGTCGCGCGTGTAGCGGAAGTTCAGAAGGTTGTTCTTTAAGGAAAGGTCCAAAAGCCTTCTCTGCCAGCTCTTGTCCTTGGACGCCGTGCGGTCGAATTCGTACTTGCTTGCGTCGATTACCTCGCGCGGCTTTTCGTTGTAGGATAATTGTCTGTCGTCTAAAAGCTCGTACCCGTGCGCGGTTTTGACCTTTAACGGCAGAGCAAAAATTCCGCCTATACGGCAGCGTTTAATATCCACGCAAGCCTCGAACGACTTTGATTTTAAAGCCGCCGAGAAGTGCGCCTCGCTCGTGGTAAAGCTTGCGTTTCTGTGCGCGAAAACGTCCTCGATATCGAAGATGGCGAGGTTATTTACGCCGTCGGTAACGTACTTTTCGATTACCGTCATATCGTCCTGTATGGGCGATGAGAAACAGCTTTCGTACAGCCAAACGCCGACCGCCACCTTCTTTTTGCCAACTACGATTACGGGGTTCATCTTGGTGCTTTCAAAGCACGACGCCGCAAACAGCGCAAGCGATAACGGCGTGGCTTTTTTGCTCTGCAAAATATCGGAAATATCCCCCGGGGATACCGTTTTTGAAAGGTCGCCGCCGTTTTCACACTCTATGTTCAAATGGCGGATAGCCGAAAATACTGCGGCGGTTGCGTTGCGTACGCCGTTTCTGTCGTTGCCCGAATAGCCCGACCATTCCGAGGAATAACCCCACGTCTTTAACTGCAAGCCCGCTTCGGCTAAAACCTTCTGGCAGTCGGCAAGCTTGGGGCGCACGAAGGCGGCAAGCATTTCGGGGTTGCCCGTAAGTCCGCTCCAACAGTTTATGGGCAGGGCGGAAACGTCGGCTTTTAAAGTGCAGATAACGCTTTTGCCGCTTGAAACCTTGACCTGGACGGTGCAGACGGCAGGCTCGTCCAAGTCGGCGAGGTATTTGGGGTTTAAAAGATTTTCCGCGGGAATTTCCACACTGCTTTCGTGGGGGATTTCGTCCACGGAAATTTCCGAAGGAATTATAAGCTCGGTCGAACCCGAGATTGCTATGGTAAGCTCTCTTACGCTTTCTTCCGCTCTGTTAAAAATTTTAAAGGCAGTAAAAAGCGGAAGGCGGCAGTAATACGTAGCATAACTTACGGTATTTAAAAGCTCGCCTTCAAGTTCAATTGATTCATTTTGCTTTTTGGTTTTATTCGCCATGTTTTATCTTCTCCGTCTGCTCATTGATAAAATGCGTTGTTCTATAATTATAGCATTTACCCGCCTTTCGGGCAAGTGTGTGAAATAAGTTTTGCGGTATTATTTTTTATTGACCTTTGCAAAGAATTTTAAAGCAAAACCGCACGGTCATTTTGTGATAATCGCAAGATTTTTCAGCGCGCGGGTATACGCGATATACTTTTCGTTATCCGTCATATTTTTGTCCGCAACGGCAACGGCGGTAAATTCAAGTCCCTTGCTCTCGTACACCGTCATAATGTTTATTTTGCTCTTGGAAATTCTGCCCGTCTGCCTTAAAACGTTGTAGCTCTTGCGCGTATATTCTTCTAAATCGCACTCGCTTGTTATAACCGCGCAAAGTCCGTTTTTATCCGCAAAGTATTTCGTGACCGAGCGCGGCTCTATCCGTTCCACCCCTTCGCCGTCGAAACCGATGGGGCGCATATCTATCCCCAGACCGTTTGAAACGAAGTCCACAATCTGGTTGGTGTTGCGGTAGTTCAAATTTAAATTAAAAACCTTGTACCCGAGCTGCGACCAGTCGGAAATGCCGCGATAAGGCGTTACGTTCTGTTTTAAATCGCCGAAGATATTGAAAGCCGCCCTGTCGTTGACCTTTTTCAGAATTTCGTATTCCGCGGGCGAAATGTCCTGCGCCTCGTCCACGAACAAAAACGCGTACTTGGGCGATAGAGGGAAATTAAGCTCGCTTAGTATAAAGCTTAACGCGAACGGGTCGAAGCGGCACAGCTTTTTCGTTGACATACCGTATTTTATTTTTGATTTTTTGACCGTTTCGCGGTAGAAAAAGCGGGCTATGTCGTACGTCGTTTCGCACTTGCCTATTGCAACGAAATCGCGTTCGCCGCGCACGACTTCCGCAAAATCGTACAAGGGATAAAAGTCCTCGGCAATGCGCTTTACGCGCTCAGCCGCCGCGGAAATTTCGGCTTTTAATTGTTCGCGCTTTTCAATTCTGTCGGCGTAGGTCAGCGTTTCAACGTTGCCCGTTTTGATTTTATAGCGCTTTAAGTCGCTAATTTCCCTGTCTATTAAATTAAACAGTTCCTGCAAATCCGAAACCGCCGCGGCGCAAATTTTTTCGGAATACCGCCTTAAATATTTCAGCGATTTATAGAACGAGAGAAGCTGGCGGTAAAAATAAGCGTATCCCTTATCCTTGCCGCCGTCCAGAAGCGTGAAGAATTCCTTTATATCCAGAACGCAGTTGAACATATAGCGGAACTGTTTTGTGTAATAAAGTCCGCCGTCCGCCTTTTCCTTAATTTCGCCGAGAACACAGCGGCGGACGCGCTGGCTTGCGTTTTTGATTTTATCGTACTCGGCGGACTGCCGCGCACAAGCTTGGACTATTACGGAAATTACCTCCCTGCACCCCTCGTCGGCAAACATACCGTAAACGCCGTCGTAGATTTTTTCAAGCTTGCGCTTTACGTCAACGGGGAATTTTTCCGAGTAGATATAATTTAAAAGCTCCTGCGGTACGGGCTGGGTATAGTCGAGCCGCGCGGAAATATCCACGCCGGCGTTTTTTAACAGATTTAAGAAGTATTTGTCGAGCGTGGAAGTTTTGACCTTTTCCAGCTCTAAGATAGTCGAAAGCTCGTCAATGAACGCGTTGAAGGAATCCGACGGGGTTATGACCAAAACGTCGGAAGGGCGTAAGCTTTCGTTGTTGTACAAAACGTAGGAAAGCCTGTGAAGTAAAATCATAGTCTTGCCGCTGCCGGCAACGCCCTGAACGGTGAACTCGTCACGCTCGGGCAGGGTTATAATTTCGTACTGCTTTTCCTGTATGGTTTCGATTATGTCGGTAATTTCGCGCTTTTCCTTGCGGCTTTCGATTATGTCCTTTAAGAAGGGGTCGAATATAACCGCCTCGTCCCTGCCGCCGATTTCTTCGGCGGTTAAATAGTCTTTAAGCGACAAGTACTCGTTTTTTATGTCGAGAACTTTGCCGTTCTGCGTGCGGATAGCGCGGCGCAGAATAAGCTTATAGTCGTAGTCGTTAATCGAAAAGGACGTGCGGCTTTTCTGGTAGTACCTGCGTGCGAGCGGCGCGCGCCAGTCCACTATTTCAAGCCCCTCGTCGCCGCGCTTGCCTATATAGTAGCTGTTGTAGCCCTCACGGCTGTCTTCTAAGTCCATACGCGCAAAATACGGTTCGTCGAAAAAGGGCTTGTAAGAGGTTATTTTATTTTTAAGCGCGGAAATTTCCGCGTTCAGCTCTAAAACACGGCGGTAGTTTTCCGCGTTGTGTTCGGGCGCGGAATTTAAGGCGTGCCGTTCGGCTTTCGCCGCAGTCATGCGCTTAATAAGCTTGTTCAAGTACACGGCTTTAAGCATCTGCATAACGGCTTTGATGTGCCCGTCCTCGTACTCCTTTTGCCCCTCGAAATCGAGCAGGGATAAAAAGAAAGCTTTATCGGTGTGTTTGTGAGGGTTTATTGAGTTTTTTAACTTTTCAAAATCCGTCATAAATCAGTCCCTGATAACAAAGTATAACACATAAAAAAGCAAAAATCAAGTCCCGATTTTTTTCGGGGCTTTAACGCGTGAAAAAAGCTCCCTTATATAAGGGAGCTTTAATTTTTTAAAAATTATTTTTTATTTTTTTTATCTTCTTCCGCGTCAGTTGCCGCCGCCTGGGCTAAAACTTCAGCCTCTGCAGGCTCGCTCACGTTTGCCGTAGCAGGCGCAGCTTTCGCCGCCTTTTTGTTAAGTTTTACTCTGCCGACGATATAGCCGACTATCATAGCAATTATTAAACCTGCGACAAGGCTTATAGCAAACGAGATTATAAGCCCCGTTTCGCCCTTGGTCGTAATTACGTTGGAAGTTGCAAAGCTTGCCATTGACGAAGTGCCGTATACTTTGGAAGAAATATCCTTGTACTCCGC
Source organism: uncultured Clostridia bacterium (assembly GCA_947176305.1). GTDB lineage: Bacteria > Bacillota > Clostridia > Christensenellales > Borkfalkiaceae > Coproplasma. The sequence continues at coordinate 8,605 of CAMWPZ010000040.1, forward strand.
AGTAAACGCCTCTACGGTTGAATAAGCTTGATCTAAAGCCGCAGTAAATTCTTGGGGTACAGCTTCACCGATAACGGGTTCTCTAATTTCAACACCCTGCTCATCGCCCTCTTCAAATTTGTAGGTACCCGTGTAAATTTCAAGCTGCTTGATTTTCTGCTTTAAATCTTCCACAAGGTCCGACTGCTGTTTTACGACCGTCGCGTTTGAACCCGACGCATCGGGTAGCGTCAGTAAATTCTTCAACGTTGCTTCTGCTTTCGTTAAGTCTTTTCTTAACTGAGTTAAATCCCTCTTATACTTTTCAATGAGCTCCTCGCTCTTTAAATAGTTTTTATCCTGTACTTCGGTTAAAAGATTTGATAAAACTTTTTGCTCGTCTAAATATGCCGTCAAGCCTTGTTTGTAGTAAGAAAGAGTTTTGCCGTTTTCCACAGCTACGTCGCCAACGCCAGAAATGAGCGTATTATACTGTTTTACAATGTAATTAACCTGATTTAATAAATTATTTATTTCCGTTTCGTAGTCGATTGCGCTTTTTGCACGGTCAATATATAAATCGTAACTGATATTCATTTCCGCAAGGTGCGAGCCGGGAACGTTTGCAAGCTTGGTTATGAAACGGCGGGCAACTTCCTTATTCTTGAAATAATTTGCCTTGACGTTTATAGTGTAAACCACTTCGGTTTTCTGCTGGTTTTCGGTGCGGACTATTGAAATATTGCCCTCGTTCGCCATAGCCTCGACTTGTATATCGTCAAAAGCCGAATCGGATGCCTTTACTTCCTTCAAAATTTCCGCGGAAACCAAATCGGAATAATAGAACTGCGTACCGTCGGGATAGGTGTAAACAATCTGGGTTTTATCGTCGCCGGGGAGGTTCAGAACGAATGACGCGACGTATTCGCGCTTGGAATTATTCATACCGAAATAGATGCCGAGTGTTCCCGCAACGGCAATTACCGCGGTAATTATCAAAACAAGCCATTTCTGCGAAAAAATGACGCGGAAAATTTCGCCGATGGAAATTCCGCCCTCTTCCCTTTCTTCTTCCATAGTCTCCTCCGTGTTCAATGTTCGTTTTACCCCATAATTCTACACAATATTGCGTGTTATGTCAACGAAAAGCGCAAAGCTTTTTATTTTCACTAATTATTATCGCGCTTATTTTTAAGCGTTATTATTTTTATAGGCTGGAATTTATTTCCTTGAATTTCCGCGCTTTTTTATATGCGCCTATAAATTACATTTTTATTTATTAATAGACAAATTATTTCACATAACGTGACTTAAAATTAACTTATGCCCTTAAAAATTAACTTAAAAAGCGTATTGACGTACGCCGTTTACGCGGTCGTACTCGTTTTATTGAATAAAGCACTGGACGGCGTGCCGCTTTCTCTGGGGCTGTATTTCGCAATGCTACTTTGCGGTGCGAACTTAATTGTAACTCCCCTTTTGTACATAGCCGCGTCCGCCGTACACGTAAACCTTATACTAAGCCTTTTAAGCTTATTCGAGGGCGCGTTTTTAGCCGCGGTTACCTTTCTATACCGCCGTTCCAAACGCAAAATCAGCTTCGAGGCGATAGCGTACCTCGCCATTGCCCTTTCCCTCTACGTTGCCTTTGCGCCATGGAAAGGCATGGGCGGAATAAGCTTTATAAACAACGATTACGGTATGAAAGCCGTTGCCGCCGTGCTTTGCGCGGTGTTCGCCTTTTTCTGCTTCAAGACCGTTTACGCGGTAATTTACAGGGTTTACCGCTGTAAGCTTCGGGAAGAAGAACTCGTCTGCTGTGCCGTAGTTTTCGCCGCGGCGGGAACGGGGCTTTATAATCTGACGGGGTTTTTCGTTTACACCGCGTTTGCGACGGGGCTTTTAATATTTTCCGTGAGGCTCACGCGCACGCCTGCGGCGGTGATTGCCGCGTTGGTTTTGGCCCTGCCGCCCGCGCTTATCACCTTTTCCGCCGCGCCGCTTACCGCTTACGTGATTGCGGCAACGTTTATTCTGCTGTTTTCGGGCACGGGGCGGTTTGTTTCGGGAATTGTCGGACTGGCGCTTTCCGCGCTCTACTGCTACTTTAAGGGCGGCTTCGACTGCTCTGCCGTGTGGATAGTTTTCCGCGCACTGCTACTTTTAATTCTCGGAATACTGCCTTCGATACCGCCCGACGGGTTTTATAAAAAGCTTAAAAATTCACTGCTCGTCAAGGAAGTTTTACCCGACACCGCTGTCGAGAGAAGCCGCAGAAGAACGAGCGAAAAGCTTTACAGAATTTCAGAGGTGTTCCGCGAAATAGAGTGCGCGTTTTCCGCCTTGGACGAGGACGTCAACGACAAGTCCGCGCGGGAAAGAATACTTGAAGACTTGCGGGAAAAGTGCTGTAAAAACTGCGAACGGCGGCGCGGCTGTGCAAAGACGAGCGTTTATACGGGCTTTAAAAAGCTTATAGACACGGGCAGCGTAAAGGGCAAGGTCAGCCTAATCGATTTGCCGAGCGAGGTCACGCAGATTTGTTCCAACCCGAGCGACGTATTAAAACAGCTTAATTTAATGATTGCCGACTACCGCAGGTATATGACGGAAGTCGAGAACGCAAAGAGCGGCAGAGCGTTGCTTGCCGAGCAGGCGCGCGGAGTTGCCGAGGTTATGAAAGCCTGTGCGGTGGATTTGTGCAAGACGTACAACGAATTTTCCGAGCTTGAAGAAACGATTAAAAGCAAGCTTTCCTCGCACGGAATTTCCTGCCCCGAGCTTTATTTAAGCTGCGAGGACGGTGAGGTTATCGCCGTGACGAGTGCAAAGAGCAACGTTAAGGTTATGGCGGAAGTTATTTCCGATATAACCAAGCGCAAGTATCTTTTAAAGGATAAGTTGAGCTACTACGGAGATAAGTGCAGTTTTATATTCGGCGCACCGCCGAGGCTGGACGCGGCGTTCGGCGTTGCATACGCGATTAAAAGCGGCGAAAATGTTTCTGGCGATACTCACTCGGTAATAAAAATTAACGAGCACAGTTTTTTAATGGCGCTTTCCGACGGTATGGGAAGCGGCGAATACGCGAAGAAGGTTTCCGCCACTGCCATTTCATTGATAGAAGCCTTCTACCGTGCGGAGATGCCCGAGGGTACCGTGCTGAACACAATAAACAAGCTTCTATCCTTTAACCGTGACGAGCGGTTTACCTGCATTGACGTTGCGGCGGTGAATTTGAACACGGGTAGTGCGAACTTCGTTAAAATCGGCTCGCCTGCGGGAATTATCGTGCGCGAGGGCGAAATTAAGGTGCTTGAAAGCCAAAGCCTGCCTATGGGTATTTTGGACAACCTGCGCCCGACGGTATGCACGGAAATTTTAAAAAACGGCGATATAGTCGTGTTCATGAGCGACGGTATTACCTCCGCCTTCCCCTCGCAGTCCGACCTGTACGAATTTTTGCAGGGCTTGAAGCCGTTAAATCCGCAGGCGCTTGCGGACAAAATTCTTGCCGAGGCAAAGGCGCGCGTAAAGAACACCGTTTCCGACGATATGACCGTTCTGTGCACGAGAATTTTCGAAAAGTAGTTTTTGAACAGCAAAAAGCGCGGAAAGCTTAATTAAGCTTTCCACGCTTAATTTTTACCTTCTTGTCTTTATAACCGTTTGTCTTAATATCGCCGCGTGAAGGCGGTCGGGAATTTTATCGAGCCTGAACTGCCAGTTGCCGCCCACCGTCGATGGGATATTCATTCGGCTCTCTGTGCCGAGCGCCAAAACGTCCTGTATGGGCACGACTGCAATTTTTGCACGCGACGCGAGCGCCAAGGCGTTCATTGCGTACACGGCGTCCTCGCGCGTGACTACAGGCTGAACTAACCTTACGGAAGTAAGCGCGGCGCGGAGCTGGGTTTTGAAGCTTCTGAACTCCGCCTCGCCCATGGCGTTGACGAAGCCGAGCGTCGTATCGTTGTCGTGGGTGCCCGTGTAGACCACGGAATTTTCCTCGATATTTTTGGGAAGGTACAAGTTATCGGGCGAACCGTCGAACGCGAACTGAAGAATTTTCATTCCGGGGAAGCCCGTCCTCGCGCGGAGCTTAACAACGCCGCTTTCAAGTATTCCCAAATCCTCGGCGATGATTTCCATATCGCCTAATCTTCTTCTTATCTCGTTGAAAAGGCGCATACCGGGACCGGGGAGCCACTCGCCCTCTTCCGCCGTCGTCTTGCCCGCGGGTATCGCGTAATAACGGTCAAGTCCGCGGAAGTGGTCTATGCGGATAATATCGTAAAGCTTACTTGCCTTTTCAATTCTGTTAATCCACCACTCGTAATTCTGCGAAGAAAGCGCGTCCCAGTCGTATAAAGGGTTGCCCCAAAGCTGACCTTTTTCGCTGAAATAGTCGGGCGGAACGCCTGCAACCGACGTGGGCTTCAGCTCGGTATCGAGCTTGAAAATTTCGGGGTGCGCCCATACGTCGGAAGAATCGTACGCAACGTACAAAGGCACGTCGCCTATAATTTTTATGCCGAGCGAGTTGACGTATTCCTTAAGCTTTTTCCACTGCTTGAAGAATATGAACTGCACGAACTGCCAGAAGCAGTATTCGCTTTTGTAAACGGAAGTTTTAAATTCCTGAACGGCAAATCTTTCCTTGTACTTATACGATAAAGGGAAGGAATCGAACGAGCCGCCGTACCTGCTCTTTAAGGACATGAACAGCGCGTAATCGTCAAAGCCGCCGTTTTGGATAAAGTCCAAAAACTCCCTGTCCTTAATGTTAAAGCGCGCGTAGGCAAGGCGCAAAACGTTGTAACGCGTGTCGTACAGCGCTTCGTAATCGATATCGCCGAGCGGCATTTGCGCGGCTTCCAACTCTTCGTCGTCCAAAAGCCCCTCGTCCCTTAACGCTTCCAAGTCGATAAAGTACGGGTTGCCCGAATTGCAGCATACGGACTGGTACGGGCTGTCGCCGTAGCCCGTCTGCACGAGCGGAAGTATCTGCCAGTATTTTACGTGTGATTTTTTTAAGTAGTCTGCGAACTCGTACGCTTCTTTGCCGAGAGAACCCACGCCGTATTTATTGGGCAATGAGGATATGTGGCAAAGTACGCCTGCGCCTCTTTGTGTAAACGTCATAATTTCACCGAATTATTTATTTTGATAAAAACCTTTCAAGCCTTGCAACCGCTTCCTCGGTCACTTCCCTGCTGCCGAAAGAGGTCAGGCGGAAGAAGCCTTCGCCGTTGTTGCCGAAGCCCGCGCCGGGGGTGCCGACGACCTGTACTCCGTTTAAAAGCTTGTCGAAAAATTCCCAGCTCTTTAAACCGTCGGGGCATTTCAGCCAAACGTAGGGCGAATTTTTGCCGCCCGTGTACCAGATATTCAGTCTGTCCATACAGTCGGAAATTATCTTCGCGTTCTGCTGATAAATTGCAAGGTTTGCGCGGATTTCCTTTTGTCCCTTTTCGCTGAACACTGCCGCCGCGCCCTTCTGCACTATATACGGCACGCCGTTGAACTTTGTTGCCTGACGGCGGTACCACATCTGGTTTGCCTTGAAGCCGTCCTTTTCGAGCGCGTGGGGAATTACGGTATAGCCGCAGCGCGTACCGGTAAATCCCGCTGTTTTCGAGAATGAACAGAACTCAATCGCGCAGGTTTTCGCGCCCTCTATCTGGAATATGGAACGTGCCAAATTGTCGTCCGTTATAAAGCATTCGTAAGCGGCGTCAAATAAAATCACCGCGCCTTTCTTGTTTGCGTAATCTACCCACTCTTTAAGCTGGGCTTTGGTGTACGCCGCACCCGTGGGGTTGTTGGGCGAGCAGATATAAATTATATCCGCGT
>CAMWPZ010000041.1 GCA_947176305.1 uncultured Clostridia bacterium
CCCTAAATGGTACAACAAAGCATAAAGAGTATTTTGTCATTTTTTATTATATAATAGCCGATTTTACAATAACCACCCCCAAATGTGTTACACGTTACGGGGTGGCGTGGTAATACTATACGCCACAGTGCGGGCGGCTTCGCCGCCCGCACATATAGCCGTTTATGTTCCGTGCGACGCAGTGCCAATAAGGTAATAGTAACTTATCGGCACTGCGTCGCTGTTTTTTAGTCAAAAGTGTGACAGTGTGACATAGTGGCGTATAAAGTAATACTAATAAGAGATTACTTTATGCGTTAGTCAAGTTTTATCTGATACTTGCTTTTGTATAAGCACTTTGTCGTCATTTACGCTTATAAGCAATTTTGCTTTACATTTTGGGCAATAGATTTCTACGTTAGAGCCATTGCCAGCTTTTAACAATTTATAGCCGCATTCGGGGCAAACAACATAATAAGTCATTATATGTTTCTTATGATTTTGTTTTGGTTATTACCGTATCGTTACGAATAATTATGTGTATGTAGTTGTCACATTTATGGCACTTAATATAGCCGTCCATACCATTTTGAGCTTGAACAAGGACTGTTTTACAATGAGGACAGCAAGCATAATACAGTTGCAGTTTGCTTTTATCTGTTTCCATTATTCATATTATTTGGTTGATTTCACTTTATTTACAAGATAATCCAAACAATAAATTTGCCTTTCTTCGGAATGGATACAATCCAAAATTACTTTTCTATGTTTAGCAAGTAGGGAAAGCATTTCTGGCGTGTTCTGTTGTGAACGCAAAACCATAAATTGACTTATAAACTGCTCGTTGCAACCTGCGTCAATTAAATTTTGTTTTATTGCTTCTTCGTCGTTCTGCATTTCTTACACCAAAAATAAATCAATTTTTACTTTGTGTATTTACGGAAAAATGCTTCCAATTTGTCAAAAGGAATTTTGTCTTTACGGTCATACAAATCGGTATGCACCGTATCGGGTAAAATCAAAAGTTCTTTATTATCACCTTTGAGTTTTTTATATGCGTCTTTACTGAAATAGCAAGAGTGTGCTTTTTCACCGTGCATAATAAGCACCGCGCTACGAATTTCACTCGAATAATTGTTAATAGTCATATTCACAAACGAAAGCGCACTTGTTGTATTCCACCCCTCATTTGAATTGAGAGAACGCTCGGAATAACCACGCTCGGTCTTATAATAATCGTAATAGTCTTTTACAAAAAACGGCGCGTCGGTAGGCAATTCATTTACAACGCCGCCCGCTCTTTTATAAGTTCCGCTTACGAAATCGGCAGTTCGTTGCGCGTTTAACGCTTTTTTCATTTCATAGCGTGCTTGTTCACTATCGCCCTCGTCAAAATAACCGTTGGCATTTACTCTGCACATATCGTACATAGTAGAGGTTACTGTTGCTTTTATTCTCGTATCCATAGCGGCTGCATTAAGTGCCATACCGCCAAATCCGCAAATACCGAGAATACCTATTTTTTCGGCATCAATATTATCTTGTACGGAAAGGAAATCAACAGCCGCCGAAAAATCTTCGGTGTTTATATCGGGCGATGCAACATTACGAACTTCGCCGCCGCTTTCACCTATAAAGGACGGGTCAAACGCAAGCGCTGCAAATCCGCGAGAAGCAAGCTCGTCAGCATACAAGCCCGCAGCTTGTTCTTTAACCGCACCGAAAGGACCGCATACGGCTATTGCCGCAAGTTTACTTATTGCTTTTTTGGGTAAATACAAATCACCGCATAACTTTATGCCGTAGCGGTTCTAAAAAAATACTTTTTGTCTTGTTACGTTTGCGTTAAGCTCAAACGTATAACCATTGTACTTTGATTTCATAAAAAACTCCTTAATTTGTTTTCTTGTCTATATTATAAGCCATTATCAAAACAATAGCAAATGTTTATTTTCTATCATTTACCATAGTTGACGGGAATAATAGAAAATGGTACAATATACAAAAACAAAAAGGATTCAATATATGGAATTACGAGTTTTACGATATTTTCTTGCGGTTGCGAGAGAAGAAAACATTACTGCGGCGGCGGAAAGTTTACACGTTACACAACCCACGCTTTCAAAGCAACTTATGGATTTGGAAGACGAACTCGGCAAAAAACTGTTTGAGCGTGGAAAAAGAAAAATTACACTTACCGAAGACGGTAGGTTTTTGCGTAAGCGCGCACAAGAAATAGTTGATTTGACCGATAAGACAGAAACCGCAATAAAATCTTCCATACAGACAATTTCGGGTGATATTTTTATAGGTTGCGGTGAAACGCAAGGTATGAGAGAGATTATCAAAGTAATGAAAAAGGTAAATACCGATTATCCCGAAATTCGTTATAATTTGTATAGCGGTAATGACGAAGACGTTTCCGAACGGCTTGATAACGGTTTGGTTGATTTCGGCTTATTTGTAGGCAATACACATCTTGACAAATATGACTACAAAAAATTGCCGATTTCAGATATTTGGGGCTTATTGATAAGAAATGACAACCCCATTGCACAAAACGAAACCATAAAGCCCACCGACCTTGAAAACATACCCATTTTATGCTCTCGACAAGCATTAACGCATAACGAGCTTTCGGGTTGGCTCGGTAAAGATTTCAGTAAACTTAAAATTGTTTCAACACATAATTTGGTTTATAATTCAACCCTTATGGCAGAAGAAGGCTTTGGTGCAGTATTGTCTATCAAAGGACTAATCAATACTGCTAATACGAATTTAGTTTTTCGTCCGTTTGAACCGCTAATTAAAGCCGACTTAATTTTTGCGTGGAAAAAGTATCAAGTCTTTTCAAAGCCTGCGGAAATTTTCTTAAAATATTTACAGAGTATTTTATAAGTTTCAAATTAAAATAAGTAATTATTCGACAATTTAAGTAGTTATATAACAGCATATACAAATAGCACGATATATTTATCGTGCTATAATTTTTATATATGATTATTCGTTTTCAATAAATACAATATAGTTTTTGTGTCGCTTGTGCTTACCGTCTGGGGACGGAATACGCCGTCTTGCCAAATTGTAAAGGGCGACGATTTATCTCCCGTTAGGCATAAAACCGTCGTCGCCTACGGCGCAAACCCTTGACAATTTGTCTGCGACGGCATTTTTGGCTGGTTAAGACGGTAAGCACCAAAGCGAACACAAAATTTTTAAGCCGCAGTCCGCACGGACGGCGCAAAGGAGCAACACACTATGAAAAACGCAGTTATTTACGCTCGTTTCAGTTCACACGCACAGAACGAGCAAAGCATTGAGGGACAACTTGCCGAGTGCTACAATTTCGCACAGCGCAACGATTTACGCATTACGCACGAATACATAGACCGAGCTTTAACGGGTACGACGGACAAACGCCCCGAATTTCTGCAAATGGTTGAGGACAGCAAGCGCAAGGGCTTTCAATATGTGCTTGTATATCAGTTAGACCGTTTCGCCCGCAATAGGTACGATAGCGCAACCTATAAGGCAAAGCTGAAAAAGAACGGCGTGCGCGTACTGTCGGCAAAAGAGAATATCACGGACGACGCGAGCGGCATTTTAATCGAGGGCGTACTTGAAAGTATGGCGGAATACTATTCGGCGGAGCTGTCGCAAAAGGTTAAGCGCGGCATTGCTATGTCAGCCGCAAAGTGCAAGTATTTCGGCGGTGTTATTCCGTTGGGCTACAAAGTCAACAGCGAAAAGAGTTTTGAGCTTGACGAGGAGCTTGCGCCCATTGTCAAGACTGTTTTTGAAATGTTTGTCGCGGGGAGCAACTATGCCGAGCTTATACGCTATCTGAACGGACGGGGCATTAAAACCACCAAAGGCGGCGAATTTAATAAAAACAGCTTTCAACGCATTTTGAGCAACCGCCGATATTTGGGCAAGTATCTCTATCAAGGCAATGAAATAGACGGCGGTATGCCTCGCATTATCGACGACGACCTATTCGAGCAAGCACAGCAAAAACTTGCTTTATATGCCGCCGCACCAGCACGGGGCAAGGCAAAAGTCGAATACATATTGAGCGAAAAATTGATATGCGGAAAATGCGGTAATAAAATGACTGGCGTTAGCGCAATGAGCAAAAACAAAACGCTACACAACTATTACAAATGTGTAGGCGTTACAAAACATACTTGCGACAAGCGGACAGTCCGCAAGCAATATTTAGAGGACGAGGTTATAACCGCTATCACGGGCGACGGCACGGAGCGGAACAAGTACGGCGTTTTGACTGACGAATTTATAGATATGATCGCCGCCGAAACCTACACGCTTATTCAAGCGGCACGGAACGACAGCGAGATAAAGCGGCTGGAAAACATTATCGAGGACAATAAGAAAGCCATTGACAACCTTATGCAAGCGTTAATGCACGGCAAGGCAACCGACATTATACTGTCGCAAGTGGAGCGGTTAGAGAACGAAAACAAGGAGCTTGCGGACACTGTTGCAATGGAAAAGGCAATGCAAATGAAATACAGCTATTCGGACATACGCAAATGGCTGTTACATTTCCGCACCCTTGACTATTCAAAGACAAAGCACCGAAAGGAGCTAATCAATATCTTTATTTATCGCATTGTGCTTTACGACGATAAAATGAAAGTGTTATTCCACTTGAAAAGCGGGCAAAAAGAGGAACTACTTTTGAACTTGATTTTCCCCGATTATCCCGACGGGAGCGAGAGCGACGAGGAAAAAATTGCAAAAGAAAAAGAAACCGAAAATTCGGTTTCTTCTTCGGGGTGTTCTTATACCCCTCGTCTGGTGACCCTGTCGGGAATCGAACCCGAGATTGAGCCTTGAGAGGGCTCCGTCTTAACCGCTTGACCACAGGGCCTTATTTGTTTTTGCTTAGTGATTATATCATATACCCTTATTCTTTGCAAGCAAAATTCAAGCAGTTTATATAAAATTTATAAGCTCCCGCAAATTGCGGGAGCTTATTTGTGTCTGGATATACCTTTCCATTATTTATTAGTCAAGGTAGTTGAGCGTTACGTAGGGAGCCATAACTTCCCTTTCGTCGTCGGGGTTCTTTATGAACGTCCACTTGGTTTCGTCTAAGCCGACTTCCTTATAGTTTGCTGCCCAAACGATACCGTATCTATCCCAAGCGTACACTTCGAAGTTCGAGTTATACTCTTCCATACGTGCGTAGCAGTTTCTTACGTTTGCACGCAGACCTTCCAAAAGCGTCGTGCTGCTGCCTACGATACCCGAGCAGTTCTTCAATGCGACGTCTACCAAATCGCCTGCGAAGTACTGTTCGCCGACGCTGATACAGTTCTGAATAGTCATCACTGCATAAGCGCCCTTCTGGTAACCGAGTATACCGCCTGCATACGACTTGCTACCCGTGGAAATAACCTTGCCGTTGAATACGCAGTGGTTGATTTCAAGGTTATAGGTGCAGTTTTTGTTGTTGCCGCAGTCGTAGTTGCCGTAGATACCGCCAAGCTCGTAATCGCCCGTAATCGTTGCGTTTACAAGACAGTCGGAGATGGATACGTTGATGCTACCCGAAGAGTGGCTCGAGCTTGCCTGAGAGAAGCCGACGAGTCCGCCTACCCTCTGGCTTGCTTTAATTTTGTAATCTGCGTAAGCCGCATCGGAGTTGTCAATAGACACCTGCTCGATGCTGACGGGAGTACCGACGTTGATATGTCCGATAAGTCCGCCCGCACGCTGGTCAGACGTTACTACGTTAATACCTTTAATTTGAATATTGTAGAAGTAACCGCCCGTGCATTCGGAAACCAGTGCGGTTTTAGGCTTGGAGTTGTTAATATTGACGTTCTCGAACTTGATATTCTGTACCGTACCGCCGTCAACCTTATAGAACACGCCGACGCCGTTAGCCACGGTAAGGTTTTTAACGGTGTGACCGTTGCCGTTGAGAAGTCCTCTGAAAGCAGTATCGCTTACAGTCCATTCTTTGCCGTTAAAGTCAAGGTCCTTTGCAAGGCTGTAAATCGTGCAAGCAGGCTCTTCTTCGCCGAGCGCTTTACCGCCGACAACCGTCTTGAAATCATCTTCGTTGGTTATTTCTACGACGGAAATCTGCTTTGTGTAAAGAGGCGACTGTATTTCACCGTTGAGGTTGGTTACGGCGTAATAGATGTAATAATTTCCCGAGTTCGTATTTTTGAACTGGTTGCTTACCATATCGCCGCGGAACTCGTAATGCTCTACTCCGCTTGCCGTTAATAAATCCGTTTTATTTTCTTCGGTAATATTCAACTCCGTCGGAGACGAAACTGCGTACAGAGCACCGGTTGCGTTACTCATTTCGCCCGAAATGATATAGCCGTTGCGGTTAACCACTACCGACGCGCCGCCCATAAAGTCAACTACCGCATAAGGGCTTGCCACGTAAACGGTGTAGCTCATCGTTCTGGACTGGGTAGGATCGCTCTTTAAGGATACGGTGTTGGTAACGACGTACACGCCTGCGTTCGAGGGAGTAAATCCTGCTACGGGAACGCTGTTTACGGTTTTGTCGTCAGTGAACATATAGGTCGTTTTAACGTCGTAAACGTCCTTGCTCAAAAGTTTGCCGTGGTAGTCGATACCGTTTTCTACGAGAACCTCAGGCTCTCTGTAAATCATATAGTGGTCGACGATTAAAACTCCGCCGTCTTTAACCTCTGTGCCGTCAGCCGCTTTTACGTAAATCGTGCCGACTTTGGGAGTTCCTGCCTTTATCGTCAGTTCAAACGTCTTAGTTTCGGTTGCGTTGCCGACGGTAATAGTTGCGGTGAGCGTAACCTTTACGTCTTTATCGGCAGGACGGTAAACCTCCGCCATTATATATTCCGATTTGGAGGTCGAAATTTCAAGCTTCGCTTCGTTGATTTTCAAGACGTTTTCGTTGCCCGACTGCCAGGTAATTTTACACGTTTCCTTATTTGAGGAAAGGTAAGAATACGTGGACATCTTCGTAGGGATATCGAAGTCCTGATATACCGCGTCGGGGTCGCAGTTGAGAGTTAAAGCTTCTTTAATTCTCGCCGCTGCCGCCGCGTTCTCACTGCCTGCGTTACCGTCGGGGAAGTCTTCGGCAAAATAGTGCGTATATGCGCCGTACGAAGTTAAATTGAGCACGGAGCCTATTTTATTATCGTCGCCGAAAAGATTGGTGTAATCCTTAACGCGGAGAATATCGCCCATATTAATGGAGCCGTCAGCCGCATTACGGTATTTTACGTGCACCCTGTTCGGGTTGAGAGTGGTTTGAGTACCGTCCGCATACAAGTCTTTAAGACCGTGGATATTGAAGGTATAAACAGGGTCTGCGCCTTCCGTTTCGGGAACGGTCTTGGTGTAGGGAAGCACTGCAAATACGTCCGAAGTTGCAGGCTGAGCTATCGTATCGCCCGTTGCGCCGTCGTCGTTCTTCGTGTCGGCGTCAAGACTGCCTTCTATTCTCTTGTTGAGGAGAATACTGTCAACGACCGAAGCTCTGTAAGCGTCGTTGCTGAGCGATTTAGCAAGGCTGTCGCTGAGCGATAACACATGGTTGATGTTGTTATAGCTGTAAATCTGGCGCGACAAGTCGATATTCGCGTGCGTATCGGGATTAACTACGTCGAGAATATATCCGAAATAATCGCTTGCGGGGTTGTCGTCAACCCACGCGCTGTTGTTATAGCTGGTTACGTTTTTAATGGAAATTATGCCGGGGTTGGAGTTATCCGTTACGCCGTGCATTCTGTTGTTGAACGAAAGGCAGTTGTACATAACAACGTCGCCTTCCATTACCGAGCCGCCGAGCTTGAAGCCGTTGCCGTCGCCGTCGCGGGTGAGGTAGGAATTATTGCCGTATTTATTTTCTTCGGTTATTCCGCCCGTCGTATCCGCTTCGCTTGCGTTGCCGTTCCAAGTGGGGAATCTCTTATTGTTCTCGATTTGGGTGTATTCGAGGAAGCCGTTTTCAAAAGCTACGCAGTTATACATTATAACCGCGCCGATATTGCCCGAATCGGTCTTGGCGTACAAGTCCCAGCCGTCGTCGGAGTTACGGTAAGCGATACAGCCGTCGAATACGTTGCCGTAGCCCACGGTAAGCTTTGCCGCGAAACCGTCGGCGTTTTCGCCGTAGGTATCGTTATCGTAGTTGTTATGCGACGTGCAGTTTTTAACTAAGTTGTAGCTGGGCCACTGGTCGATTGCCGCATATTCGCCGTAGGAACGACCGAGCTGTAAGCCCGTATCGCGGCAGTTATAGAATTCGCAGTACTCAACCGTATTGTAGTTGCCGCCGATGTAAAGTCCGTTGTCGCCCGCGCCGCAGATATCGATGCCGTACCAGTAAATGTAACTGCCGTAAATCGCTACGCCGCGGTTAGTGCTGAGGAAGGTCTGGTTACTGAAGTCGAGAACGCACTGCTTCGTGGGGTCTGCGTTTTTGATGGTGATATACTTATTGTATTCACCGCTGACGAGCATAGTAATCTTATCCTCGTGGTTTACTTTAGCAAGCTCGTAAACGCCGGGCTCAACCATAACGGTATCGCCGGGTTTTAAAATACTCGTAGAGTTAAGGAGCGACATAATCTCCATGGGACTGTCTTTCGTTCCCTCGTTGGAGCTGCTGCCGTCGGGTGCGACGTAATAAACCTTACCCGAGCTTATATTGTTGACTTCGCCTGCCGCCGTGGTTATCGTGCTGCCCGTTTTGCCGTAGGTCTGATTGCCGCCGAGCTTAGTAGCCTTATCGGAACAGCCTGCCGCAGAAGCAACGCCGATTACCGTGGTTGCGGAAACCGCAAGGACGGCTATCATAGAGAGTAACTTTTTCTTACTTTTATTATTTTTCATTATCTATTTACCTCTCCGATTAATCTTCGTACTCTATTAAGATGTAGTAAACGCTCATACCGCTGTTCATTGAACCGAGGAAGTACGTGCCTGCTTCGGAAACTTCGAAGGTATACATTGCGATTTTGTCTGTTTCGAAGCCTTCGTCAATGGGCATAAACTCCTCGTTGAAAAGCGCAAGCGTTCTTGCATTGCCGCCGCTGTTGCTTGCCGCAACGACCGTAATAGCCGCCTTACCGACAAGATTGAGCTTTATGTTTCTGCAATCGGGCTTCGAGGTTCCTGCCAAGTCGAGCCTCTTCGAGAACGACTTATCAAGACCGACAACGGATGAGCCCTGACTGTTGGTCGTCTGAACTGCGAGGTTGCTGCCGTCGGTGGAGTTTGCCTGCATGAGAATATAGCCGAGCGATAAGTCACTGTAATCATCGGGACCGGCGATTTGCTGTTCACTGCTGTTGATAGCGGTGAAGTAATAGCCGCTTTCAAGTATATCCTGCTTACTGCCCGTGTCAATCGTCATCATTTCGCTTGCGTTGAACTCGAGCTTGTTGGGAGTATATTTACCCGTAACGGTAACCATTCTCGTGCAAGTGATTTGTTCAGCCGCGCCCTTTGCGTCGACTGCGTTGTAGGTTGCCGTAACTTCCTGTTTGCCCCTGCTGTCTGCGGGTTTGCTTGCTTCTTCCGTCGACAGAGCGCCTATCTTGGGATTGTAGCCGGTGATGGTTACGTCCGCAGGCGTTAAAGCTTTGGTTTTGCCGTTGGCGTAAGTTAAAGTATAATTCCACGTAGTGGTAACCTTATCTAACCTGCCTGCAGCCTGAGTGAATACGGAGTCTTCGCCGGTTACTTCAAGCTTAGTCATGGCGTTCAGAACGTAAATACGGACGAAGCCCCTCAAAGTATAGCCGTTGTGCTTTTCGGAAGGTTTGGAAGCCCAGATCTGATAAGTTCCTCCTTCTTCGGCCTTTACCTTGTTATTTTCAATTTCAAGCTCTTTCGCTCCGTTATAGACCTTAACTTCATAGTCGGTGATAGGCTCGTCGATAACGACGCCGTTTTCATCGACTTCCTTTACTACGATTTTGGAAACGTCTATCGTCGCGGACTTTGATATCATAGTGAGATTATAAGTGTCGATTGCGCCTGCCGCAAGCTTCACTTCAAGTCCCTCGAACGCGACTATCATACCGACAACCGTGACGGAATAGTTAGCTTCCTTTCTTACGTCTCCGTACGAATAGGAAACTATTATATTGTAGTTACCTTCTACGCTTGAATTGTAAGCCGAGCTGTCTATATTGTACTCGCTCTTTTCAAGCACCTTTTCTTCGGGTTCGGCTTTATCGGAATGCTTTAACGTAGCGGTTACTACAAGGCCTTCCGCGTCGAACGCGTCACCCATTTCAAATTCTTTCTTTACGTTGTCGGTGTTGAGAGTTATCGAGACGAGTTCGGTCGTAACTTCTCCATCCTTCTTCTTACAAGCCGCGGCAAAAGATATCGTTAACAACATCATCGCAGCCATAAGAACGGGCAACAAAATTCTGAGTTTTTTCATTACTCCCTCCATGGTTATTTTCGTCACTTATTGCACTAATTATTTGCGGACGTTAAAAAATCGCCATAAATACAGGCACAATATTAGACATAAATATCTTATCACTTTAAAAAAACCTTGTCAAGGTATTTGTGATAAAATTTAACTTAATTTGTTTATCCGTTTCATATCTGCCTTACCATAAAAACAAAAAGGTTTGCCCTGATTTGGGCAAACCTTACCTAATTATAAATAAAAATATCCGCCTGTGCCGTGATATGAAAAAGTATTAACCCGCATCTCGCAGGTGGGTGCGGCGAAGCGGAAAAATCGACCTTTCCGAAAAATTCAGACCTTATCTATTTCCGCGAACGGACCGCTCCCGTAAAAATATTGTGGATTACGAATTTCCCATACCACGAACACCGCAGACAGTTTACATAATTATTATAGCTTATTATTATGAAAAACGCAACGGATAAATTACTTTTACCGTTTAAAAAATTTACCAGCCGCAAGCAATTTACTTGATTTTTGAGCGTGAAAGCCGTAAAATTATAAAAAACGAAATAAGAAGGTTTATTTATGCAAGAGATTACAGGCGTAATTGAAACGAATACCACCCCCTATTTGGAATTTAAAAACCACGTGGGTGAAGTGGTTACCATAAAGGGTGCTATACACAACGTGAGAGAGATGTCCGACTTTGCGTTCGTACTTTTAAGAACGGCTCGCGAGGTTATACAGTGCGTTTATTCGCCCGAGTTTTCGGATTACAGACTTTCGGAAAACGTCGTAGAGCAAGCGGCGGCGAAAATTACCGGTAAAGTCGTTGCAAGCGAAACGCGCGACGGCAGCGAGCGCTATGAATTGCAGATACACAATATCGAAATTCTTTCCTCCCCTGCCGCAGTTCCGCCCGTGGTTATTTCCAAAAAGCAGATAAACTGCGACCTTTCTGTAAACCTTGATAACCGCCCCGTAACTTTGAGAAACCCCAAGGAGCGCGCGATTTTCAAAATTCAGGAAGGAATACAGCGCGGCTTCCGCGAATATCTGCAGAACCAGAATTTTACGGAAGTTCACTCGCCCAAAATCAACTTTGCAGGCGCAGAGGGCGGCACGAACGTTTTTAAGCTCGATTACTTCGGAAAGACCGTTTATCTTGCGCAAAGTCCCCAGCTTTACAAGCAGGCGCTTGTACCCGTTTATGAGAGAGTTTTCGAGATTGCGCCCGTGTTCCGCGCAGAACACCACGACACCTCCCGCCACCTCAACGAATATATTTCGATGGACTTCGAAATGGGCTACATCGAAAGCTTTACCGATATTATGAATATGGAAACGGGTGCGCTGAAATATATAATGAACCTGTTAAAGACCGAGTACGCGCCCGAAGTCGAGCTTTTGAAGGTGGAAATTCCCGAAATCACCTCTATCCCCTGCATACGCTTTAAGGACGCGAAAGAGCTTTGCGTGAAAAAGCTGAAAAACATTACGGATATGAAGGACTTCGAACCGGACGAAGAAGCCTTCCTCGGCAAATGGGCGAAACAGCAGTATAATTCCGATTTCCTGTTCGTGACGCACTACCTTTCAAAAAAGCGCCCCTTCTATACTATGGACGACCCCGAAGACCCCGAAGTGACGTTATCCTTCGACTTATTATTCCGCGGAATAGAGATAACCTCGGGCGGACAGCGTATACACGACTATAACGAGCAGGTTGCGAAAATGAAGCGCCTCGGTATGAACCCCGACGAATTTGAAACATATCTTATGCTGCACAAGTACGGTGCGCCCCCTCACGGCGGTTTAGGCTTGGGACTTGAAAGGCTGACAATGCACCTTTTGGGCTTCAAGAACGTGAGATACGCGGCTATGTTCCCCAGAGATATAAACAGAGTTACGCCGTAAAAAATTTGATAAAAAGTTGCGGCGGAAGCGTTTTTTTAACGCTTCCGCCGTTTTTTATTTATCTTATAAAATTCGTTCTTGCCTTTGGAATTATCACGGGCTTTTCGAGGTCGGTGCCTTTGGCTTTATCCAAAAGCTTCAAAAGCCAAGCCATATTGCTTGCAATTGCGCGCATTATTGTTACGCCCTCCTCGTCCTTATACACTTCCTCGGCACTGTTGCCGTGTACCATGTTCCAGTAAGTTGACGGAACGGCGAGCATATTGTTTATGCCTATGTATTTATTCAGAACGTCGTACGAAGCCGTAGTTCCCGCGCGGCGGGCCGAAACGACGCTTGCGGCGGGCTTGAACTGCAAATAGCTTCCCGCGCTGTAAAACAGTCTGTCGAGCGCGGCTATCATTGCGCCTGCGGGTGACGCGTAATGCACGGGCGCACCGAAAATATAACCGTCCGCAGCTTTGGCTTTTTCCGCAATTCCGTTTACGATATCATCGTTGAACACGCACTTTTTAAGCGTTTTGCACGCACCGCAGCCCTTACAGCCGTGAATTGCGTCCGTGCCCAGCCAAATAATTTCGCTGTCAACCCCCTGTGCCTTTAACTCGTTTGCGATAATAGTTAAAGCCGTGTAAGTACAGCCCTTTTCGTGCGGGCTTCCGTTAATCATTAAAACTTTCATATATTTTCTCCTTTTAAAAGGTTTTTAACTTCGCTTTCTATGAGCGGCATATAGAATTTTAAATATCCTTTCTCGTTGGGGTGAGTGCAGTCGCCCTTGCCCCAGCCGTAGCTGTCGTTCGTGTATTTATCGCGCATAGCTTCGTCAAACGTGTCGAGTTTACCGTCTTCGTAGATATCAGCAACAGCAAAGCCGTATTCTTTGCATACCTTTACCGCGTATTCACCGTATTTTATCTGAACTTCCGCGCCGCGCCTGCCCATTTTGTGGGGACGGACGAAAAGCACTTTCGCCTTAGGAAAGTATTTTTTTAACGCTTCACACATGCTATTAAAGCAGCCGCAAAAATTCGTATTCGATTTTTCTACTTTGAATATGTCCGTCGGCGCGGTGTCGCTCGGGTTGCCGAAATCAACGTCGCAGTTTATTCCGTCGGACATATTGCAGTCGTTTGTGAAACCGTCGAAAATTATTAAATCGGGCTTTTCCGCGTTATTTATAGCTTGTTGCACCTGCTCGACTATCCAGCTCTTCCCCTCGTGGTAGCCGACGCGCGCACCGCCAACGCAGTATTTTAAAAGTGTAAAGCCCAAATCTTTTTCAAGGTATTCGCCGACGCCAACGCCGCCGTTGCCCGAGCCGTACATTATACTGTCGCCTAATATAAGCAGTTTTTTGTTTTCAAATTCTTTCATATTATATTACACGCCTTACGGCAAAAAGAAAGGTCCGAAATTACTCCGGACCGAATCTTTAATTTTACCATGCTCGCAACTTTTCCGCCGCTGACATAAGCAACCCTTTATTGAGTTACTAAAATCTATCATAAAACCTGTGGTTTGTCAACGGTTTTCGACAAATTTTGTGCAATTTGCACAAGTTGCGCTATCTTTCGTAGGTTTCAGTCCTTATATAAAAACCTGTGGCAATACTCGCACTCGGTCACGCCGTTTGCGACCTTTTCCTTGCCGCTTATGGAAAGCTCGGTTCCGCACTTGGGGCAGCGGTCGTTCTGCACGGCACAGATTACGGGGAAAATCTTTTCACTACGCTTTGCCTGATACTTTTTCAAAATTTCGGGGTCGATACCCTTTGCAAGCTTATCAAGTCCCACCTTGACCGTCTGCATTTCCGCAAGCTTCTGCTCCTTGTATTTTTTATAGGTTTCGGAGTATTCCGCGTATTCCTTTTGCGTTGCTATGGTCTTTTTCTTTAATGCCTTATACTCCTCGTCCGAATCCTTAACGGCTTTCTGCAAAGCGTTTACTTCCGACTTGATTGCTTTGAGCTTGTCGGAAATCTGCGCGACGTTCTTTTTGTAGAAGGAAATATCCGCGCCCTCGTCGATAAGTTCGTTCAAGTTATCGAAGTCCTTTAAAGT
>CAMWPZ010000042.1 GCA_947176305.1 uncultured Clostridia bacterium
TACCAAAAGAGAGTATAATAGTCAACGTTATGAAAAACAAAAAAGCGGTTTTTACAACCAAATGGATAGCGTACACGGCTATGCTAACCGCGCTTGTCGTAGCGACCTCGGTCATACCGCCCGTGCCTATCGGCGCGAACAACGTTTACTGGTGCGACGGTATGATTCTTTTGGGGGCTTATCTGATGGACCCCGTTTCCTCGTTCATCTTCGGGGGGCTCGGTTCGGCGCTGTACGACTTCTGTATAGGTCACGTGCATATGGCAGTTGCCTCGCTTATAATTCACGGCTTGCAGGCGGCGGTAACCTCCGCGCTGTTGCACTACGCTTTCAAAAAATTTAAAAAAGAACCCGTGTGGGCGGTGGTTTCGGCGCTTGCAGGCGCGGTGATAGTCATAGGCGGATACTTTTTAACGTACTGGGCGATTTTCCCGCTGACGACGGGAAGTACGAAATACGGCTGGGCGTACGCTTCGGAAAGGGTTTTAAGGAACGTAATTCAGGAAATACTCGGAATTTCCATTGCGACGGTTATCTGCTACGCAACGACCTTTAAAAAACAGCTTGAAAAAAATCACCTACTGCCCGACTTTAAAAATGAAATCTGGGACGAGCGAAAAAAAGCCGAAGTTGACGAGAACGTTGAAACAGAAGAATAAAATAAAATTAAGCCGCCGCGGCGAATCGTGCCGCGGCGGCTCTTATTTTTCAACGAATTTACTTTTTGCCGAGCTTTAAGGAATTCGAAGAAACTCCGTTTAATATGCCCGTATGCAGTACCTGTTTTTTGGCACAGTTTTTCCAGTCCTCCTCCGCCTGCACTATTACCGCCTGCAAAACGGGATAGAACTTTTTGAAGCCGCTCGACAGAAGGTAATACGAAAGCGACCCCGGCACGGTGTTTACCTCGCTTAAAATAATTTCCTCACCGCTTAATATGTAGTCGAAACGGACGATACCGCGCATATTCAGCCGATAATAAACGTCGGCGGTTATGCGCTTTATTTCGTCCGAAATGTTTTGCGGAATATCCGCAGGCATAACCGACTTTCCGCCGCCCGCGTACTTATCGTCGTAGCTTAAAATATCGCCCGAGGTCACCGCCTCCTCGCACTCGCTTGTTATAACCTTGCCCTCGGAATAGTACGCGGCGCAGTTTATTTCGCGGCGGTTTTCTATATACTTTTCGACTAATGCGCCGTCGTCGAAAACGAACGCGGTTTCGAGCGCGGCTTTCAAACTTTTAAAATCGTCCGCGCGGGTTATGCCTATGCTCGAGCCGAGCTTTGCAGGCTTGACTATTACGGGATATCCCAACCCTTCGGCTTTTTCCGCTTCGTCAACGCTTTTCAGATAGACGTACGGCGCTACGTTTACGCCGAGGGAATTTAAAACTATTTTGGTGAAGTACTTATCCATAAACGCGGCGCTTTCGAACATACCCGCACCCGCGACAGGTATTCCGTTCAGGGCGAAAAGTCCGCACACTCCGCCGCCCTCGCCAAGTCCGCCGTGACAGCAGTTGAGCGCGACGTCAACCTTGATAAACTTCTTGAATTTGCCGTTCTTCTTTAAAACGCACACTCCGCCGTAGACGATAGCCGCGCGCGGAAAGCTTTTATACTTTTCGTCCTTGAAGTTGTTTATATCCGCAAGCGCGTCGTCCGTGTACGTTTCGCCCGTCTGCGATATGTACACGGGAACGATATTATCGCCGCCGCTTCTCAAAACGTTAGCCGCCATTGTGCCGGTTATAACCGATATTTCGTTTTCGTTGGAAATTCCGCCGTAGATTACGGCAACAGTTCTTGTCATTAAAAAATCACCTCCGCTAAAATTTTTCGCTTCGGTGATTTGAAAGTTTTTTCTTTACGTTTAGTTTATACCACGTCGGGCAGGTCGTTTAAAAACAGGACCGTATCGCCGTCATGCAAGTAATTTTTCAATTCTTCCTGCGCCGCGGCAAGAGTCGGCTTTATGATAAGCTTTTCTTCGTCGCCGCCGTTCTTTACATATCCGCGCTTGACCGCCGTAACCAAAGTGTCGCCGACGAGAATTACATAGTCCAGCCCTACAAGCTTTTTGCCGAGGTTGAAGTTTTCCTCATCCTCCATTACGCCGAGTTCTACAAGCCCCGGGGTTACGCAGATTTTTCTGCCGCCGAAAAGCTTTAAAACTTCGATAGCCGCCGCCGCGCCCTTGACGTTGGAGTTGTAGCCGTCGTCTAAAATATTCACTCCGCCAGACTTTATAAGCTGTAAGCGGTGTTCGATAAATTCTATCTTTTCAACCGCCTCGGCGATCTCGTCAACCGTCATACCGACGGCAAACGCGCTTTGCGCCGCAAGCGCGATATTGTGCGCCGAGTGCTCGCCCAAAAGCTTGGTCGTAACCCTGCGGCTTTCACCGCCTAAATCGAGCGTGAAGGAAGTGCCTTCCGCGGAACACACTATATCGCTCACGCAAGCACAGCGCGATTTGTTTGCGGGGTGTTCGGCGAATAAGTCGTAACAGTCGTCGGCGATTATCGCCTGCCCTTTGGTCGCATCGAGAATTTCGCCCTTGGCTTTTACTACGTTTTCAAAGGTCTTGAAGGTTTCGAGGTGCTGTCCGCAAATGCCTGTAATCAAGGATACATCGGGCGGACAGATTTCACAAAGCTCGGCAATGTCGCCGACGTGGCGCGCGCCCATTTCCGCAATGAAAATATCGTAGTCCTCAAGTTTTGCGTTGTTGACTGCAAGCGCAATTCCCACGGGGGTATTGTGCGAACGCGGTGTGGACAGCACGCGGTATTTCCGGGAAAGCAAAGCATTTAAAATATACTTTGTACTCGTCTTGCCGTAACTGCCCGTGATGCCGATAATTTTTATATCCGAATTTTTCAGCTTTGCTTTTGCGGACTTTATATATTTACCGTTATGGGGAACTTCGTAAATTTTCGCAATCAAGTTCGCAAGCGCCATTAAGGGGAAAAGCAACAGCGGCAATAACCCCACGGGGCAGTAACGAAGGTACGAGAAAAAGTTATTGCCCCAGACCTCGTCCGCAAAGTTTAAAAGGGTTATGAATATGTAAGATATGAGTGCAAGCACGACGAACAGAACGACGTAAAGCCTGTTCAGCCTCGGCGTGTGCGTGACCTCTGAGCGCAGTGCGATTTTGGTATCCGCAACGCAGTAGACCGTCATCAATATAACGACGGGCACCATGCCGATAACCGCCGCCCACTCGCCCGTGAACGAGAAGCATAAAGAAGCCACGGCACAGCACAGCACACAGCAAAGCGATAAAAGCGCAAGCCGCTCCAAAGCCATATTGCCTTTCTTTTTTACCCATTTAAAAAATTTCTTGCCCGAATAACCCGAGGTCTGCAAAACGCCCATAGGCTTATATGCGGCAAGCGCAAGCATTACCGCAAGCACCACCGCAAGCGCGATACACTCGATAGTTTTCGGAACGGATACGAAAATTCCCATATGTATTTCCTTAAATTAAAAATTCGTAGATAAGTTTATTGAAAGCCTCTGCGCTTTCGGAAAAGCAGAAGTGACCGCCTTCTATAATTTCAAGCCTGCTTCCCTTTATCAGCGAGTTGAAGGTTTTCCCCTCCTCGTTCCACGGGGTGGTCGTGTCCTTATCGCCGTAAATCAACAAAGTTTGATTTTGTATTTTTTCTGCGCAGGACTTTAAATCTTCGTTGACGATTTTTTTGTAGCTTTCGCGCATTACTGGCGAAAGCGTTCTATATTCCGCGCTTCCAAAGTGCTTTTCCGCGAACTTGGGGAAAAACCTTTTTACGCGGCGGTATGCCTTAACCTTGCGGATATACTCCTTCGAGCGCGGCTTAACCAAGCCCGCGCCGCCGGTGATTACAAGCTTTTCAGCCGCCTCGGGATTAGCGCTTAAATACTTTAAAGCCATACGCGCCCCGAAAGAGTGTGCGATTATGTGCGGCTTTTCAATCCCTGCCTCTTTTATGAACCTTTCAAGCCACGCGCAATAGTCGTCTAAGCTATATGCTTTATCCAGCCGCGCCGCACCGCCGAAGCCGATTATATCGGGCGCGGTAACGCGGAAGTACTGCGACAGGAATTTTATCTGATAGTAAAAGCTTTCCTTATTGGAAAGATAGCCGTGCAGAAAAAGCACGTCTTTACCTGCGCCCGAATTTATTACGGGCACGAATTTACCGTCTAATAAAATTTTACAGCTCCCTGACCATAACCAAACAGTCCTCGCCGTCGGAATAGTAACGCGTGCGCGCGTATGCGCCCTTAAAGCCGTGCTTTAAATAAAGGCTCATTGCGGAAACGTTGGAAACCCTGACTTCCAGAAAAGCTTTTTGCGCGCCGCGGTCCTTCGCCGCCTTGCAAAGCTCTTCCAAAAGCAAAGCACCCGTGCCGCACCGTCTGAACGGCTCGCACACGGCAACGTTGTCTATATCGGCGGTGTCCGCCGCAACGGTTATTCCGCCGTAGCCCGCAATCTCGCCTTCGTCGTCCGCGATAAGACCTATAAAGCCCTCGGTTTCAAAGCTCGAAGCGAGCATCTGAAAACTCCACGGCTCTTTCGGGAAACACTCCTTTTCGATTTCGGATATTCTTAAAATATCCTCGTACTTCCATGGGCGGATTAACATTTCCTTGCCTCCTCCGCCTGCGACTTGCGGCCGTACAGCGCGTGCATTTCCTGCGACGGTTTGTTTTTAGTGTTCTTAACCGCTCTTTCAAGGCAGTCGCCCGCGTTCAGCTTTGTATAGTTTTCAAGGGGCAAATCCTCGAAGCCGTACAGCTTTTGACCGAGAGACAAAACCTGTTCCGCGCTGAGATATGCAGGGGGAAAGGTTATTTCTTTATCCTTGCCGAAACCGCAGGTATAGTAGTGGCCGTGCGCAGCGTCTATGACGACGCAAAAATTTTCGTCAAAAACATTATATGCAATTAGCTCGAACGAGGTTACGGAAAGCAGGGGCTTGTCCGCGCCGAGCGCAAAGCCCTTGGCGGCGGAAACGCCTATCCTTATACCCGTAAACGACCCAGGTCCCGTCACCGCAGCGATAAAATCGCAGTCGGAAATTTTAAGCTGTGCTTCGCATAAAGCCTTGTCAACCTCGTCCATTAACAGCACGGAGTGTTTCATAGCGCAGTCGGGCAGGTGTCTTTTTATAAGCCTTTCGCCCTTTTGCGCAAGCACCGTCAGATAGCGCGAGGAAGTGTCTATCGCAAGAAAATTACTCATATATTATCCTTCTTTCGCCGTCCGCAATTTTTTCAATATTCACGGTTTTGACCTTTTCGGGAAGCACGGACGAAATGTTTTCCGCCCACTCGATAAGGCACACACCGTCCGCATAGAAATAATCGCACAGGCCCAGCGCCTCCGCCTGTTCGCCGCTGTTTAAGCGGTAGCAGTCGAAGTGATAGAGCTTGCCGCCGTAATCGTTCATATACGCGTAGGTCGGGGAAAGCACGGTGTCCTCAATGCCTAAACCCTTTGCAACGCCTTTTGAAAAAACCGTTTTGCCCGCGCCCATTTCGCCGTTCAATAAAACGACGTCGCCGCCCTTCAAGGTCTTTGCATATTCTTCGCCGAACTTTAAAGTCTGTTCGGCGCTTTTCGATATAAGTTCCATATTGTTCACCGTCAGTCGGGCAGCACCTTTAACGTGCCCAAATAGCCGATACAGAAATAGTTTAAAGAAACGTCGTTGCCGCTTTCGTCAAAGATAGCCGCCGAGAAAAACAGGTTGGGGACTTCGCCGATATCCGTAACAGAGCCTATTACGCTTGCCTGCACGCTGTGGCCTTCCACAAGCGAGCCGCCGCTTATAAAGTAACCGTCGTTTGTGAGGGCTTCCCCGTCGTACACCTTTTCGTCGGAATTCGAAGTAAGCTTTAACGTGCGCTGGGTTATGACGAGCGCACCGTCGAAATGGATATAGTACTGACCTGTAACGTTCACTCCGTATGCATTGAAAACGTAAACGTTTGCTTTGCCTAAGTCGTCCGAATATATTACGCCCGCGTCTGTTCTGCCGACGCCCGAAGGGTCGAACGAAACAGTATAACCGTGCGGCAAGCCGAGCGTGTAATATTCACCCGAGGAATACCTTAAAGGCGTTCCGTCGTATTCCTTTGAAAGGTTGTAAAGACAGACGGTTATAACGCCGTACGCGACGGTCAGTTTGCCGTTTTTGTACTCGTAATTGAATTTATCGGTAACGTCTCTTCCTCTCTCGTCGAACAAGCTGAACGTTTCGACGCTGCTCGCAACCGAGCCTATGCCCGAAAGGCTGCCGTAGAACGTTACGGTATAAGTATAGCCCATTTCCAAAAGTTTTTCAAGCACTGCGTCGGGTACAAGCTCTTTTGCGTAAACGGGAGTACCGTCGTAAGTCTTTGCCTCGTTCTTGGGGCGCAGAACTATGGTGGTGTCGCTGAGAATATCCTGACCGCTTCCGCCCGTTTCGCCTGCTTCGCCGCCTTGATTTCCGCCCGCGCCGCCGCCCGTAACTTCAACCTGTACCCAGCCCATACCGTCGATATAAACTTCTACCCAAGCGTGGGCTTGTTTTGCGGTGACTTCCGTCCACTCGCCCGCTTTGGTTGCACCCTTGTAGCCAATGACGTAACGCGCGGGAATGCCGAGGGTACGGTACAAAAGCGCTGCCGCGCTTGCGTAGTGACTGCACGTTCCCTGCTTGTAATCTCTGAGGAACGCAATTACTATATCGTTTGAGCTGTCAAGCGAGGAATTATAGTTGAGGTTATACTGCGCCGAACGCTGAACGAAACGCGCAACCTTTGCGATTATCTGCTCGTCGTTTTTATTGAAGCGCTGACCGGTGGTTACCGCATTAAGATATTCGCGCGTAGTCGCGGGTACGGCAAGATAGTTCTGATATACAAACTGTCTGTAAGCCGCCTCGTATGCGGAATATTGCGCGGGCACGGTTTGCGCGTTGCTTTGCGCCGTATAGTCGTAAAGGAAATAGTTTAGCGAATACTGTACGCCCGTGTTGCCATAGTAAATTATATCGCTTGACTGAACGTCGTAATTTCCGCCGACTGTCGCCGTATAATACGGCAAAGTGTAGTTATAGGTGAACGGCAGAATTTGCATTGTATGCGACTGCATACCCGAATTTGCAAGGGCGAGCGAAGTTAAGTAGTTTGCGCTATAGCCGCCGTTTAAAAGCTGTGTATAAGCCTGCGCCTGCGACCACTTTTTACCGTTATAATCGCCGAAGCTTTTATATCTTAAATACGCGCTGCCCGTTGCGTCGGAATACAGCCGCATCATTATTACGGGTTTACCTGCCGAGCCGCCTCCGCCGCCGCTACCGCTACCGCTTTCGCTGTCACCGCCACTGCCTATGCTTCCGCTTTCGTCAAGTCCGCCTGCGACGGCTGAGCCGCCGCTACCGCCGAGATTACCTCCGCCCGAGCCGCCTCCGCCGATACCGCTTCCGCCTTCGCCGCTGTTACCGTCAAAAATCAACAGCGTGCCGAACTGGATTTCTATACCGAAGTTATCGGTAACGTCGTGTCCGTCCGCGTCGGATATTTCTATATCGGCGGTGTTAAACTCTGAGCCGATTTCGGTTATCGTACCCGTGACGGTTACCGTGTAGGTGAATCCGTCGGGTATTTGCGAGTTACCGTCGATATAGTACATGGGGCAGGTTAAAGGCGTACCGTCGTAAGGCTTCTGCGCACTGCCCGTGAAAACTATAAGCGTACCGTGCGTTACCGTAAGCGTGCCGTTTCGGGAGGTTATATCGAAGTTAAAGGTTACGTCCCTGCCTCCGTTGTATATAGCAATGTCTGAAATCGTATTCACGCTCGAACCGACGTCCGTCTGCGAGCCCGTAACGGTTGCCCTTACGGTGTGGGTTGTCAAGCCGTTGAGCCAAGCGGTATAAGGGCAGGTCAACGGTGTACCGTCGTAAACTTTGCTTGCGCTCTGCGCTAAGACGGTTACCGGACGTGCAGTTACGGTAAGCGTGCCTTCTTTTAAAGTGACCTCGTAGTTTGCCGTAACGTCCTTGCCGCTTGCGTCGGTTATTTTATAACGCGATATATAGCATACAGTCGTGCCGACGTCCGTCTGCGAACCGACCGTGGCGAAGTCGAGAATGTGACTTTCCACCATGTTATCGGTTAGCGCACCGACGTACTGCAAAGGAATACCGTCGTAGACCTTTTCCACGCTGTCCACCCTGATAGTCAGGGGACGTTTTTTAACCTTTAAAACACCGTAAGGCTTGGCATAGGTTATGCTGTAATTTTTAGTGGTTTCGTAACCCTCGCCGTCGAATATCCTTATAGTTACTTGGTTTTCAATTTCACCCGCGTCTACGATAGCCGTGAAGTAACTGATGAAATATTCCTGTCCGTCGGCAAGACCGCTACCGGAAATTATTATTTCGGTATTGACGTGCGCTTCACCGTCGTACACCCACTCGCCGCCCTGCGTTCTTACGGTTATGGGGCGGTGCGTTACGGTCAGCGTTCCACCGTCGGTATATTCCTTTTTATAATTCGCGGTAACGTCGGTTTCACCGTCGAAAATCTGTACAAGGACGGAATTTTTTATCGTGCCGACTTCGGTAATTTCCGTCAAAGCCGTGCCCTTCGCCTTGTGTGATAAAACGAGCGCGGGGGAATAATCCGAAGTTATGGTGAAGTCGTTGCAGGTAAGCGGCGTTCCGTCGTAGACCTTGGCTGCGCTGCCCATAGTAATTTTTATAGGGCGGGGAGTTACTTCAAGCGTGCCTTGCTCTACCGTTACCGAATAGTTTGCGGTAACGTCCGCGCCGCCAGAAGCGGTAATTTTAACACTGCCCTCAACGATTGCGTTCGCGCTTTTGCCCGCGTTGACTTGCGAGCCCTGCGTGGTTGCGCTTATGGTATGCCCCGATAAAAGCTTGTTATCTTTATCCGTGTACGTTGCGCAGGTCAAAGCCGTACCGTCGTAAATTTTCTGTGCGTCGTCCGCCTTTATTGTTACGGTGCGGGCGGTGACCTCGATTTCACCGTCGGCTAATGAAATTTCATAATTGCCCGTAACCGCTTTTCCGTTTGCGTCGGTCACGGATATACTGCCCGCAACTATCCTGTTTACGGCTTTGCCTATTTCCGTCTGCGCGCCCTGCGTTGCCGCGTTTACTTTGTGACCTGAAACAAGTGCGAAGTCAAGCGCGGAAGTTACTTCGAATTTTTCGCAAGCGTGCGCTTTGCCGTCGTATTCTTCCTTGGTACTGCCTGCCGTAACCGTTATCGGTCTTGGAGCGACGGTAAAATATCCGTCGATATAATTTATATCATAATTTGCGGTGACGTCCGTAACGCCCGAATATACCGTGACGGTAACGCGGTTTTTAACCGTGCCGACGTCCGTCAGGGAAATTGAGGTATGCCCCTGCGTGCTGTGGCCTGCAACTAAATTCTGCGCGGTGTGCGCGGTGCTTTGCTGCGCCGTGCCGTCGTAAATTTTCTGCGCGTCGGTTGCGGTAATTGTAAGCGTGCGCTTATTCACCGTAAGCGTGCCGAGGTTGTATTCGATATTTTCTATATCGTAGTTGTGCGTAACATCCGCGCCGTCCGCCGCCGTGATTCTGATATTCGTTACCGTGTTTGCGCTTTTGCCCGCACTCGTCTGCGCGCCCGTAAAGACAACGCCGAGGGTATGCCCCGATAAAAGGTTTTCGGCGGAATACGTATCGCAAGTTAAAGCCGTACCGTCATAAATATCTTCCGCACTGCCCGTAACAATTTTAAAGGTGCGGGGCTTGACTTCGAGCGTGCCGCTTTCCGTCATTACGTAGTAGTTATGCGTAACGTCAACTCCGTCCGCCGTGGTGATTTTAACGCTGCCTTCTACTATTGAGTTTACGCCGTTTATCCGCGCGTCCGTCTGCGAGCCTTGCGTTGCTGCAGTGAGGATATGCCCCGATAAAAGCTTATTATCCGCGTCCGAATACGTATCGCAGGTTAAAGGTTCACCGTCGTAAACTTTCTGCGCGTCGTCCGCCTTCACGGTTATGGGGCGGGGCATGAAAGTGATTTGCGTTTGAACGGGGTTCAATATGTACGAGGAAGTTACGTCCGCGCCGTCTTTATCTATAATCTTAATGCCCGACAATTCGGGGATAACGGAAGTCGTGCGCTGGGTTAAATCTTCGAATCTGAACGAGGTGCAGACTGCCGTATCCGAATAGGCAAGGTTCAATACAACCTCGGGGTTGTCGCCGTAAACCGTCTGCGCCGCGGCTGATATATCCGTCTGCTTTTTTAAAATTTCAAAGCTATGCGTTTTGCCGTAGCGCGTTCCGCCAAACACGTTTTTAGTAACGGGGCGCACCTTGTAGCTACCTGCGCGGACGGGCTTTATATCCGTCCACTTATCGGAGTTTTCCTCCGCGTACTCGTAACGCACGCTTTTGAAAACCGCTTTGGCGCGGTAGCTTAAATCTTCGCCGTAGGTGAGCGTTGCGGGGCAGTCGGTCTTGTCGTAAACTATACCGCTGACCGACATAAGCGTTACGATAAGCGCAACTAAAGCCGCGCACACGATAATAATAACCACGCGGAAGCGCTTTATCGTATCGAGTACGTTTTTCAGCTTATTCATTTTTTTGCGGTAATTATCGTACAGCATATCTGCCCCTCCTTTTTAAAATTTTACTGCTCGGGCGGGAGTACCGTAAGCGTGCCGAACGCGGTGGCTATCGAATAGTTCGCCGTTACGTCGTAGCCTTCCGCATCGTAAATTTTTACGCCGCTTATAACGTTATCCCTGCGCCCCACGCCTTTCTGTGCGGAATATATTTCCACTTCGGCTTTGTGGCCTGTTGCCAGCTCGCCCGCGGTTATGTCGTACTCCGCGCACGAAACGCTTTCGATTGTATAGTTAAAAGTTTTGCTTCGGCTTGTCACCGTAATCTCGCGCGGAAGCACGCAGAGCGCGCCATAATTCGAATTGAGTTTATACATATAGGTTACGTCTGCGCCGAGAGCGTCGGTTATAGAAATTTCGTAATCGTTCACACCCGTGCCGACGTTAGTTTTCGCGCCGACCGCAGTCATCTTTGCGACCTTATGTCCGCTAAGCAAACTGCCCGTATAGGTACAATCATCTGCGGTAAGCGGAGTTCCGTCGTAAACGCGCGTTAGGCTTTGCGTGGTAATATCAAGCTCCTTTATATAAACCTGCAGCTTGCCGGTAACGAACTCCATTCTGCCGATATATTCGTCGGTCACGTCAGTGCCGCTTGCGTTGAAAAGCCTGAACGAAGTTATTTCGCAATCTTCGAAGCCCAAGTCCCTGCGCGAGCCTGAAACAACCGCCTCATAGCTAAAACCTTTATCCAAAAGCGGCTGTATGCCCTGCACCCTGCCCGAGTGCGCGAACGCCGTCGCGCCGTCGTACAGATAATATTCGGTTACGGGCTTAACCTCGTAAACCTTTTGCGCGGATTCGCCGCCTGCACCGCCGCCCGAGTTGCCCGAGCCCGTGACTTCCACCTGCACCCAGCCGCAGCCCGATATGTACACCTCAACCCAAGCGTGCGCCTTGTCTGCGGTGACGTCCGTCCATTTATTCGGCTGCACGTCGGCGGCGTAGCCTATCGTGTAGCGCGCGGGTATGCCTATGCGGCGGAACAAGAGGGTTGCCGCGCTTGCGTAGTGGCGGCAAACTCCTTCCTTGTAAGTTTTAAGGAAAGCAACCACAATATCGCTTGCATTATCGAGCGCGGTATCGTATTTAAGATTATATTTCGCGGCGCCGCTTATATAGCTTGCAACCTTTTTTATAACTTCACTGTCGCCCGCATAAAAGCCCTGCTTTGCAATGATTTCGTCAAGGCAAGCTTTAGTGCTGTCGGGAACGGCAAGATAGTGCGATTGTACGAAAGTTTTATACGCGCTTTCCGCAGAGGACAGCGTGCCCAAATCGGACTGCGGCAAGTTGTTTCGTAAAACGTTATACGAAAGATATTCGAGCGAGTACTCGCCTTCCGCGCCCACGTAAGTTACGTCGCTTGACTGCGCGGTGTAGTCATAGCCGCCCGTGCCCGTATAGTAGGGCAGAAGGTAGTCGCCGCTGTTTAGCTTTACGCTCAAAGTGTTTGCGGAATATTCCGCGTTTTCAAGGTAATAGCTCGTTAAATAATTCAAGCTCAGTCCGCCGAGCGTGCCGTTATAGCTTAAAGCTTCGCCCCACTTTCTGCCGTCACAGTCGCCGAAGCTTTTATAGCGAAGATACAGCTTGCCGCCCTTGGATGATTTGACCGAAAGCGCAATCTCGGAATTGCCGCTGCCGTCGCCGAGCGACGGTCCGCCGCCTATATCTCCGTCGGGGTTTAGACTGCCTCCCGTAGCGCCCGCGTTGCCGTGCACGGTAAGCGTGCCCAGCTCTAAAACAAATTCGTAGTTGAACGATATATCCGCGCCGTTTTTATCCTTTACCAAAACTTGGGATATGGTATTTTCGGAAACCCCGGGTATCGTTCTTTCGCCCGTCACCGCCGCTTCGAGGGCGTGACCTTCCACAGGCTTGGTTAAAGAAGTTATTTCATAACCGCGGTTTGTAAGCGGCTTACCGTCGTAGTCCTTTTCGTCGGTTGCCGAGCGCACTGTGATTTTCCTCGGCGAAACAACCAGCTTGCCGGGGATATAGTTTACCTCGTAGTTAGCCGAAACGTCTTTTCCGTTTTCGTCTTTAACCTTGAATTCGGCGACGTAGTTATCCTTTACGTCGACGTCGGTCAAAGTTGCCGAAGTCACCGCCGTAGCGGTATGACCTTCCAAAAGCCCTTCCGAAGATACTATCTCGTACCCCTCGGCTTTCAGGGGAGTACCGTCGTACACCTTATGCGCCGACTGCGTTTCAACGGTTATTTGCAGGGGCAGTACTTTAAGCGTTCCCGTCGAGTAGGTAATTTCATACCTGCCCGTAACGTCCTTGCCGTTTTCGTCGGTGATTTTTATATCCGCCACAGCGTTCGGGCACGAGCCCGCGTTCGTTTGCGAGCTGTTCATAACCACAGCCGAAATTTCGTGACCTTCCATTAAGGGGGTTGCCGCCGACAGCGCCCAGCCGTTTTCGGGGGAATACAGCGGCTCACCGTCGTAGACCTTTTCCGCCGACTGCGTGATAATCGTGATGCCCGTGCCGTGTACGGTAAGCGTGCCCGCGCGGTATTCTATTTTATAGCCCGAAGTGACGTCCGCGCCGTTTTTATCGACTATCACCGCGGACAGGAAATTTTCGCTGGAACCTATTTCCGTCTGGCTGCCCGTAACGGTGACTACTGCTTTATGTCCGTCCTTTAAGGTGCCGCTTTCTATTTTCCAGTCAGGGCAGGTATGTTCCTCACCGTCGTATTCGAAATCAGCCGAAGCCGAGGATATAACCAGCACCCTTTGCTTAACGTCGATAACTCCGCTTGCGATGAGCGCAAGGAAAATTATCAGCACTGCGGCGACGCCGATGGCGATTGAGCCGACTATGTAAATGATTTTCGATTTCCGCGTCATTGGCGCCTCCTTTTAAGATTTTTTGCGTTAAGCTTTTTACGAATTTTTGAGTAACCTTTCCACGTGGGCTTTACAGAGGGGAAGTCCGTCCTCACCGAATAACTCTTCCATATGCCTTATGAACTTTTCGGCGTTGTTCCTGATATATACGGGATTCTGCGCGCCGAGCTTTCTCATTACCTTCTTTGCAAGTATATCGTCAAGGGCTTCAAGTTCGTCACCGCCGCACGCCACGTACACGGGGATATATTCCGTTATCTGTTTCATTATCCTGTTTCCGAACGTCACGCGGAAGGTATCTATCATATACTTATCCAATTTCTCAAGCCTGCGTTTGTTGCGCTCGGTAAGCTTATATTCTTCTTTGGCTTCCTCTATAAGTTCTTCTAACCTCTCTGCGGTGATATGCAGACTGTTTGTTTTCTTCGCTATGAACGGCTCGGCTTTCTTATCCAGGTCCATTATCATTGCTCTGTCGTATACCTTATCCGATATAGCAAAGGTACTGTCGTCGTTGTTTGCCGTGCCTATAAACCACATATTCTTCGGCAGTATTATATGTCCGTCCTTTAACTGTTCGGGGTCGTCTTTCCACTCGTCGCTTA
>CAMWPZ010000043.1 GCA_947176305.1 uncultured Clostridia bacterium
CTCGTACACATCGCCGTTTACGCCAAGCTCCGCGCCCGAGCAAAGCATACCGTCGGATTCGATTCCGCGCAGCTTGCCTTTCTTTATGGTCATAACGCCTTCAACCGTCACGTGGTCTTTTGCGGTTGCGTAAACAGTAGCGCCGACGAGCGCACAGGGCGCTTTAATTCCCTTCTTAACGTTATCCGCGCCGCAACAAATCTGGAATACGCCGTGTTTTCCGCAGTCAACTTTGCACACGGACAGGTGCGTGCCTTCAACGGGCTGACAGTCTATAACTTCACCTACGACGACGCCCGAAATATCCTTGCCCAAATCTATCAATTCTTCAACTTCGAAGCCGCAGTCGAAAAGCTTTTTTTCAAGCTCCTCGGCGGTAACGTCTATATCTACGTAATCTTTAAGCCAACTTAAAGGTGCTTTCATTTTTCTTTCTCCTTAATCCTTGAACTGTTTGAGAAATCTCGTATCTCCCTCGAAAAGGAGCTTCATATTGTTTATGCCGTATTTAAGCATGGCAATTCTCTCTATGCCCATACCGAACGCAAAACCCGTGTACTCGTCGGGGTCTATGCCGCAGCCTTCTAAAACGTGCCTGTTCACCATACCCGCGCCAAGCACTTCAATCCAGCCCGTGCCCTTGCACAGCCTGCAACCCTTGCCGCCGCACTCGAAACAGCTTACGTCAACCTCAACCGACGGCTCGGTGAAAGGGAAGTAGGAGGGGCGCAACCTCGTTTTAACGCCGTCGCCGAAAATCTTTTTTGCGAACTCGTCAAGCATACCTTTAAGGTCGCAAAGGGTAATGCCCTTGTCGACTACAAGCCCTTCCATCTGCGAGAACATAGGTGAGTGGGTTGCGTCGTCGTCGCTTCTGTATACCTTTCCGGGGGAAAGAATTTTAATGGGCGGCTGCTTGTTTTCCATAACCCTGATTTGTCCCGCCGAAGTCTGCGTGCGCAGAAGTAAATCTTCCGCAAGATAGAACGTATCCTGCATATCGCGCGCAGGGTGGTCCTTCGGCGTGTTCAGCGCGGTAAAGTTGTAATAGTCGTTTTCTATTTCAGGCCCTTCGAAAATCTCGAAACCCATACCCGAGAAAATAGAAATAAGCTCGTTTCTTATAAGAGTGTTAGGGTGGTATGCGCCGTCTGCGGAAATTTCGGCGGGCATAGTCACGTCTATTTTTTCTTCGGAATATCTCTTTTTCAGCTCTAACTCTTTAAGCCCGCTTTCGATGCGGTCGAATTTTTCTTCCGTCCATTGCCTTAAAGCGTTCAAAAGCTTGCCCATAGCGGGGCGCTGTTCGGGCGGCACGTCGCGCATATTTTTTAAAAGCGCGGAAATTTCCCCCGTCTTTCCGAGGAAGCGCATCTTCATTTCCTGCAAGGTCTTGCTCGATTTAATATCCTTTACGGTATTTTCGATTTGCTCCTCGATTTTTTTGATTTTGTCCTGTACGTCCATAAAACCACCTGATAATAAATTTTAAAAAATAAAAAACGCCCTGCAAACACAGGGCGAAGTTTTCGCGGTACCACCTGATTTCGCGGCACAAAGCCGCCTTGATTATCCCTTAACGCGGAAGATACGGAACGCACTACTCAAAAACTTTTTCGCACGCTCGGCTCGCGAGTGAATAACGCGCTTTAATCCAATGAAAAACCTTTCAGCCGTTTTCGGGTTTTTCTCTCTGGAAAGGACTTTTATAAGCCGTCTGTCTCGGTCAACGCCTTTATATAAGTTAGATAAATTATATTAATAAAAGGAAATAATGTCAACTGATTTTAAGAATAAATCAGTATATACTGCCGCCGTGACAGTCGTACGCGACTACCGCGGGGAAGTTCACAACTTCTAATTTGTAAACGGCTTCGGATAGAAGGTCGTCGAACGCAATGCACTCGCTCTTTTTAATCGCGTCTGCGTACAGCGCGCCCGCACCGCCGATTGCCGCAAAGTATACCGCGCAGTTATCTTTAACCGCTTTTCTGACCTCGTCGGACATTTCGCCCTTGCCTATAATTGCACCCAAACCCAAATTAAGAAGTCTCGGCGCAAACACGTCCATTCTTGCGGAAGTCGTCGGACCGCAGCTTCCAGAAGGCTGTTCGGGCTTTGCGGGGCATGGTCCTGCATAATAAATAACCGCGTCCTTCAAATCGAAGGGCAGGGGCTTGTTGTCGTCCAAAAGAGAGAATAATCTTTTATGCGCGCAGTCGCGTGCAGTCATAATTGTGCCGGAAATTAATACGCTGTCGCCGGCTTTTAACTCTTTAACGGTCTTTTTACTTAAAGGCAGGGTAAGCTCTTTCATATAATCTCCTTTTCACAGCGTATGCAGTGGCATTGAATATTCACTGCAACGGGCAAGCCCGCAATGTGAGTGGGCAGCCATTCGCAGCTCACGCCCAGCGCGGTGGTTTTTCCGTGGAAGCCCTGACAGCCGATATTCAAAGCGTTTATTTTTTCAAGCGCGGTTTTTTCGATTTGGGCAATATCCTCGCGCTCGTTGTGCGTGCCGATATCGCGGGTAATCGCTTTCTTTGCAAGATATGCACATGTGTCGAAACTTCCACCTATGCCGACTCCGACGTAAACGGGAGGACAGGGGCGCGAGCCTGCAAGCCGCACGGTTTCGACTATTGCGTCGATAATTCCGTCAACGCCCTGCGCAGGCTTCAGCATATAGAGGCGCGACATATTCTCGCTTCCGAAGCCCTTGGGAAGATAGGTAATTTTAATTTTATCGCCCTCGCAGATTTCGATATGAATAGCGGCGGGGGTGTTGTCGGTTGTGTTTACTCTCGTAATAGGGTCGCAGATTGATTTTCTGAAATATCCGTCTGCGTAGGCGCGCCTTACCGCGTCGTTTACGGCGGTCTTCAAAGGCTTGCCTTCGAGGAAAACTTCCTGACCGATTTCCAAAATCACGACGGCCATACCCGTGTCCTGACAGACGGGCATATCCTTTTTATTTGCAATTTCCGCATTGTCGCAAAGGGTTTTCAGTGCAAACTTCGCTGCTCCGCCGTCCTCGGTTTCATAAGCCTTTTTAAGCGCGGTTTTGCATGAAGGAGTCAAATTCACGCCTGCCTTTAAAGCCATTTCATAAATCTTGTTTTCTATCGTTTGGGTGTTTATCTTACGCATATTTCAATTTTATAACATTTCACCTTAAAAGTAAAATATTTCGTTTACTTTAATTTTAAATTAATGTATAATCTAAACTATGGAAGAATTCGAAGAAGGCGGTATGCGCGAGGTATCGCCTAATCTCAATTCAATAAATGGCGGCTTAACTTTCAGCGCAGCGGTAATATTTTACTTTGCCGTACAGCTTATTGCAAGTATTATTATCGGCGCGGCACACCTTGACGAAAAGAGCGACGCTTATATCTATATCAGTTATCTGTGTGCGCCTATTGCAATAGTTTCGTGTATAGCGGCTGTTTTAAAGGTCAGGAAAATTCACCCCAAACTCGTCTTTCCCGTAAAGTGCAACCCGAAATATTATTTAATAGCGGTAATGCTTATTTTCGGGCTTTTGTTCTCGTTAAGCTGGGTTGACGGTGCGGTAGTGGAGTTCTTCAAGCTGTTCGGCTACAAACCTAGGGAAGCAAGCAGTTACTTTCCGAATCTTTCGGGCGGACGCATAGTTCCTGCGTTTATAGTGGTTGCGGTTATGCCCGCGCTTATCGAAGAAGCGCTGTTCCGCGGCGTAATTTTAAACTGCTGTGAAAATTCCGTCGGCTCAATCCGCACGGTGTTTATAGTCGGTTTTTGCTTCTCGCTTTTTCACGGCTCGCCCGAGCAGACGGTTTACCAGTTTATTGCGGGCTGCGCGTTTGCGTTTATTGCAATCCGTTCGGGAAGCATATTGCCGTCCGTTCTGATGCACTTTATAAATAACGCGCTTATTATAATTTTCAAAGCGTGCGGAATGTTCGATACCAACGGAAATCTTATAATGCCGCAGACGGTAAATATAGTTTTAATCGTCCTCGGCGCGCTTTCGTTAATCGGCGGACTTGTCTGGCTTATCCTCGATAAAAAGCCCGTAAAGAAATGCGTTAAGGGCGGAGTTAAATGTTTCTTTATCTACGCCTCGGTCGGTATAGCCGCGCTCGCTTTAAACTGGATACTGCTTTTATTCGGGGTGGGCTGATGCAAAAGATTAATATCGTGTGCGTGGGTAAAATCAAGGAAGAATTTTACCGCGCGGCAGTAGGCGAATATTTAAAACGCTTGTCAAGGTTTGCCAAGGTTGAAGTAAAAGAGCTTCCCGAGTGCAAAACCATTGACGAGGAAGCCGAACATATTTTGCACGCGGCAAAGGGCAAAATTATTGCGCTGTGTATAGAGGGAAAGAAGTATTCGAGCGAAGGCCTTGCAAACGAGGTAAAAACGTTCTGCGACAGGGGCGAAGAATTTACTTTGATAATAGGCTCGTCCTGCGGACTTTCGGAAAAGGTCAAAAGACAAGCCGATATAAAGCTCTCGTTTTCGGATATGACTTTTCCGCACCAGCTAATGCGCGTAATACTTCTGGAACAGCTTTACCGCGCATTTATGATTAACGGCGGAGGCGAATATCACAAATAACCGCACGCATATTCTATATACGTGATATTCGAGGAAGTTAAAAATTTTTACCAAAGCTACAGTGACAAAAAGTGTGTTATAGGCTACTCGTTACAGGGCAGGGAAATTTTTGCATTCCACGTCGGGGATAGCTGCGGCAGGCAGTTCATTTCGACTTACGCAATCCACGGAAGGGAATGGATAACAGCAAAGCTTGCCTTAAAGCATATCCGCGTAGGAGTAAAGTGCGGCGGCTGGATAATTCCGCTCGTCAATCCCGACGGTGCGGAAATAAGTCAAGGCTCGTACCCCATGTGGAAAGCCAACGCTCGCGGAGTGGACTTAAACTGTAATTTTGACGCGAACTGGGGAAGCGGCAAGCTGAACACTAAAATCCGCGGAAGCGAAAACTGCATAGGCGATTTCCCGTTTTCGGAATCCGAAACGGCGGCTTTGCGGGATTTTACCATAAAGGTGCGGCCGTTCGTAACTTTAAGCTTCCACACCAAAGGCGAGGAAATTTACTGGCAGTTCGACGGTAGGGGAGATAAGCGCGGCGCGGATATACTTGCCGCGGCAACCGGCTGTGTGCCTAAAATTATCTACGGCTCTGCAGGCGGCTATAAGGACTGGTGCATCAAAAAATTAAAGATACCCTCCTATACGATAGAGTGCGGGGCGGATAGTCTTACGCACCCGATAAAAAAATTGAAACACGTTAAAAAATGCTATAAAGTGTTAAAAATATTTACGGAAAGATATGGAAAATAAATTTATGCAAGCCGCGCTTAAATGTGCGCAAAAAGCGCTTGAAGAAGGCGAAGTTCCCATAGGCGCGGTAGTGGTTTTAGACGGAAAAGTAATTTCGCGCGGACACAACCGCCGCACGAAAAAGCAGATTGCCACGGCGCACGCGGAAGTGGAAGCCATTGAAAAGGCGTGCAAAAAATTAAAGAGCTGGCGCATACCAGAGTGCGAAATTTACGTAACGTTAGAGCCGTGCCCTATGTGTATGGGCGCAATGCTCAACGCGCGTATAAAAAAGGTGTATTTCGGCGCGTACGAGGGCAAGGGGCGCTCGATGACTGCACAGCTTGCAGAGGCAAACCTCGTCAACCACAAAATAGAGGTCGAGGGCGGAGTTATGGAAAAGGAGTGCGCGGAAATTTTATCGTCTTTCTTTTCTTCAATGCGAGAAAGAACAAAAAAGGAAAATGATTGACACAAAAAAGTCTTTGAATTTTGCCGTTTATTTAAGTTGACTTTTAACCGCAGTTCATAATACAATGAATAAGCTGTTTGAATTTAATAATTTTTGAGTAATAGGGGAGGGTAAACTCTCTTTATATACTAAAGTAAAATCGGAGGAATTAAAACCCAAATGATTAACCACGGCAACGAAATTAAAATTTTCACCGGCAACTCCAACAGACCCCTTGCGGAAGCGATAGCTGCAAAGCTCAATACTTCCTTAGGTCAGATGGAAGTAACACACTTTTCCGACGGAGAAATCTACGTCCGCTTTGACGAATCTATCCGCGGTAAGGACGTATTCCTTATTCAGTCCACAAGCTACCCCGTAAACGCAAACCTTATGGAGCTGCTTATAATGATTGATGCTGCTAAGCGTGCAAGCGCAGGAAGAATTACCGCCGTAATACCTTATTTCGGCTACGCCCGTCAGGACAGAAAAGCACGCTCGCGCGAGCCTATCACGGCAAAGCTCGTTGCCAACTTAATCACTTCCGCAGGCGCGGACAGAGTTCTTACTATGGACCTGCACTGCCTGCAAATTCAGGGCTTCTTCGATATTCCGCTGGACAACCTCGTCGGCGGACCCACGCTCTATAATCACTTCAAACCCAAGGTTGACGACAACTTCGTAGTCGTTTCCCCCGATATAGGCTCGGTTGCGAGGGCGAGAAAGGTCGCAGCCCGTATGGACGCTAAAATGGCGATAATCGACAAGCGCCGCCCCAAGGCGAACGTTATGGAGGTTATGAATATTATCGGCGATGTCAAAGGCAAAAACTGTCTTATGATTGACGATATGATAGATACCGCCGGCACGATAGTTCAGGGTGCTAAAGCTTTGAAGGAAGCCGGCGCAAAGGAAATTTACGCTTGCTGTTCGCACGGCGTTCTTTCCGGTCCCGCAATCGAAAGACTTGCCGATTCGCCCATAACCGAGCTTGCAATGCTCGACACCATAAACATTCCGCAGGAAAAGATGCTGCCGATATTCAAGATGATTTCCACGGCGCCTATCTTCGCCTCGGCAATCGAAAACGTATACCTCGACAGACCTATGTCGAAAATCTACGACTGATAAAATACGCCGCAGCAAGCTGCGGCGTTTAACTTAAAAAAGGTATTTATGAAAATTATAGTAGGCTTGGGTAACCCCGAAGAAAAATATTTAAAGACCTTCCACAATATGGGCTATATTGCGGTTGGCGACGTTGCGGACAAGCTCGGCGTAAAGTTCAAAAAGAAGGAGTGCGAAGCTTTCGTCGCGGAAGCAAACGTCGGCGGCGAAAAGGTTATACTTGCCCGTCCCGTAACCTATATGAACAACAGCGGCAGGGCGGTAAAGCAACTGCTTGCAAAGTACCGCGCGACTGCCGACGACTTGGTTATAATTTACGACGATTACGATATACCCAAAGGCTCTGTAAGAATACGCCCATCGGGCAGTGCCGGCACGCACAACGGTATGCGCTCGGTCATAGCCGAAATTAACACCTCGGCTTTTGCAAGAATACGCGTGGGTATACGCGACAGCGAAGTCAATATACCCATTATAAATTACGTATTATCCGAAGTTAAAAGGGAAGATTACGAGCTGTTTATTTCCGCTTGCGGCAGGGCGGCGGATGCGGCTATCGCGCTTGCAAAGGGCGATAGCGTAGAAAACGTAATGACTAAATACAACGGCTGAACGCCGTAAAACCAAACGGTAAATATTTTGAAAGAAAACTTTTTTACTTACCGCAATCTGCAAGGCGGGTACCCCGCTCTTGAAAACGACCTCCGCCTCGGCACGCCGACGGCGGTTTTCGGCGTTTCCGAGCCTCACAAATATTTGCTTGCTTCGATGACCGAAGGCAAAGCTTTGTATATCACGGCGGATGCGGTTTCGGCGGGCAAGGCTTTTGCTTCCATATCCGCGCTTTCTGGTAAAAGGTGCGTTCAGCTTTGCGCAAAAGACGAAGTAATATTATACAAGGACGCACTTTCAAAGGACGCGCTTTTTAAAAGGCTTACGGCAATTCACGCGCTTTTGCACGGCGCTGATATCGTAGTCTGCGACATAGAAGCGGTAATGCAGTTATTCCCTGCACAAATTCAAAGTATCGATTTGACTGTAGGGGGCGAGTGTGAATATTTATCGTTGCCGCAAAAGCTCGTTCAAATGGGTTACACGCGCGAATATTCCGTGGAAAGCAAGGGAGCGTTCGCCGTGCGCGGCGATATTCTGGACGTGTTCCCTGTAAACTGTGAAAACCCCGTGCGCATAGATTTTTTCGGCGACACGGTTGAAAGAATACGCCCTTACGATTCCGTCAGCGGCGAACGGCTTGAACCTATCGAAAGCGTTTCGATAATCACCGCAACCGACGCGGCTTATACCAAGGAAGATATACAAACCGTTAAGGCGGAAGTTTCGAAATGTCTTAAAAGCTGTATTGACACGGCGGCGTTTCGCCGAGCAAAAGCTATTTCGGAAGAGCTTTTTATAAAGCTCGATTCGGGTGCGCCGTTTGCGGGCGCATCGTTCGTAATGCCGCTTTTAAGCTCGTCGCACACGATTTTCGGGCTTTTAAATAAGGATACCCGAATAATATTCGACGAGTGCAAGCTCATAAACGACGCTATGACGGGCTTATACGGTGAGCATACCGAGCGC
Organism: uncultured Clostridia bacterium; assembly: GCA_947176305.1. Classification (GTDB taxonomy): domain Bacteria; phylum Bacillota; class Clostridia; order Christensenellales; family Borkfalkiaceae; genus Coproplasma. The sequence goes on from CAMWPZ010000043.1 coordinate 8,495, forward strand.
GTGCGCGAGCTTGTAAAGGGTGGGGAAGCGTTCAATTTCAGCATAAATCAGCTCGTTTCGCCCGAAATGCTTTGCGAGGGCTTTAAAAATCACCGCTGTATAGCGTTGCAGACCTTTACTTCAAGCACGCAGTTTTTCAGACCTTTAAAGACTTACAACTTTAATTCCTCGCCTGCGCCGTCGTATTTAAACGCAATGCCTCAGCTTGTGACCGATTTGAAAAACTGGCTTTCCAACGGTTACAGAATTTTAATTTTTACGGGCGGCATACAGCGCACGGAAAGGCTTTGTGAAATTCTATCCGACGAATATCTGCCCGTTTACCCCGTGCCCGATATTCTCGACGCGCTACACGGCGTGTCGGTTACCTCGGAAGAATTATCCCACGGACTTATAATTCACGAAAGCAAGCTCGTAATTTTAGGCAGCAGCGATTTATATACGAAAACCGTCACCAAACGCATACGCAAAAAGCGCGGCGATATGTTCACTGCGCCCGAAATAGGCGACTATGCCGTTCACGAAAAGCACGGCGTCGGAAGAATTACCGGCACTAAAAAGATTGAAACCACCGACGGAATAAAGGAATATATTGCGATTGAATACCGCGGCGGCGACGTTTTGTATGTTCCCGTCGAGCAGATGGACGTCCTTTCCAAATACGTCGGCGAGGGCAATCCGTCACTATCCAAAATCGGCGGCGCGGAATTCGACAGGATAAAGGAGAGGGTAAAACGTTCCATACGCGCCCTTGCCTTCGACTTAAAAAAGCTTTACGCCGAGCGCGGCGAAAAGCGCGGTTACCGTTTCCCCGAAAACGCGGTAATGATGCAGGAGTTCGAGGAAGCGTTCGTCTACGAGGAAACCCCCGACCAGCTTGCTTCTATCGAAGAAATTAAAGCCGATATGTGCTCGGAAAAAGTTATGGATAGGCTTTTGTGCGGCGACGTCGGTTACGGCAAAACCGAGGTTGCACTCCGCGCGGTGTATCTTTGCATACTCGGCGGCAAGCAGGCGGCGCTGATGTGTCCCGGCACGGTTTTATCCGAACAGCACTTCAATACCGCGCTCGAGCGCTTTAACGATTTCGGCGTGCGCGTTGAAAAATTAAACCGCTTTAAAACGCCTAAACAGCAGCAGGAAACTTTAAAGCGCCTTGCAAATGGCGATATTGATTTCATTATCGGCACGCACAGACTTTTATCCGACGACGTGAAGTTCTACGATTTGGGGCTTTTGGTTCTGGACGAGGAACAGCGTTTCGGTGTCGAGCATAAGGAAAAAATTAAAAACGTCAAGTCGAATATTGACTGCCTTACTATGACGGCAACGCCCATTCCGCGCACGCTTCATATGTCGCTTGCTGGAATAAGGGATATAAGCACAATAAATACGCCTCCGCAAAAGCGTTTACCCGTGCAGACCTACGTTGTCGAAGAAACCGAAACACTCATCCGCGACGCGTGCATAAGGGAGCTTTCGCGCGGCGGTCAGGTGTTTATCCTGTATAACAGGGTGGAAACGATTTCCTCGTTCGCGGCGAGAATTGCCGAAATTGTGCCCGAGGGCAAGGTGTGTTATGCGCACGGCAGGATGGAGCGCGATATGCTTGAAAACAGCGTGTTCTCGTTCTATCGCGGCGAAAAGAATATCTTAGTCACTACAACGATAATAGAAAACGGAATAGACCTTCCTAACGCAAATACGATAATCGTAATCGACGCGGACAGGCTCGGCATTTCCCAGCTTTATCAGCTTCGCGGGCGCGTCGGCAGGGGGTCAAGACTTGCGCAGGCGTATTTTACTTTCAAGCCCGAAAAAGTGTTGACTTCCGATGCGGCGGAAAGGCTTAAAGCTATTATGCAGTTTACCGAGCTCGGCTCGGGCTTTAAGGTTGCCATGCGCGATTTGGAAATCCGCGGCGCCGGTAACGTTCTTGGCGCGGAACAGCACGGTCATATGGATAAGGTCGGTTACGAGCTGTATTCCAAGCTTTTAAAAGAGGAGCTGACGGGCGAAAGCTCGTTCACTGCCGAGCTTGACATTAAGGCTACGGCGTACATACCCGAAGCCTACGTTGAATCGAATGCGGGCAGAATGGACTGCTATAAGCAGATTGCGGAAATCCGTACGGTTGAGGATTATAAACGCGTTTGCCTTTCCATAGAGGACAATTACGGTCCTATGCCCGACGAGGTGTTAAACCTTTTAATAATAGCCGTTCTGAAATCTTACGCGGCGAAATTCAACGTTAAAAAGATAAGCGTAGACAGTACGGAGGGTGCAATGGAGCTTCCGTCCATAAATTCCTTAAAGGATAACCGTTTGACCGCCGCGCTCGACAAGTATTCGGACAGGGTAAAGCTTTCCATGGCGAAAGCTCCGCTCATAATATTTGCGCCTTACCGCAATCCGTCCAAGACGATGCTTGAAATGACAAAATTTTTAAAATTTGCGTTAAGTTTTTAAGTAAATTTTGCTAAAAAAGTTTGCTATTGCTTTGCAAATATTATATAATTGTATGTGGTGATTTATTGTCACCGAAAAGCAGGAGAAAACTTTATGAAGAAAAAGAGAGTGGCAGTCGCCGCATTAGCTTCATGTATAGCCCTTTCGGCAACGTTTGCAGGCTGTTCGCTTGTTTCCACGAACAACCGCCGCGATATGGAACAGGTCATTGCGACCGTAAACATTTCGCAGTCGGACAAACTTCCCAAAGAGCTTGCGGAATACAAGTCCGCAATAACCACTACTTCGATTTTAAAGAGGGAGCTTGTTTCGTACTTTTTAAACGTCGGATATTCCTACGTTTCCAATAACGGTATGACATACGAGCAGACCTTCAATATGCTTGTCGACGCGCTTGTAGATAACGCCGTGCTTACTCAGTATTGCACGCTCGAGCTTTTGGCTGCTGACGAAACCAAGACGCTTTCCGAATTCAGCGCTTGCAAAAACGACGTTGAAAAATACGTCTATCTTCTTGGCGGTGAGGACAGCGACGACGTTCGTCTTGCAAAATACTCGTTACTTTCTTCGCTCAACTCGGCAATCGACAATAACGAGAAAACTTTAATCGACGAGGACGACGGATACGAGGGAACGGACACGAGAACTACGCCCACTAACCTCAATACCGAGCAGGACGATTATTACCCCGGCAAGGAAGAAGGCAAGCTCGACTATAACGTTTACACGGGCTACAAGAATTATCTTCTTTCGGACAGCGGCTCGTATAAGGACGACGCAATCGAGGGCACGACGAGAACTACGCGTATAAAGGCTTATAACACCTTTATAAGCAACCTCAGCAATAACTACCTCATCGACGAGGACGAAGATTTAACTGATATCTGGTCTTTGAAATATATTCAGACCGAATATTTAAATCAGCTTAAATCGAGAGTTATAAACAAGTATTACGACGTTTACGAGGAGCAGCAGGAAGAAGCGTTAAAGGACGGTGAAACTGCTTACGCTTACGTTCAGAGCGAATACGAAAATATTTTGAAGGCGCAGACGGACAGCTACAACGCGTCGTCCTCGGCTTTTGAATCGGCTATGGGCAGTATGTCGTCAAACTCGTTCATCCTTTACAGCCCCTCAACGGCTGACAGCGAGCTTTTCGACGACACGCATCACGGCTCGTTCGGCTTCGTGTACAATATTCTGCTTCCATTCAACGCAAAGCAGAGCGCACAGCTTTCCGAACTCAACAGCATTTTAAGCGCCAACGACGATAAAGACGCTTACTATATTGCAAGAAATGAAATTCTTAAAGGAATAGAAACGACCGACCAGCGTTCGGCTTGGTTTAACGGTGCGACAAAGTACGCGTTCAAAGCCGCTGACAGCACTTATACAGAGGACTACTACGGCAAATCCTACGGAAGAGAATATCTGTTCTTCGAAGACAATCTGACCAAGAGCGGCGAAAACGGCAGATACAAGAAACTGCAGGCATACGACGGCAGATACGCGTATAACGGCAAGGCATACGAAAATAAGGACGGAAGCTACACGCTTGTTCCCGAAAAGCTGAATATTGACGGTATGCTTGAAGAGTTCTCGGCATATATTAATTTCGTACTCGGCCCTGACAGCGTAATTTGTGATACGGTTTCTGACTATTACGATCATAAAAAGTTCAGCAAGGACGATAACGAGGACGAAATAGACTATTCAAGATTTGTTTACGCTTCAGGCAAGGTAAAATTAGGCGATTTCGTAAGCGGCGACCTTATGAACCCCGATACCACACAGTACAAGGCTATGAGTGCGGTGAACGAACTTCAGTTTGCTTACACCACCGACACGGGCGTACTTTCTAACTACATCGGCTACACCGTTTCGGCTTACGACACAAGCTATATTAAGGAATTCGAATACGCCGCAAAGGCCGCTGTAAACGAGGGCGCGGGTGCGTTCACGGTTTGCGCAGGCGATTACGGCTGGCACCTCATTTACGTAACTTACGCGTTTGACTTAAACGGCGGAAAAGTTAACGGCGAAACTATCGACTGGTCAAGAATTAAAATTGAAGGCACTTTTGAAAATCTGTTCTTCGAGTGGATAAAGAGTAACGACTTGTCTAACGTTACCTCAACGCGCAGAAGCAAAATAATAAGCGATTTCAATAAGGATTCGACCGTAGTCAAATATCAGGACAGATATCAGGACTTGCTCGACTTAGATAAATAATGCAAATATGGCAGGCGGTAATACTCGGCTTAGTGCAGGGTTTAACCGAATTTCTACCCGTATCTTCTTCGGGACACGTCGCGTTTTTTCAAGGCATTTTCGGAATAAACGAAGACTCAATCGCATTGTTCTTTACGATTATTCTGCACCTCGGAACGCTAGTTGCGGTATGCGTCGTGTTCTGGAAAGATATCCTCGAACTGTTCAAAAAACCATTTAAAACGTTAGGATATCTGGTACTTGCCTCGATTCCTGCGGCAGTCACGGGGCTTATATTTGAGCTTTGCGATTTAGCCGGCGTGCTTTTAAGCCGCCAAAATATGGGGCTCGTGCTTTCGGTGTTTTTCCTCGTCACGGCAACTGTGCTTTTCGTAACGGAAATGGTAGTAAAGCGCAGGCAAAACGAACTTCCGCTATGTATGAAGACCGTGCTTCCCATGGGCTTTGCTCAGGCGTTTGCGGTACTTCCAGGAATTTCGAGAAGCGGCTCGACGATATGCGCGGGTACGCTTGCCGGTTGCAGAAGCGAGGAAGTTGCGAAGTTTTCTTTCCTTATGAGTATTCCCGTAATACTCGGCAGTTTTTTAATAGAGCTCGCCGCGGGGCTTTATAAGGGCGAAATACAGCAGAACTTCGCGGATGGCGGAGCAACCCTCGGTTGGAGCGTTGCGCTCGGTTTCTTGGTTTCCGCAATCGCAGGACTATTTGCCATTAAAGTTATGCTTAAAGTCATTAAAAAAGCAAATTACAAGTGGTTCAGTCTGTATCTCGTGTTAATGTCGATAACCTGTCTGGTATTGCATTTCACTTACTTTAATTAATTTTAAGGCGGTTTTCAAAACCGCCTTTTAATATAGAAACCCATATAAAACCGTTGACAATTTGCGTCGGGGGGGGGGGTATAATGTTTATGGAAAAATGGGGTGGGAACTTTTTGAATCATGT
>CAMWPZ010000044.1 GCA_947176305.1 uncultured Clostridia bacterium
GTGTACGAGGGCGGCGATTACTGCGGACTTTTAATTCTGCCTGCCTCTTGCAAAAACGGCGAGGACGTAAAGCCTATTCTCGGACTTGACGATTATATTTTCGATATTTCAATAACCGCAAACCGCCCCGACTGCCAGAGCATTTTCGGCATTGCGCGCGAGGTTGCGGCGGCTTTGAACAAGCCCGTGAAAGAGCCCGACTACTCCTACACCGCCGTTTCGGGCAAGTACGAAAAAATTAAAATTTCCGACCTTGCTCCCGATTTGTGTCCGAGGTATATCGGGCATTACGTAAGTAACGTAAAAATCGCGCCCTCTCCTCAATGGATAAAAAAGAGACTTGCATTGTGCGGTCTGCGCTCTATAAGTAATGTAGTTGATATTACAAACTTTGTACTGCTTGAAATGGGACAGCCTATGCACGCGTTCGATTTAAGGACGCTTGCAGGCAGGGAAATCGTAGTGCGCCGCGCAAACAAGGGCGAAAAGATAACCACGCTCGACGGCAACGAATTCGAGCTAACGAGTGAAAACCTCGTTATATGCGACAAGGACAGACCCAACGCTTTGGCTGGCGTTATGGGCGGACTTGACAGCGAAATAAAGGACGACACGAAGGAAGTTTTGTTCGAGGCGGCGAAGTTCGCGCGCGACAGCGTGAGAAAGACCGCGCGTGCGCTCGGTCAACACACCGATTCCTCTGCACTGTTTGAAAAGGGAATAAACGAGTACACGACCGAAAAGGCAATGTGCCGCGCACTGCACCTCATTGAAGAATTGAAGTGCGGAACTGTTACCGACCTGCACGTGGACGTTACCACGGAATATTCGAACCTCACCGAAAAGCAGATGACGGTAAGCATTAAAAAGATTAACGCACTGCTCGGAATAGAAGTTCCCGCCGCGAAGATGACGGAAATCCTGAAAAATCTTAACTTTAAAGTCAGCGTAAACGGCGACGAAATGAAGTTGACTGTACCGCGCTACCGCGAGGATATTGACGGATACCCCGACATTGCCGAAGAAATTATAAGGTTCTACGGTTACGACAATATTCAGGGAACATTCCTCCCCTCCGCTTCCATTACAAACGGCGGCTTCAACGACGAGCAGAAAGCCGAAAATAAATTGAAGCGCATTCTCGTCGGCAAGGGACTGTACGAAATTTCAACCTATTCCTTCTACTCGCAGAAGGATTTGGATATGCTGCACTTTGCACCCGACGCAGACGAAAGAAAGGCGATTAAAATTTTAAATCCCATAAGCGAAGATTTGTCGATTATGCGCACGACGCTTGCGCCCTCGATGGTAAACGTAATAGTCAGAAATCTGCGCCGCGGAAATATGAGCGGAAAGCTTTTCGAGCTTGCGAAGGTTTATATCCCCAACGAACTGCCTATAAGGAACTTCCCCGTGGAAAAACGCAGGCTGTGCATAGGCGCGTGGGGTGAACACCGTTTCTTTGCGGTTAAAGGAATTTGCGAGAGCGTTGCCTCCGCGTTCAATACTGCGTTCGAGTACGAGCCGTTTGAAAAGCCCTTCCTCCACCCCGGAATGACGGCTAAAATTACCTGCGACGGAGAATATATTGGATACCTCGGCGTGCTTGCGCCCACCGTTGCGGACGAGCTTACGCTTGATAGAGCCGTAGCCATTGCCGAGCTTGATTACGAAGAACTTACAAAGCACGCGAAAGCTTTCAAATACGTACCTATTCCCAAGCATGCGGAAGTTACGCGCGATTTGGCGCTTGTGTGCGCAAGCGATATTACCTGCGGACAGATTACCAAGGAAATTTATTCCGCGTGCAAGTACGTGAGCGAAGTTAAGCTTTTCGACGTATACGTAGGTGCGCAGGTCGGCGAAAACAAAAAGAGCATGGCGTTCAACGTTAAGTTCACCCCTAAGGACGAGCCGATTGAGGACAAAATCGACGGCTACGTTAAAAAGATTTTAAATAATTTGAAGTTTAAACTTGACGTAACTTTGAGATAATTAAATAAACCGAATAGCCCGCTTTGGCGGGCTATTTCTACATATTGTGGAGCAATTTCCACGCTTTCGGCATTGTTTTTTTTGTCTTGAAGGGTTAGAATTTAGGTATGAAAAGCTTTTCAATTCATTTCGGAGGTAACTTATGAGCAGACAAACTATGGGCGAATTCCTTGCCGTGCTTAGAAAAGCCAACGGCTATACTCAGCAGGAAGTCGCCGAAAAACTCAATATTTCAAACCGAACGCTCTCCTCATGGGAGACGGACAGAACTACGCCGGATATACTTCTGTTACCCGCAATCGCCGAGCTTTACAACGTGACCGTTGACGAGTTGGTGCGCGGCGCGCGCGGCAAAAGTGAAGAAGTCGGCGAATTTTCCAAACAAGCCACGCGGTCTGCAATAAAACTGCAATATGCAAAGCTATCTTTTAAAAACGTATTGCTTGCGGGTTTCAGCGTACTCGGCGCAGTACTGTTTATACTTGCCGCGTGCCTTAATCTATATACTGCCGCGCCTACGTGGTTGGTGGTGCTTATTGCTATTATCGGCGGAGGCGGCGCTGTTGCCTGCACTATTCTTCAAGTCTGTTTTTCAATTAAAGCAAAGTTTAACGGCGGAATAGTTTTGGTGGAAGATCTAACGGAAGACAAAAAGGAATACGCACTTGCATTAAAACGCAAATCGGCTTTCTTCTATTTCATCAACTCTATCCCCTATATTTTGTTTGCCGCAATACTTGCAATCGTGGGTATATCCGTTAATCCGCAAAACTCGGAAGTTATTTACGAATACAATAGCAGCTTAACGCATATAACGACAACCTTATATACGCACCTGAGAACTCGGTATATTGTTTTCGGCTGTATTTGCGCGGCAATAGGAATAGCCTTTTTAACAGCTTATTTTGTAACACAAAATACAGGTTTAAAAAAGCTATTAAGTGAGCAACAACTTCAAACCCGTAAGCATAATAAAAAGCTTTTGATTAAGATTTTTGCATTCAGCGCCATACCTTTGGCTGTCGCCGTTGGAGTATTGTTAATGTTCATTTTCCTTCCGTCCGAGCAAGAGACGCTTATTAAGGTAGTGGAAAGCAAAACGGAAGCGGAATGGTTTTTAAAGTCCAATAAATATAGCTATGACCATTATTACTCTGCGGGGATTTATAAAATCGTAAGTTACTCATATGCTGAGGAAAACGGTTTGTTTAACTGTTACGAAACCGTTTGGTACGATATGAGCCTTCTAGGTATTGGGTTATTTATCGCAATAATATCAACAACGATAATTTGCGCTTGTATAATTTACGCCGTAAAACATGAAAAGCAAATTTACGATTTTCAATAAGTATTGTTGCATAAAAGGTGCGCCGTGCTCTAATTGAAGCACGGCGCACCTTTTTTATTTGTTCGGCACGAGCGCATTGCCGTAGCCTGCAAGCGAAGCCTGTAAGTACGTATCGGGTATTTTACCCGTTATCACGCTTTCGCAGATAAGTACCTCTATCGTCGAAGCAAGGTTAGTGCTTTTCGACGGCATAATAATCGAAATGTCCGAAACAATTTCAAGGTACAAAGAGTGCTTTGTTTGGTTAATACCTGCGTCCGTGAATTTTGAAACGAAGCGGCATTCAACGTTGCTTATAGGGATAATTTTAATGTTAATTTTCTGCCCGAAACCTGCAAGCGCTTCAATGCCTGTAAGCGCGCCGATTGGAACCATTATTCCTTCCGCGCTCATCTTGTTCAGATTTTCCTGCGAAAGGTACGCCGTATCCCTTGCTATACGGTTGATTTTGAGAGAGTCCGTCGTAATGGACGTGACGTTCCCTTCCTCGTCGCGCTCGATTGAAATCAAGTCCTCGTAGCGCATAGCGTCGTTAAGCGTGTAATAAATCGCGTCGTTCACTGCAACCGTGGTTATCGAGCGGATTGTCGCTTCACTGATTGAAATGAGCACACGCGTGACATTGCGCTGAAAGTATATAAGCGTTCCGATTATAAAAAGGCATATGAACACTAAAAGTATTTTAAACCGCTTAAATTTCCTGTTTTTTGCCGCCATACAATATTGTATGTCAGTTGCGCTTAGTTCTTGATTTAAAAATTATAGCCATTATAAAAGAAAATACAACTGCCGCGGTAACACCTGCGCTTGCCGCCGCCAAAGAGCCGGTTATCGCTTGGAAGAAGCCTTGTTCCGCGCCCTTCATTGCGCCGCTAGCCAAAAGGTACCCGAAGCCCGAAATGGGAACGGTTGCGCCTGCGCCAGCGAACTCGACCAACGGCTGATAGACGCCTATCGCCGTAAGCACGACGCCTGCAAGCATAAAGTATACGAGTATTTTACCTGCCGTAAGGTCGGTAAAATTTATTATTATCTGGGCGATTAAGCAAATCGCGCCGCCCACTGCAAAGGCTTTGACGTAAGCCAATAAAATCAATAAAATTTCCTGTCCCATTTTAATACTCCAATTCCACAACGTGGCTTATGCCGGGGATAGATTCGCCCTGCCCCGACGAAACCGTTGAAAGCAACGCGCCCGTCGCCGCGAAAAGTATCCTCTTATAAAGTCCTGCGCGCATCTTTGAAAGCACGTACGAATTTAACACCACTGCGGAACAGCCTGCACCGCTGCCGCCCTGAAATTCGTCCTCGATTACCTTGTAAATAATTTCGCCGCAGTCTACATGGCGGCTTGAAATATCGTAACCTTTTTCCCAAGTCAAATCTTTAACAATTCTGCTGCCGAGCGCGCCCAAGTCGCCCGTTAAAATCAAATCGTAATCGGTCGGCTGAGTGCCCGTATCCTTGAAGTGTTGCATTATCGTATCCGCCGCCGCAGGCGCCATTGCCGCGCCCATATTGTTTACGTCGATAACGCCGTAGTCGCAAACCCTGCCCATAGTTGCAGAGGTTATTTTTATGCCTTCATCGCCCTCGCATACGGTACAGCCGCCTGCGCCCGTCACCGTCCACTGCGACTGCGGAGGGCGGGTTGTGCCCTGCTCCAAAGGGTAACGGTACTGTCTTTCCGCAGAAGCGAAATGACTTCCCGTTGCCGCAACTGCGCGCTTAACGTAGCCCGCGTTTACGAGCATTGCCGCAAGCATTATGCTTTCGCTCATGGTCGAACACGCCGAATACACGCCGAGAAAAGGGAAGTCGTAATCGCGAGCCGCAAAGCTTGCGGAAATTATCTGGTTTAAGAGGTCGCCCGATAACATAACGTCGATATCCTGTTCTTTAAAGCCGCCCTTTTCTATCGCAAGCGAAATTGCATTCGTAAGCATTTTACATTCGGCTTTTTCGAATGTGCTTTCACCGTACATATCGTCGTCGAGCGTTATATCCGCGTATTCGCCTATTATGCCCTCTTTTTCCTTTGAGCCGCATATTGCCGCGAAGGATTTTATCCGCGGCAAGTTTTTGAAAAATACGGTATTACCTATTTTTATTTGCTGATTTACCATTTGTAAATAGTTTTTTCAATGCGGCAATTTTTATTCTTTTACTTTGATTTAATACGGCAAAAAAAGCGGCGATATTGCCGCTTTTTAGAGTTAATTATATAAACAAATACACTAAGCCGACGAGGACGCCGGAGAATACGCCGAACACTATAATTGCTCCTGCAACGGTGAACATTTTTGCCGCCATGCCGTATATCCAGCCTTCGGTTTTAAATTCTATTGCAGGTGACGCCACACTGTTTGCAAAGCCCGTTATAGGCACGATAGAGCCGGCGCCTGCGTGTCTGCCTATTCTGTCGTAAACGCCCAAGCCCGTCAAAAGACAGCCGATAAAAATAAGCACTATGGAAGTGCAGCCTGCAAGCTCGTCACCGCTCAGCCCTGCATATTCGAGCATAAAGCGGATAAACTGACCTATACAGCAGATAAGTCCGCCGACGCCGAAAGCCGAAAGGCAGTTTTTAAAGTGTTTCGTGGGCGGGTCCTGCGTTTTAACGTAGGCTAAATAATTTTCGTTATAATTATCTCTCGTTTTGCCTGTCATTTTTTAAGCCCTCCCCCTTGCTCGGTTTTATTAAGCTTTCACGCTCGTCACGGCGCGATAAATCGAATTCTCTGCGCATTATCTGAAAGCCCTCTTATCTATATAAAGCGTAACCTTTTCGGGCATTACGTGCGAGAAAATGCGGTATGCGGAATTTTTGAAGCCGCAAGCCTTGACTACGGGCGGCTTATTCGAAAGCAGTAAGCCGTAAATATCTTCGGCGACTTCCGCAGGCGACATTCCGCGCTGTTCCATATCCGCAAGCGCCGCAACCGCCCTGTTTACACTCTGCGCGTAGGTGCGGTTTTCGTCGTCGGAATAGACCTTGCGTTTATAAGTAAAGCCCGTTGACGTGCCGCCGGGAAGCAGTGCAGTAACGTTGATACCGTAATGTTTAAGCTCGCAATAAGCTTCCCTCGCAAGCATTTCGAGTGCAGCTTTTGAAGCCGAATAGAACGCGTCGTATAAAATAGGCACGTCGCCGCCGAGCGAGCCGACTAGTATTATTTTGCCGCCCTTTTCCTTCATGAACGGAATTACCGCCTGCATTGCTTTAAGCGCGCCGAAAAAGTTTACGTCGAAAAGATAGCGGTAATCGCTTTCCTTTGCGTACTCTATAGGCGCCGCCATTGAAAAGCCTGCACTGTAAATTAAAGCGTCCACGCCGTAGCGCTTGCCTGCGTCGGTTATTACGTCGGTTAAGGTTGAGCCTGCCGCGACGTCGGCTATCATATTCTTTACCTTGGTGCTTTTGCAGGGCGTACGTGAAATATTAATTACGTTCCAGCCGCGGTTTGAAAGCCTTAAACAGGTTTCGCAACCTATTCCCGAGCTTCCGCCCACGACTATTGCCGTTGATTTGCGTTTATTTTCCATACCCCTATTTTGCGGAAGTGCGGGAAAAATTATACGGAACAGCAAAAAGCCGTGCGCGCTTTATTTTTAGCGCGCACGGCTAAATATTAATTTCGGTAAGTCAGCCGAAAGCTATATCCAAAATCATCATTAAAGCAAAGCCGAAAATTACCCCGACGGTCGCTTTGATTTTGCCTTCGGCGAAGCTCTCGGGAATAAGCTCGGAACAGACCACCGCCATCATTGCGCCTGCCGAAAACGAAAGCGCCCAAGGAAGTATTCCGCTTGCCGCCGTAACCGCGAGCGCACCTATTACGCCCGCAACGATTTCAACCGCGCCCGAAAGCTGACCTATGAAAAACGACTTGAACCTGCCCATACCGTTTGCGCGTAAGGGGAACGCGACGCACATACCTTCGGGGAAATTTTGAATGCCTATGCCGACGGCAAGCATAATTGCCGCTACGGCTTCAACATTGTTGCCTGCGGAAAGTGCGCCGAACGCAACGCCTATCGCCATACCTTCGGGAATATTGTGCATCGTTACCGCTATGCACATAACGGCGCAGCTGCGTTTTTTTGCGTTGCCTGCGAACAGGTGAAGCTTGCCCGTGACTATATCCGTAACAATTATTAAAAGTCCGCCGAGTACGAAGCCGCAGGTAAGTATGATGTAAGAATATTTTTCCGCCATTTCCATTGCGGGCATTAAAAGCGAAAAGAAGGTTGAAGCAAGCATTATGCCCGCCGCGCTACTCATCATAAACGAGAAAGCGCTTTTGCCCACGTTTTTACATATAAAAACAAGCAGCGCGCCTGCCGCCGTCAGCGCCCAAGTGAACGCCGTTGCAAGTAGAGCCTGCTGCCATCCCGATAAACTATAAAACCATTGCACGAGTGTTTCTCCAAGTAAAAATAAAGTAAAAATACAGTTACTTTATTTTATGATAAACGCCCGTATAATGGTGAAAGCTCCGCGCTTTAAACTTGCACGGAGCTTTTATTCCTTATCGTTTTCGTTTTTAATATCCTCGTCTTGGTTCTCTTCGGGGACAACTTCTTCTTGCTCCTCGTCCTGTGGCGTTTCCGTGTTTTCGGCTTCCGCTGTCTGCGCGGCTTTCCTTCTGCTGAATTTGGAAACCAGCCATTTTTCTATCCTTTCCTGATACTTAAAGGAAAGCACGGCAAGCACGATACACAGGGCGAAAATTGCTATCCACACGGGTATTCCCCAACCGCTGAAAGGAATAAGCGTGCCGTTCCCCAAGTAGCAGTATGCCGAAATTATCAACGGGCGGACTAAAAGCATTGTCAGGAAAAAGAACGGAAAGTTCATCGAGGTAAGCCCTGCGACCATGCACAAAATATCGTCGGGAAAGAACGGCAGAATTTGCATAAGCACGAAAATGAACTTGCCCTTGCCTGCGATATAGCTCGCGTATTTTTCCGTCGTTTCCTTGCCAGCTATCCATATAACTACTTTTTTACCGAACAACCTGCCGATAAAATAAGCTATGACAGAGCCTATCAGAACGCCGAGCGAGGCTAAAAGCGTTGCCGTGAGTGCGCCCCATATCTGGCTTCCGGGGATATAACACACCGCGGCGGGCAGGGGAAGAATTACAACCTGTAAAACCTGTATAAGCACGTACACCGCCATCCCCCAACTGCCCGTTCCCTTTATAATTTGGGTAAGGCGGTCTATCTTTTCGCCGTCGGTAGGATATGCGTTCAGTCCTGCGAATTTACTTATAAGCGCGACGGATAAAACCACGGCAAACGCGCAAGCAACTAATACAAAACCGCTTTTTAAAAGGGCGAGTTTTCTGAGGATAAAAGTGACCACCCCGAAAACTCCGCCGATTGCCGCAATGCCGTAAAAAACCGTCTTTATAAGCACTCCCCAGCCGCCCATAAAAAGAGCGGTAAACAGCACGATAAGCGCGCATAAAAGGAGATTGATTATAAAGACGGTTATTTTGGTTTTGTTTTGCATTTTATATATTTATATCTGCCTTACGGCAAGATTTTTATACGTCGTGAATCTGACGGTGTAGCCGTTTGTTTCAACTGGCGCGCTTTCGGAAACTAATTCGAAGTCGGGGTTTTTATCAAGGTTTTCGAAATACGTATCCGCGCCGCCGACCGCGTCGACCTTGGTAACGAGAACTTCACTGCAATAGGGCAAAAGCGTTTTATAAGTCATTGCGCCGCCGATTATAAAAACTTTATTCCCGTCGTACTTGGAAATTTCGGCAAAAAGCTCTTTTAAAGAATTGACGATTATGCATCCCTCGCACTTTGCAGGCTCTGCCGAAAGTACGATATTCACTCTGTCCTTTAAAGGCTTTCCGCCGGGGAAGGATTTAAGGGTGTTATAGCCCATGACTACCACGTTGCCCGTAGTGGTGTTTTTAAAAAATTGCATATCAGCAGGGATACGGAACATCAGCGAATTGTTTTTGCCTATGCCCCACTCCCTGTCTGCGTGAAGAATTGCTTTCATTTATATCCTTAAAATTTTGCCGTTACTCCGCGACGGGAATATCGTATTTTTTGTCGTTATACTTATAGTCTACAAGCTTGAAGCTGTCCACGGTGAAGTCGTAGAAGTTTTTAATACTCGTATCCACTTCTATCTTAGGCGCGGCAAGGTGCGGCATTTCTATTATTTCTTTTACGATAGGCACGTGTCTGTCGTAAATATGCGCGTCGGCTATGACGTGAACAAGCTCGCCTGCCTTCAAGCCCGAAACCTGCGCAAACATAATCAGCAGTACCGCGTACTGAACTACGTTCCAGTTGTTAGCCGTCAGCATATCGTTTGAGCGCTGGTTTAAAATTCCGTTTAAAGTATCGCCAGAAACGTTGAAAGTCATTGAGTACGCGCAGGGGTATAAATTCATTTCGTGCAGGTCGGCAAAATTATAAATGTTGGTCATAATTCTGCGGCTTGCAGGGTTGTGCTTCAAATCATACAGCACTCTGTCGACCTGATCGAACTCGCCCTCTTTATACTTATGTTTTACGCCAAGCTGGTAGCCGTACGCTTTGCCTATACTGCCGTTTTCGTCCGCCCACTGGTTCCAGATTTTAGAGTTTAAATCTTTTATATTATTGCTCTTTTTCTGCCATATCCAAAGTAGCTCGTCTATGCACGATTTGAAATATGTACGCCTTATCGTTAAAATCGGGAATTCTTTTTGCAGGTCGTACCTGTTGACAATGCCGAATTTTTTTACGGTATGCGCTGGTGTTCCGTCAGCCCACTTGGGACGGACGGGAAGGTCGGTATCCCACACGCCGTTGTCTAAAATATCGCGCATATTGGATATGAAAATTTCGTCGGCTTTACTCATTTTGTCACCTTTGCTTATTTGCCTAACATCATAACGAAGTCGTCCATAGTGTAGCCTTCGCCGATGTCCGTTGAAACTGTTTGCACTATCTTAAATCCGCAGTGCTTATATACGTTTATAGCCTGAGTGTTGTCGCGCTTGACCGTCAGATACACGGGGCGGCGCAAGCTGTCGAAGAGCTTGGAAGCTATCCTCTTGCCGCGGGCAAATTCAAGCACGTAGATTTTTGAAAGGAACGTGCCCTCCGTAAACGAGGAGTGAAAATAGCGTGCAGGACAATAAGCGCAATAGCCCGCAACCTCGCTGTTTAGGTAGAATATGCGGAACGAATATTCCCTATCCTTCTTGCTGTTCGTTATTGCCTCGTCGGATAAGAACTGACTTATCATATAGTCAATCTGTCCTTCGGGGGTAGTTTCGTCAAAGGTTTCGTGCATTACCGAGTGCGCAATGGAACGGATAAGAGCGAAGTCTTCTTTGCTTTCCGCTTCGCGCGAGGTTAAGTAGCCGATTTTAAGCGTCATTAAAAACTGTCTGTCGGCAGGCGCCCATTCCTCCGGCTCGAGCTCGGCACAGTCTATCCACTTATCTTCTTCGTGGACTTTAAGCTTATAGTCCGAAAGGGGCTTTACGAAATAGACTGAGAGCATAACGATACAGTCGGAATATTCGTATTCGACTGTATTCAACAGCTCGCCCACTTCGACATCGAGTGAAATTTCTTCACGGCACTCGCGGATAAGGGCTTGTTCGGGCGTTTCGCCTTCCTCTACCTTACCGCCTGCAAATTCATACTTGTGAATTACGCTTTCGTTTCCGTCGGAACGGCGCAGGGCAAGTACTTTGCCCTCCTTTAAAATCGCCGCGCCTACTACATTGTAACGAGGTTTCATAGCTATATTTTACATTGAACGCGGAAATAAGTCAACTTTTATACGGTTAAGTTAAGAAAATGAACGAAGTGTAGAAAATTGTTCACAAACAGGTCAACGCGCTCACATTTGCTTTATTTTTGAGGTGCCTACATTTATAATTTATTTAGTGAGAGGTAATTATGAATATATTTAAAAAATTTTACTGCAGAACTTTTCAGATTTTTATGCGTGCGGCAATTCCCTTTATGCCGTACAGACAGCCTGAAATTCTGCAAAGCGTCGAAGACGTTGCAAAGGTTTTAAAAAACAAGAAAATAGACAAGGTTTTGATAGTGACCGACGAGGGCGTTGTAAAATGCGGACTGACAGACGGGCTTAAAGAGAGTTTGACCGAAAATGCAATCGCCTTTGCCGTGTACGACAAGACGATGCCCAACCCCACGGTTGACGCGGTTGAAAGCGCGCGCGAGCTGTATATTAAAGAAAACTGCCGCGCAATAATTGCGCTTGGCGGCGGAAGCGCAATGGATTTGGCTAAGGCTTGCGGTGCGCGCATTGTGCGCCCGAAAAAGAGCTTAATTAAAATGGGCGGACTTTTACACGTAATGAAAAAACTGCCTCCCTTGTTTGCAATTCCCACAACGGCAGGCACGGGAAGCGAAACGACAATAGCCGCGGTTATAACCGATTCGAAGACGCACAGAAAGTACGCTATAAACGATTTTTCGCTTATACCCCACTATGCGGTGCTCGATTATAAGCTTACGCTGGGGCTGCCCGCTTCGCTTACGGCGTACACGGGAATGGACGCAATGACTCACGCCGTGGAAGCGTACATAGGCCGCTCGACCACGAGAAAGACGAGGGCGAAAGCAATTCAGGCGGTAAAGCTTATAAACGAAAATATTTTAACCTGCTATAACGAGCCGACTAACGCAGAAGCCCGTAAAAATATGCTGTTTGCTTCGCACTACGCGGGTATTGCGTTTACGATAAGCTACGTCGGGTACGTGCATGCGGTTGCGCACAGTTTAAGCGGTATGTACGGCTTGGGACACGGACTGACGAACGCGGTGCTGTTGCCCGTGGTTTTGGAAACGTACGGCAAAAAGGCGCACAAGAAGCTTGCCAAGCTTGCGAAGGCTTGCGGCATAGCTTACGCAAAGGACAAAAAAGCGCAGGCGGCTGAAAAGTTCATTGCAAGAATTTACGAGCTGAACGCGGCAATGAACGTTCCCAAGTCGTTTGAAGAAATCAAGGATGAGGATATTCCCAAAATGGCGAAGTTTGCGAATATGGAAGGCAACCCCCTTTATCCCGTACCTTTACTTATGAACGCAAAACAGCTTGAAAAAATTTATTATAAGGTGAAAGCATGATTGAAAAATTAATTGAAAGCCAGCGCGAATATTTTGCGGCAGGCAAAACTCTTAACGTTAAGACGAGAATTTTATACCTTAAAAAGCTTAAAAAGGCTATACTCGCAAACGAGTCCGAGCTTTGCGAAGCTTTAAAGCACGATTTGGGCAAGTCTTCTTCCGAAGCGTATATGTCCGAAATCGGTATGGTGTTGGAAGATTTATCTCACCACATAAAGCACCTTAAAGCTTGGGCAAAACCCAAAAAGAAAAGAACGCCTATGGCACAGTTTCCTTCAAAGGGATATCTTCTGCCCTCGCCTTACGGAAACGTGCTTGTAATTTCGCCTTGGAACTATCCCTTCCTTCTTTCGTTCCAGCCGCTAATCGGTGCGATAGGCGCGGGAAATACGGTTATTTTGAAGCCTTCGCGCTTTTCGGAAAAGACGGGGCTTGTAATGAAAAAAATTATTGAAAGCGTTTTCCCCGCGGAATACGCGGCGGTTATCTGCGGAGTTGAGGGCGTAAGCCAACAGCTTTTAGAGCATAAGTTCGATTACATTTTCTTTACGGGCGGTGCGCGCGTTGGCAAAAGCGTTTACGAGGCGGCAGCGAAAAATCTTACTCCCGTCACATTGGAGCTTGGCGGCAAAAGCCCCGTAATAATAGACAAGTCCGCAAAAATAGATTTGGCGGCAAAGCGGGTTGCTTTCGGAAAGTTTTTGAACGTCGGACAAACGTGCGTTGCGCCCGATTACGTTTTAGTTCACGAGAGCGTTGCGGACAAGTTTGTTAATTCTTTGAAAAAGTGGATAGCAAAGCTGTTCCCCGACGCGTTAAATAATGAGAGCTACGGCAAGATAATTTCGCAAAAGCATTTTGAACGAGTCAAAGGCTTGATTTGCGGCGATATCGCGCTCGGCGGGAACTCGGACGAAAACACTTTAAAAATAGAACCTACTATTATTTATCCTGCTACCTTGGACTGTCCCGCTATGCAGGAGGAAATTTTCGGACCCGTTCTGCCGATTATAAAATATAAAACTGACGAGGAAATTTACGGTATAATCGAACAACACCGCACGCCGTTGGCGCTGTATCTTTTCACCACCAAAAAGAGCGCGGAAAAGGAAGTTTTATCGCACGTACAATTCGGCGGCGGCTGTGTGAACGACGTAGTAATTCACCTTGCTTGCTCTTCCCTGCCGTTCGGCGGCGTGGGCGGCTCGGGTATAGGCAGTTACCACGGCAAAAAAAGCTTTGAAATCTTCTCGCACTTTAAATCCGTTCTGAAAAAGTCGAACCTCATCGATTTACCTATACGCTACACGCCGTATTCGAAATTTAAGGATAAGCTTATAAGATTTTTTATGAAGTAAACGATTATATAAGTTAAGCGG
>CAMWPZ010000045.1 GCA_947176305.1 uncultured Clostridia bacterium
TTTTAAGAGTAACCGGCACAGACAAGCCGATTTTCACGATAGACATTTCGGGATTAATTTTTCTGAAATTTTCAAAAACCGATTTGCGCGAGTGCCAATTGACCGCCGCCATATCGAAAAATTCAAACTTATAGCCCATATCGCGCAAAATTGTTGCGCTGAGCTCGCCATAGTAGTTTAAACGGCAGCCGCCGTAAATCTGCATAAGACAGTTCGCTCCCAGATCGAGCGCTTCGAGAAAACAGCCCATACAGTACTTGAAGGGTACGCAGACGTAGTCGGGACTGCTTTTACTGCCGAGTTCAAGCGTCTTTTTGCTTATGGGCGGCGGTATGAGGTATTTTACCTCAAAACCCTTTTCGAACAGGTATTTAAAAGCGTATGCGTAATTTGCTATATGCGGGAAACACGCCGTAATTTCGCCGTTTATCATACTCTCTCCTTCTTCAGCTGTATAATGTCGACAAAGCTTTCGATGCGCGTTTCCATACCTGCCGAACCGTCCTGCGAATCGACGGTAAGCGTCATTACTGGTAAGTCCTTGTATTTCCTGACGATAAACTCGTTCACCATACTGTCGGTGCCGCAAGGGAAGGTCGTCAGAAGAATTACACCGTCGACCTTGTCCTTTAAAAGCTCTATCGCGCCGAGCAGGTGACGGTTATACGCCCAGGGCATATTTTCCGAAACCGAATGCGAGGCGCGTATGCACTTCATTTCGTCGAGGTACTCCGCCATTATCGGCTCGCAACCGAGCGACTTTATCATATTGATAACCGGCTCGCCGACGTACTTGTCGCCCACGTTGTACGAGTGTGCAACGAGAAGAATTTTGGTCTTCGTGCTTTCCTCTATAATCTTTTCCTGATTTTGTTCGCGGAACATTTCAAAGTACTGCTGAGCCTGCTTTGCCATAATGTAGGCATATTTTCTCTGTGAACGCTTTACGTTCAAATACTTGCCCATTTTTATTACCGCCTTGCGTTCGCGGTAAATCTTTCTGTCCCCCACGTTATAGAAAAGAAGTTTTATTTTTCTGTCGCGGAAAACGTTGCTGACAAGGTCAGTCTGCGACAGAAATTTAGTGCACATTTCATAGCCGCGGTGATATGCAACGCGCGGAATAAAAATATAGTCGCACTTATCGATAAGCCAGTCTATATGCCCGAGCAAAAGCTTTGTGGGAAGACACGTTTCGTCAATGGCTAAATTCTCGCCTTTGGTCAGTATCTCTTTATTCGTTTCGGGGCTTATGATATATTCCGCGCCTATCTCATTGAAGTACGTCGTCCAGAATTTTTCGTTTTTGAAATATAAAAGCGCCCTCGGTATCCCTATCTTCATAATTTATTTCTCTAAGGTTGTAAGCTTACCCGTCTTGAATGAGTACTGATAACAAGCCGATTTGTTGTCATAGTTTTCGTTTGCAACCCACATCACGGTTTTCTTAGTGAGGTTGTAAACCACGCTATGTACCGTAACGCCGCCGCCACCGTTCCATGTTCTTCTACCGACTTCGGAAAGAATTTTCATTGCCGCGTCCTCATTTTCAAGCGTCCCGTTCGTCGTACTTAAACGGTTGTAAATATGTTCATATCTGTCCCAGCCGGGCTTATCGTCGTTACTTTCGTAGTAACTGTCGTGACCGCTCACAATGAAATTGGTTATCCACTGATATTTGAAATCGTCCGCATTTCTCAGTCCCGTATACATCTCGTCGGTATTGTACGTAACTTTGAGTACGCGCGCGCTTCCGTCATTGTCAGTCTTATCCGTTCCGCCATCCGCGGGGAGCCATTCTAATATCGCGCTCTTGCCTGTCGCGTCCGCAATCATATAGTGGAATGAGGACTTAGCCGAATCGTGAAGATTGTAATTACTTATAAGCTCGACGGCTTCATCCACGTTGGCGCAGTAATCGAGAATCATTCTCAGCATCGTGGTGGAGGTGAAATTATCTTTTTCCGCGTTTTTTTGGTCGGTTGCAACCGTTCCGCTTGAATTGAGGCTGTAATCCTCGCCCTGATAGGACATAAATATTCCACAGCTTAAACCCATTTCGTTAATTCCGTCAAGCGGAGTGTACGCCGCCGCAATGCAGGTCAGCTTGTTCATAAGTCCGCTTACGTCCTTTTCGGTATCCATACCTACGTAGTTTAAGTCAACGGTCGCAAAGGACTTGTATCTGCCTTTGCCGGGGTTATTGCTTATCGTAATGCAGACGTTCGTCTTATCGAAATCGTAGTTTCTCGCAAACAGCACGTCGTTGCTGGGAGTGACTGCCGTAAATGCGGAGCAGTTTACGTCCGATTCGCTGATATTAACTTTGATAAGTCCTTTCGTGATGTTTTTGGTAATGAACCCTATAAGCTCAGTATCACTTGAAACGCCGCCCTGTTTGCGGAACTTATCGAGATAGAACCCGCCCTTGAGATTCATACTGTAAACCGAACCTTCATTGTTCGCGTCGTTTCTGTTCTGTAAGTGTTTAAAGCTCGAAATGGTATAAATCTCGTTTCCCCATACGCTGAACAGCGTAATTACAAACACTGTGGAGAGTAAGATTATCACCGCAAGAACTATGCTTACGATTCTGAACCAAAGTTTGCTCCATAATTTTTTAATCTTTTCCATAAAAAACACCTCTCTCTTTATTTTGCAAAGAACGCAACCCCTATTGCATTAGGTCCTGCGTGCGTGCCTATCGTACTGCCTATCATATACGCGGGTATGAAGTCCGTCTTACCCTTCCAAAGCTGTTCGCTGTCTTTAAGGTATTTCTGAAGGTAATCGTCTGAAAGCCCCGAATACGCCAAAGCGTACGGCATATCGAAATCTATTCCGCCGCACTTTTCGACGAGCTGGTTTAAAAGGTTGTTGCCTTTCTTCGAGCCTATCGCTTTACCCACAAGCTTTACTTCGCCTTTTGTAACGGATATAACGGGCTTTATCGAAAGCATTTCGCCCGCTATCGCCGCAACCGAGGATATGCGCCCGCCCTTTCTTAAATATTTCAATGTATCCAGAACAGCAAGAAGCTGAATTTTACTCTTTTTCGCGTCAAGCTCTTTAACCGTTTCCACGGCGCTCTTGCCCTCTTTTACAAGCCTTATCGCGTACTGCAATAAAATTCTCTCGCCTATGCAAGCCTGTAAACTGTCCACAACGTAAACCTTACCCGCAAACTTTTTCGCCGCCTTGACCGCGCACGAATACGTGCCGGAAAGCTTTGAAGAAATAGTTATCGCTATTACCTCGCTGCCGTCGGCGGTAAGGTTTTTAAAGCTTTCTTTCCAACTGAATTCGTTTATCTGGCTCGTCTGCGGCAGCTCGTTGCTTTCTATCAGCTTTTCAAAAAATTCCCTGTGCGTAAGGTTTATTCCGTCCGAGTATTCCTCGCCGCCGAAACGCACCTTCATTGGTATCAGGGATATACCTAATTCATCCGCCTCGCTTTTTTCCACGTCGGAAGCCGAGTCCACCAAAATTTTAATCATTATTCTTAATCAGGTCCTTATAATATTTTTTTAAATTAACGACTATCGTGCCGAGCGATTTATAGAAGAAATTTCTTTCGTCTTCGCTGAAATCAACGCTACCCGCCATAACGGCTTTGTCCGCCCTTTCGCAAATATACGAAGCCATTTCCTTGCCCTTGTCCGTAAGCGTTATTACGGCGTTACGGCTATTGCAGTCGTACTTTACGCAACCGCTTTCCTGCATAATTTTGAGCGCGCGCGAAATTGCCGCCTTGTCTTCGAGCGTCAGGTCCACCAACTCCTTTGCGGTAAG
Source organism: uncultured Clostridia bacterium (assembly GCA_947176305.1). GTDB lineage: Bacteria > Bacillota > Clostridia > Christensenellales > Borkfalkiaceae > Coproplasma. Next base: position 3,793 of record CAMWPZ010000045.1, read on the forward strand.
CCCCTGCGGATTTTTATAGAGATAGTAACCGCACATAACGTGAACGGGCTTTAAGCCGAACTTTTCAATCTCGTAAGTTTTGATTTTCTGAACGAGCTTATTAAGCGCTAAAATAGAAACGGTAAAATCAACGAATAAATCTTCCATAATCACCTCTTGGTTGATTAGTCAACTAAATTAAGTATATCTTACATTATGCGCATTGTCAAACATTTTAGTTGATTAGTCAACCAAAATGTTTGCTTTTATTTCCGAATTTATCATGTCGGCGGCAACCGTCGGTTGACAAATTAAAAGCGTTTTGATAACATTTCTTTTGCACGGAAGATTTATACAATGATACTTGCTTTAATTATCTGCGGTATAACCTGTATTTTAATGATACTGAGTATACTGTTTTTCCCGAAAATAAAAATCGGTAAAATTTCAATCGATACGTACTGGATAATTACGCTTGTCGGTGCGGCGATATTGCTTGTCTGCGGTCGGGCGGATATTAAAACGGTCGGTAAAGCGCTCGTATCCGACTCGGCGATAAACCCCGTCAAAATACTCGTCCTGTTCATATCGATGACCGTGCTGTCAATATTCCTAGACGAGTTGGGTTTCTTCCGCTACCTTGCGGGCGTGGCTTTACGAAAAGCCAAAACGGGACAGAAAAAGCTGTTTTTATATCTGTACGTAACCGTTTCCATACTGACCGTTTTTACCTCAAACGACGTAATAATTCTGTCGTTCACGCCGTTTATCTGCTACTTTGCGAAGAACGCAAAAATCAACCCCACCCCCTATCTTGCCGCGGAATTCGTTGCCGCCAACACTTGGAGTATGGCGTTGATTATAGGCAACCCCACAAACATCTATCTTGCAACTGCGTGCGGCATAGGCTTTTTAGGCTATTTGAAAATAAGTATCGTTCCCACTCTTCTTTCTGGAATTGTCGCCTTTCTTGCTTTGTATCTTATGTTCCGCAAAAAGCTTTCCGCGCCTATTGAGGGCGAGGCGGAAGCGGTCGTTATAGATGATAAGCTTTCGCTTTGGGTAGGTATCGTTCACCTTGCGGTATGCACGGTTTTGCTTGCGATAGGCTCGTACATAAATCTTGAAATGTGGCTTGTATCGCTCTGCGCGGTCGGAAGTCTTTTTATAATTTCGGGAGTAATCGCCATTGTAAGGCGGCAAAAGCCTTCCGCGTTAATAGACTGCTTGAAGCGCGCACCCTATCAGTTAATCCCGTTCGTGCTTTCGATGTTCGTTTTAATTGTAGTATTGAACGAGCAAGGCGTAACCGCAAAAATAGGCGAACTGTTCGGCGCAAGCCTTCCCGTTTTAAAATACGGCACTACTTCCTTTATCGCATCGAACTTAATCAACAACATACCCATGAGCGTTTTGTTCTCGTCGATAATAAATTCAACGGGCGGAACGGCGGGAGTTTCCGCAGTGTTCGCGACCATAATCGGCTCGAACCTCGGCGCGCTGTTTACGCCTATCGGCGCGCTTGCGGGAATTATGTGGAGCAATATTTTAAACAAGCACGGCGTTAAATTCGGCTATCTCGATTTTTTAAAAATCGGCGCGGCGGTTGCAATACCCACGCTTGTCACCGCCCTCGGCTCGCTATGGCTGATGCTTCTGATTATTTAATATTGAACAACTTAAAAATTTAAAGACGGCAAACCCAAAGGGCTTGCCGTATATTTATTTTTTACTTTATTTTGTAAATACGTCTTGAATTGCATATTTCAAAGGGTCATCAACAGGTAAAGTATCAGTATACTTTAAAATTGCATTTAAATTGGGCTGGTCCTCCACAAAAAATTCATCTTTATTATATAAAGCGTTTATCGCAAAATCGTCTATTATTCCTAAATTTTTCAGTGATAATTTTCTCGGATCACCGACAACGGAATGAGTTAAAAACGATTCCAAATCCTGCGAGCGCTCGTCGGTTAATTGGTTTAATCTGTAATACAAATCCTGCAAGTATATTTTAAGCTTAAATTCTATCAAGTTACTTACATTTCTCATCGTTCTGTAAATCAATAAATTTTTATCCGCTTCCGTATATGACCTTATTATGTATTCATTATTTTTAGCTTTTTCCCAATCAAGGAATTGGACTTCTTGCCTCCCTTGGTATTTTACAATATAAGGTTTACGTTCCTTGCGTTCGTTGTATTCGAATTCACCTTTGACCATCTGTTTTATCGACATTCCGATTGCTACGTTATAAAACAATCTTGTCGTAAAGTTCAAATGCATCATTCTCTTCAAATCTGTATCATCCTCCGACGACGCCCAATCATATATTTCCGAAAGATGTTCTACAGTGTTTGAATAACATTCGTAATTACTTAATTTCAGTGCCTTGATTATTTCGTTCCTTTCCGCATCAGTCAACTTTTTGATTTTATCGTTTACCTTTTGACTTTCTTCATAGCCCAAAAAATAATCAAAGCAATTAACGTTATCATATTTCAAATTAAAAGGATTTGTAATCTCGTTATTGATTTCTTTATCCTGCAAATAAGTTATTAAGGCTCTCGATTTTTTCTCTTTACTAATGTCAAATTTTTTGGGCGGAATTTCATAAGGGTCCGACGAAGCATTAAGTTCAACCTTTAATTTATCGAACTTAACCGCACGTGTTTCAGTATAAAATCTGTAAATATTGCCTTGCAAACAATTTCCTAAACGCCCGACTCTGCCAAAAAGATTTTTTATGTCAAACTCCTGATTATCAAATCTGCCTTTTTGTGAAAGAAAAAATAAATTATTTGCATTAAGATTTACTCCGCGCAATAAAGTTGATGTGCAGAAAATATGATTTAAACCCGAACCTTCATCTAAAAAAATCTTCTCAATTTGTCTTTTTGTGAAGTCATCTAAATCGCCCGTATGTATACAAACGCCCCTTTCCATAAACTTAATGAGTTCGAAATCTTCGTCTATATAATCGGATAAATATTTAATTAACGCTTTAAATCTATTACTTTTATTTTCTATTGGTTTCAGATTTTTTGCAAAATTTTGCGCGAATATACTAGTAAAATCTTTACGGCAATAATACAAGTTTTTTTCGTTCAAACAATTTATATATTTACAGCTGCAAATTTTAAATAAATCGCGTTTAGCAGATTCAACCGTATCTTCTTCCATATCGGTATCTACCGGAAGGCTTACGTCAAACGGCTCGATATAGCTTCCCCTGTTATATGTAACGTCGCTCATTACATATTTTCCATGTTCTTTGCAAATCGTAAATTTTTTTGACGACGTTGGGGAAAACAAATTGTCAATAACCACAAGACTATCGTTTTCAAAATTAATGAACTTAGCTATAAAAGATTTATACGGCTTGTAAATATAAGGCATTAAAAAGACCATCGGCGTTTTTTTGAGCGCGATTATCGAAACCGTTTTAGCTAATAATACGCTTCGTGCGGAATCGCTTTTTGCTATATTGGCTAATTCCTGCGCCTCGTCTATTACAGCGTAATCAAAAATATAACCGTTGAAAGTATCATTAAAAATCAGAAATCTTTCCTGCGTGAAAAGAAACACTGTTTTGTAATCTTTCGGGCGAATATACGGTGCCTCGGTTACTGAAATCTCACAATTCTTTTCATGAGAATAATCGTTTATGATTTTTCTATATTCGTTTATTAAAGACTTTGTCGGCAAGACAACAACAAAGTTATTTATGAAGCCTTGTTCTAAAGAAATTAATAAAGCTCGCAAAACCATCCTTGTTTTGCCGTACGATGTAGGCGCGGAAACAACCATATTTTTCTTTGATAAAACCGACAAAAACATATCCGTTTGCGAATCGGTCAAAGCCATTTCATCGTCCAATATTTTCCGTAATTCGTAGTTCAGTTTCGCCTTAAAATCCTGTTTTAATTCAGGTGAAGTGAATTTTATTAATTGCTGTAAATCAAATTTATCGATAACTGTTATAACGGTTGTAAGCAACGGCTCATCAAGTTGTCTATGCCTGAATTCAATAATGAAATTCAGCCAGAAAACAAGGTAATTAACCTTTTTACTTTTGATCTTCCTGTCCGGCTCAAATAAAATCGAATTAAATATCTTGATTATAACTTTGTTGCACTTTATATTGTCGAATTCTGCTTCACCCTTTTCACAAGCTAAAAAGTAACGCGTATATTCATCGAATTGCCCCATAAAGCCATAAACGTCTATATCCGTTTGATTGTTTTTCTTCATTTTTATACACCCAGTTTTGCTAATAATTTGTTATACAGCGTTTCCAAAGAAAATATGGTAGGTAACTGCAAATGGAATACATTTAAAATTTTTATTTTCTCAAATTTCGGACATCCAAACTTTTTGCAGGGGGGATCTGAGCAATTATCGCAACTAAGATATTCATTATTTATATAATCTTTGATTTGAGTTTCGGAAAAGGCGCCTGACGGTGAAACGATGCAAATGTTAAACTTCATATCTTCGTCGTCAATAAGTTTTTCCGGAAATTCGCTGTTATCAATAAATCTTTGTAATACGTCGTTAAGCCTTGTATCAAGTCCGTTGTTTTCGACAATGGTTTGACAATCGTATAAAGACGCTGTTCCTATTTCCCCCATACAGAAAAGCGACTCGACACCTTTGTAGATTTTTTTCGCTACCGCCTGCTCGTTCAAGCTTGAAATGCTTGACTTGAATTCGAATATCCAAATATCCTTTCCGCTATAAAAAACAGAGTCAACCCCGAATTTCGATTTTTCAACGTCGCTTCTCTGAAGCAGATAAAGCGGCAGAATATCGTAAAGTTCTTCTATCGCTTCATATGCTAAAAAATTCATATATATTCCGTCGTTTTTACCCAAACTTGTCCCATTCGCCTCAGCGGCTTTTAAACTTCTTAATTTACGCTTCAAGTTAGTTCTTAAAAAGTCCAAGCTTTTATCATCATTTTCTTTCAAATAAGTTAAAATTTTATTATCTTTTATAAGCTCGTCTGCCAACAGGTCATGAACGTCGCCTAAGTAAGTAAGCGTACAATAGCTGAATTCTTTTAACTTTTTATTATTAATTGGAATTCTCTTATTTGTTCTGTTAAAGCCCACTATCCTCTCCTTGTATTTTGTAGAAAGTCCTTATGTATTCGGAATGCTCCCTGATTAGGGAGCATTCCTTTTTCGTATTATAAATTTCTAACAGTCGGAAAAGAATTTGGAATAGTCCTGAATAAGAGAATAAATTTCTTCCCAGGTTATCAGTCCTTTTCCAATCGACACTTTTAAGTACTGACCGCTGAACGCCTCGAATATCAATTCGGGCACGGGCAGTATTTCAGCGAATTCTTCATATGTAAACAGTCCGTATTTCTCTATATCTGCCGCCATTGCCGATTCGTCAATTTTCATGGTTTCGGCATTAACTTCAAATATATTGATAAACCCTTCCGTCCTTGCAGGCATAGACAGCATTCCGTCTACGTAATAGCATAGATGTCCAAACGTTACGGGGCTCCATGCATTTGTAGTCTGAGCTTCGATTACAACTTCCGTAAGCTGTACTCTCGTCCATGCGTTTTCACCGTCCGCCCCTAAGCTTTGTTTGTTAAACCAATGTCCTATATATTGGTTTGCGTTGCCATCAAGGAAAACGTATTTGTTGAGATTGAAATCCCAGAAGCCGTGTTCGTCTATTACCTTTACTTCCGTTCCGTCAGAGAAAATCAAACGTATAACTTCATATTCGCTAACGCCGTGGCTATCCACAAACAGAATCGGAGCGGCATCATACGAACCAGTATTGAGATTCCAAACAAGCAGAAGCTCGCTTCCGTCCAAATCCTCAACGGCTTTCATACTTCCGTCTGCAAGTGTAATAAGCGTGCCGTCCGCAACGCAGCTCTTGCTTTCATTCTTTTCATAGCATGCTACGTAATTTAATACAGCGTAGTCTTTAGAGGTCGTTTTATAGAACGTAAAGGTTTGATTACTGTGGATATAACTGTCCCCATCATCGTGGTCACACCATTGGGTAAAATGATATCCATCATAGCTAGGTGCAGTGTAATTATAGCTTATATCATAGACATATGTTTTGGAATCGTGTTCCCAGCTGTTTCCGTCCTTATAAATATGAATTTTTACCTTGTACATAATGGGCGACCATTGCGCATACAGTTTTGTTGCGGTATAGTATGGATATTTGCGCACAACCTCACCCGTAGAAGAATAGAACTGTGTGCCGCCGCTTGCCGAAGTATAATATCCTGTAAATAAGTAACCCGTCTTCGACACTTCCGGAGCCGCATTTGTTAAATTAGCAACAGCAATTACATAATTGTATTTACTTGTACCGCCTTGCAAATCTAAATCTATTTTGTTTATATCTAGCGTAACCGAAGCGTCAATATCGTATTTTTCACCGTTATAATTTTGTACAGCAGTATATCTTACTACAGGGTTATATGTTGCCGACGTGCTTGTAACGGTAAACTTCCCGGCTGCCGTCAGCGCACATCCCGTACCAGATACGTAAGTATCAAATTTCAAATTAGTTACTGCGGAAGCGCCCGAACCAAGATACACACTGAGCTGCGTTTCCTTGTTCGTAATATACGTCTTAGACAAAGTTTTCTCTGTAAATTTTTTAAATACGTTTATCCGTTGTACACCCGACGTATAAGGTTGAGTTCCGTCCATAACTTGGATATAGAAATCAATATAGTTCGTACCGTCAACGTTACTATTCACACTTAAGCGAATAGTACCGTTACTCAAGTATAAAACGTTTGTATAGGTTGAACCACTTACAAATATTAAGCTATAACTTGTCATACCATAATCCAATAAAGGTTGACCGTTATACCTTACGACGATATCGGTATATCCCCCTTCTTCTACTTGCATTGCACTCGTTATCTGCACACTATTATCGTTCTTTATTACGTTTCCGTATGCGATAGAGAAAGCCGCAGGATACGAAGAAGGCGTACCGTAAACTTTTCCGAAGCTATTGACTAACGGGTTAACCGTTATCACACTGGTAACCGCAGTCGCGCCCGCTTCTTTGGATTTGTAAGTTAATGTAACTTTATTGCCTGCGTTTAAAGTTTTACCGATATACAGCTTAGTTCCCGTTAACGTTGCGCCACTTACGTTTACCGTATATCCGGGCGTTGAAACGTATGCGTTTGAAATACCGTTATAAATAGGCTTCAATTCAAGAGTTGAATCTCTGTCGGCAGTTGTCGGAAGTCCGAGAGAAATTTTCTCAACAGGCACATAAACGATAATATCGTCAATGCGGCAACTTACTCCGTCCTGCTCGGCTACAAGTTTAATTGCACCGCTAACGCCGATCGCTGTAAGATTTTTCTTTACGGCAAACGCGTTGCCGATAGTGTTGCCGTTTTTATAATTTCCGTCTATGTATTCGGCGCCAGAAACAACGGTTATAACGGGCGAGTTGCTCGTTGCCCGCGCATCGGTAACAGAAGTTAAGGTTACAACTTCACCGCTGTTTATTTTCGACACGGGCGAATAGTTACTTGCAGTTACAGTCAAATTCTGCGTCTTAACGTAAATTCCGAATTCAACTTCGTTTGACGTAATTCCGTCGGCAACAGCTCTTAACGTAAACGTTAAATCACCCACACCGAGGTTATCGTCAACCACTATATAATCGCCGTCGAGACGCACATAGTTGCCGCCGCTCACAATTTCATAGTCCGCTGTTCTGACGTCGGAATTTAAGGGATAGATTGCAGTATTCAAAATACTGTCTATCCTAACACGTGCGCCCTCGTTCACAAATGAGGTTTTAGCGGAAAGAACGACGTCCGTAACGGGTATGAAAACGGTAATAGTATAATCTTCAAAAATAACCGTACCGTTCTGAATTGAGCTTACCCTAACCACAAACGACGGATTGGGTTTGGTTATCTGAGAATTAATAACAACGGTGTTACCCTCTATTTTTGCTACGCCCGTATCGCCCGATATTAAAGAAAGCAAATATACTTTCTGCGATTGGGTAACGTTAAACGGCTCGGGGAATTCCACGTCAAAGTAGATAACATCGGAAGGTCTTGCAAGATTATCCGCGTGCAACTGCGTGCCGTCCGTTTTATAAGCGCCCGTAATTTCAAGCGAAGTTGCATAGACAGTTTTTACGGTTACCGTATGGCTTGCCACTGCTCCGTCTGGACCTTCCGCAGTTATAATAATATGTTGACCGATTGGAGCTAACGGTTTTACGGACAGCACGCCTTCCACGTCAATTTCAGCAATATCTTCGCCTACGTTAAGGCTGTAATTAATATCGCCGTTTACCAGTGTGGCATTAAGCGGCAAAATACTGCCCTTGAAAGAATAGCTGCGCTGCTGTTCAACTTCGGTAACCGAAGTATTTGATAAGCTAATTGACTGCGCAAGAATTTTAACGTTTATTATAACGTCGCCGGATTCAAACTCGCCGACTTTCGCGCTTAAAACTATTTTGGGATTATATGCACTTATTCCGCTTTTAACTTTCAGAATATTTCCGGATATAGCGCCGTTAACAAATTCACTGCCGCTTTTAATTACGTAATTAACGCCCGATGTTTGAACGGCTCCGTCAACCAACGTAGACAAAATTACGGTATCACCATAAACGTCGCTTGAATTGGGGTAAAAGTTGTCCGCAGAAAGTACAACGTTCGGTTTTTCAACAGTGACTATAAACGCCTCGCTTACTACGCCGTCAATTTGCGCATAAACCTTAACTTCTACGGTTGAATTTTCTACAAGTATTTTAGCTGCAAGTATGCCGTCGTCACTTACGCTCGCATAGTTGTTGCTTTCGTCGTCAAGGAAATAGTGCAGATTAGCCAAGGTTGCATTGGCAGGATTTACCAGTGCGCCGAGCTGCAACATTTCCCCTTGTTTTATCGCCTGTTTGTCCGCAACGACCGAAAGAGTTTCCGTAGGCACGTAAAGGTTCAATTTAAGCTCTGCCGCAAGACCGTCGCGGTCTGCCCTAATTACTATAGACGGCGAAAAATCCGTAACGGTATCTATAATCGTCAACGTGTTTCCGTTTAATTCTTTTACGTACTCTTCTCCGCTCAAAATCGTATACTCAGGCACGGCAACGGTCGCCTTTGTATCGATAACGGGCATAAGTGTAATAGTTTCCGAAGGGCAAGGTTTAACGTTATCGGCTTTCAAACTTAAAGTGCGCGTAGGCACATATAAATCAAGCTCGATAATATCGTACTTCGTTACGTCGCTTAAACTTATGGCTTTAACGGTGATTTTTATATCGCCTGCGGGCAAGGCGCTGTTAGCCCTTACCAATCCTTCCGCACTTACGGTTGCGTACTCCGCACCCTTAATTACAGTGTACGAAATTTTCTTGTTCGTCGCATTATACGGTTCTATAACCGTCTGCAACTGCAAGGAGCCACCCTGCGCCAAAGTCGTTTCGGTATTTGCTATTTTTACAGACTCAACAGCGTTTGCAATAATTTTAAAGGTCAGTCTATTCGATGATTTAACGTTATCGGCAAAAGCTTCTATGGTTATAACACCCCCGATAGTTGCATCCGCTTTAACGGTGAGCGCGTTATCCTCGATATATGCAAAAGCCGAACCGCCGATTATTTTATAGGAAACGTTTTGCACTGTGTCCTTTGCATATTCGGGGGTAAGCTTTACGCTTAGCTCAACGCTCTGCCCCTGCCGCAATTCCGTCGACGGTGCAGAAACTTCAACGCTTTCAATAGGTACGTAATCGATATTAAAGTCGCTTACTGCCTTTGCGGTTAAAGAACTAAACTTAATACACAATACGGCGGCAAGGGTCGTCAATAAAACGACTAAAGCGCTTAACCATATTTTCCTTAACTTTCCTATCATCTTTTGCTCCTTTAGTGTATATTTTTGCGTTAAAATAAATCTTCATTAAAATCG
>CAMWPZ010000046.1 GCA_947176305.1 uncultured Clostridia bacterium
GAATATATATGCCGAATTACCGCCCGATAACGAGCAAGCAAAAAAGCTGTCAAAGCTCGTTTACCGCGAGGCAATGACAGCCATTAGCACCGAAATCAAACCCAACAAGCCGCAAGATTAACTTGCGGCTATTTGCTTGCCGTAAAGCGGATAGTCTGACAGCGGCAATTCAACTTGACAGAATAATTCCGCATTATTTACCTTGAATATTACTATGTTCTTATTTGCGATTATCCGCTTCACCAACGAAAAAAGAACACAGTTTGAACTGTGTTCTTTTTTTCGTGCGCAACATTTCGGCCGCGAGAAACCGCTAGTTCGTACAAGCGTAGCGTAAAAATGATATAAGCTGTACTTATAATACATATCTTTACATTCAATAGCAGAGTGGTTGCAACCTCTGTAAATTTGTGATAAACTATAATCAGTTATTATTTATGTTCGCTGTAGATTTTTATAGGGTGCGTTTAATGGTGACGCACCCTAAAATTTTAACTTCAAATACGTATATAATAATTAAGAGATAACAAGACTTATCAAACCAAAACAAAATTAAGCAATTTTTTCAAAGGGGCGCGCCCCTTTCCGTGTTATTCCATAACACGGAAAAAAAACATTTAATAGAAATAAAAAAATTTTTATAATAGGAGATACTATAATGAAAAAGAAATGGCTTTTAGTGCTACTTGCCGCGGCGGCTTGTATCGCCGGCACATTCGGTTTATCCGCATGCGGCGAACACGAGCATAAGTGGTCTGCGTGGAGTGTAACTGAAACGCCCACGGCAACCGCGGCTGGCAAAGCGACCCGTACTTGCAGTGGTTCAGGCGACTGTGATGCGGCTTCGACGGATAAGGAATATACCCTGCCCGATCTTACGAGCGCGGATTATACCTTATCCGACAACACGGCAACCTGCACAGCTGCGGGCACTGCGACTTATGCATACAACAAGAGCGGAGTAACCGTTTCGTTCACTGCGGCGTCTAATGCGACGGGCCACGATTACGGCACTGACGGCGTATGCGCGAATTGCGGTGAAACAGAGCCCTCGTCTAAGCACGTGCACGATTGGAACGATTGGACGTTAACCGCCGAAAATAAGCCTACTACAGAACAAACAGGTAAAGTAACCCGCACCTGCAAAAATGCGGACTGCGACGCTGAGTTAAGCGACAAGGAATACACGTTGCCTGAACTGACAAGCGAAGACTACTCAAAGTCAACCGACAGCGCAACCTGCACTGCGCCGGGCAAAATGACATATACTTATAATAAAGACGGCGTAAGCGTAAGCTTTGAAGTTGCAACACCCGCAAGACACTCTGAGCTGATTTTAACAAATAAGTACCCGACTTGTACCGAAACCGGTTTAACCGAGGGTAAAAAGTGTTCTGTCTGTCTGGAAATTCTCGTAGCGCAGGAGACTGTTCCGGCGCTTGGTCATATTGAGGGAATATTGCCTGCGGTATCGGCAACTTGTACGGAAGACGGTTTAACCGAAGGTAAAAAATGTTCTATCTGCCAGACGATTCTCGAAGAACAGAACGTAATTGCGGCAGCGGGACACAGCCTCGATACCACTGTAACTCCTACCGTGGATGAAACCAACAAAACCGTATCTACCCGTTGCACCACCTGCAATAAGACGGTTGTTTATGGGTATGATGATGCGATTAACGCCACAGAAGCTACGGCTATTGGTTCTGCCATACCTCTTTCTAGCGGTGTGAATTACGTAAGCCAAACAGCAAGCGCTGCTAGTAGGCCGCCTTATCTTAAATTTGCCTTTACAGAAGCAGGTACATATACGATTTATTGGATGGGTTTGGATAACAGTACCTTTAGTCTTAGACCTGCGACAATTATAGCGTCATCAAATACTGCCTTTATTGATACTAGCGGTAACTTAAAAAAAGCAAGCATACCGGAAGATTTTGCTTTGGAAGGTTACTTAAAGGGAACTCTTCAATATAACGTAACCGACGAGGACGGCAATAAATCAACTGTTACGGGAAAGGCGGGCGATTATGTAAGATTAACAGCTGACAGCTTTATGTCCGGACAAAGTCAGATGTCTCTTACTAATTTAATTCCTGTGAGTCTTACTTTAAATGTAGCGGCGGATACAGCTCTTGGTTTCAGGAACTATACAAACACTACTGATACGAGTTACTTCCTTATCGGCGTAAATAAAGAGCCGACTATCTCTGCAGAGTACTGCACCGTAGCCGCAGGCGACTTTTCAATAAACGATACCGAGCTTGAATTTATGCCTATCACCGAACAAACGGCGGGCACGTATACGTTTACAGCAGAAACCGGTAAATTCGAATTGTACGTAAACGGCAACTTGTATTCCGACGGCGAAAAATCTTGCTTCGGTTACGTTGATTTCTGCGACCGCTACCTTACCGTTACTTTACAAGATAACGACGAAGTCAAAGTAGTAAAGGTATCGGGAAAGGCATCGGAAAAGAACTTTACCATTCATGAAGGCACCCTTGAAGAGCCCGCACTACCCGTATATACAACGCTTCAGCTTGGCGACCAAACGATAAACCTTACTGATACAGGTATCGCAATCGGCAAGTATGAGGATAAAACCGAACAGTTCTATGCCTTTACCGCTCCCGCAAGCGGATACTACAAGATATCGGTTGCAGACGACGTTAAAGTCAGCGCTGTCATAAGAGTAGATAAGACGCATTACTCTTTCGTATTTGACGTTGCAAATATGAACACGCATAGCGGCGTATTCAGTGCCGAAGCGGGCAAAACCGTTATTCTCGCGTTCGTCGGCAATGATAAGCAGGAATTTGACGTAAATATCGCTTCGTGTGAAGAGCCGATAACTTATCTCGAAGCAAATGAAAAGCTTGAAAATATATCTTTCGCAGGCTTTGAAACAATCGTTAAGATTACGGTAGGCGATTCGGTTGCCGAAGGTACGTACAAATTGACTTTCGATGTTCCAAATATTTTAATGCGTGCATATATTTACTTCACAGTAAACGAAGAAATTGAAGTCGACGACCCGTATGATTCAAATGCTATTGCCGAATACGTTAATGCCGACATTGCAGCGGGATGGAACAACACGGTATACTCTGGCTCAAGAGATTTGAGCGATTGGGACGAGGACTTTTCAAGGACTGTTAACGTAAAGGCGGGCGACGTAATTTATCTGGCTACGACGTCATTGACCCCCGGATATTTAAGCGTAACTCTTACGCCCGTTGCATAATAAACAGACATACTATGTAGCTCATAACTAAAAAAAGAACACAGTTTATACTGTGTTCTTTTTTGTTTGCGCTTTTAACGTTTTATTAGTATAATAAAGAAAAAACTTAAAGCCTTTTTTAGGATAATCAAATGAAAATCACTGTAATAAACGGCACCGAAAAGCACGGTGTAACTTATAAATTAAAAGAAAATTTTTTAGAGTGTTTCAAGGACAAAGCCGAGATAACCGAATACTATTTGCCGAAAGATTGTCCTTCTTTCTGTGTGGGTTGCACAAGCTGTTTTATGAACGGTGAGAATACCTGTAAAGATTACACTTACGTAAACGCTATTGAAAAATCACTTCTTGAAGCCGATTTAATCGTTATGGCGTCGCCTGCCTACGTTATGCACGCAACGGGGGCAATGAAAGCACTTTTGGACCATTTCGGCTACCGTTGGATGCCGCACAGACCTGCACCCGAAATGTTTTCAAAACGCGCCGTAATCATAACCCAATGCCTCGGCGCAGGCGCAAAGTCAACGGCAAAAGATATAAAGCACAGCTTATCGTGGTGGGGCATATCAAAAATAGGCGTGTTCAGCGGCGCGCTTATGGGCGATATTATCTGGGATAAGCTTTCCGAAAAGAAGCGTAAAAAGCTTACAAATAAGATAAATAAGCTTGCACGCAAATTTTCAAAAATTAATTATAAAAAGCACGCGCACACAAAGCTTATTACGAAAATCAAATTCAGTTTATGCCGCCTTATTCAGAAGAAAGTTAAAAAGAGCGGTGTAGACAGTCTTGACTGTGATTATTGGCAGGAACACGGTTGGCTCGATAAAAATCGCCCGTGAAAAAAAATAAAAAACATATCAAAAAAAGGAGTAGTTTTAAAAAAACAAAACTACTCCTTTTTTAATGCTGTTAATCTTAGTTGCCTATTGGTCTTACGCAGAAGGTTATAATTTCGCAGATAAATAAAATATCGTCTTCACAGCCGCCACGTACCCATTCGTTGATAATTGCGTCAATTCCTTTCAGAAAATACTTTTGCATATAGAATATAAGTTTTTTGTCGGTTACGCCGTGCTTTGCGTAAATGGGAACGAACAGATTTTCTATCATATAATCGTCCATACTGCCCGTATCGAAAACATGTGCGTTCTCGGCATATATCCTGAAAAGCTTTTTATGATTTTGTATATATCTGAGATACGGCAACAAATATTTCGGCGAGATAAAGTTCAGATCTACCTTGCTTAAATTCCGCATATCCTTTAAATCTACGGGATTGTCGAAAGTACACTCGGTCAAAAAGTTGCTTATTAAGTTTTGGTGCGCTTCTTTTAACAAATCGTAAGTATTATCGTAGTGCGCGTAAAACGTAGAACGGTTTACGTCCGCAGCCTTGCAAATATCCATAATGCTAATGTCCGCAAACTCTTTACTGTCCAATAAGTTAATAAGCGCACTTGTCATTTTGTTCGCCGTGTTTTGAAATTTTGATTCAGACCTGTTCATATAAAAAGCATATCAAAAATTTCTTAAAAAATCAACCAGAAACCAACACTTTTCGGTTTTTGTGTTGTGGTGTTTTAGAAAAATGCAGGTTAAACTATAAGTGTAAACAGGAAGGAGTGTGAACAATGGAAGAAAACGAAAACACGGCTTTGACCGAAAAAGACTTTAACGAATTTTTATCGGCTACGGGCGAGGCGCAATGGAAAATTTTGCTTGCCCACGCCGAAAGAAATAAAAAAATCATTCAGATAAGGAGATTAAAAACAATGGAACAGTACAATGACCACCACTACGAGGAAATCAGCAAGCAGTTTGAGGAATTCTGCCATACCAAAGGCATAGCTGCAAAATTCAAGCTTGCATTTGCAAACATGGCAGAAGGCGCGCGCAAACAGAAAGAAGCCGACAAGGTGCAGCTTGAAGAAGTCAAGCGTCAGTCGGCGGAAGCGAATCCGGAATTTACTGAATTTTTGCACACGAAAGGCTTTAAGGCAAAAGTAAAGCTCGTTATCGCAAACCTTAAAAAAGGTTGCAAGGAAGCACCTCATAAAACGGCGGTTGCCGTTGACGGAATTTCGGCGCAGACGAAAGCAAACATTGCAAAAGCGCAAGCAAACGTTTACAAGACTACGGCAGGTTACGGCGGCAATCCTTACGGCGTAAAGACGAAGGACGCAAGCGAATACTCCGCAGACGAGCTTACCCGCGAGTTTAACGATTTCTTAAAGTCAAAAGGACTTGACGGATATACCGTCGAAGTTACGGGCGAAAGCGAAAATTAAAATTCGTAAGAGTTACCTATGAAAAAGAAAATCATAGTAAACGAATACAACAAAAAAGTGGAACGGGAAATAAATTATATCCCGTTCCGCTATATCGTTGCAATTTTTCTCGTCGTATTAGAAACGCTTGCCGTTATTGCCGTAATGTCGTTTCTGACGATATGTATTCCGTACTTTTATTTTGCCGTAGTTGCAACGCAATTCGGCGTTGCGATAGCAATAATAAACCGCAACGACAATCCCGACTATAAACTGCCGTGGCTGTTTTTCGTTATGCTTATTCCGATAGTAGGCTTTATGCTTTACTTTATGTTCTATTCGCGCAAGCTGAACAAAAAGCAGATTAAAAGATTGGAGCGGCTTACAAAACAGCGCGTGCAAAAGGACGATACGGCGGAACTTACGGAAATACAATCCGAAAACGAAATTATCAAATCTCAAGCCATAATGCTGAATACTCTGTCCGATTCGCATATATACGGAAATACGGAAATTCGCTATTATCCGCTCGGTGAAGAATTGTTCGTTGCTATGGTCGAGGATCTGAAACGCGCGGATAAGTTTATCTTTATGGAATACTTCATAATAGAGGGCGGCTTATTCTGGAACACTATTTTAGAAATTTTGAAAGAGAAAGCCGCAAACGGCGTAGAAGTACGCGTGGTTTACGACGATATAGGCTGTATGATGACCTTGCCCGGCAATTATCATAAACAGCTTAAAAAATTCGGTATTAAAGCCGTTCCGTTTTCACGCCTTCGCGGACAAGCCAATAACGAATTCAATAACCGTAGCCACAGAAAGATAACGGTAATAGACGGTAAAGTAGGCTTTACAGGCGGCGTAAATATTGCCGACGAGTATATCAACCGTATAGAACGCTTCGGACACTGGAAGGACGTCGGCTTACGTTTGCAGGGCGAGGCGGTAAACGAGCTTACGCGTTTATTTTTGATAGACTACGGCTTGAACGACAAGAAAGCCGACGATAATTTTGCCGATTATTACGAATATGAACAATGCGAACAAGACGGCTATTGCATACCGTTCGGAGACGGTCCGAAGCCTATGTATGAAAGGCAAGTGGCAAAGTCGGTAATTATGAATATGCTCAATCAGTCCAAACGCTACGTTTATATTACTACGCCGTATCTTATAATCGACAGCGAGCTTATAGAAGCTCTCGAACACGCCGCTATACGCGGAATTGACGTTCGTATTATCACACCGCATATTCCCGATAAAAAACTCGTTTTCCGTATGACGTGCAGTCATTACAACAGGCTTATGCGCGCAGGCGTAAAAATCTACGAATACGAAAGCGGTTTCGTCCACGCAAAAGTATATCTTTCCGACGACGAAACGGCTATGGTCGGCACGGTCAATATGGATTACCGCTCGCTCGTGCATCACTTTGAAAACGGCGTCTGGATTTATAAGTACAAGGTTATCGAAGATATAAAGCGTGATTTTCTCGATACGCAGGAAAAATCCATAAAATTCGAACTCGGCATGCTGAAAGAAAACGCATTCCAAAGATTTGTCCGCGCAATGGTAAAGGTGTTCTCGCCGTTGCTGTAATAAAAATTTTTCAGAAAACAACACAATTCGGTTTTTGTGTTGTGGTGTATATACCATAAAGCTATTATACTATTCTTGTAAATAAACGGCGGAGCAATTTAAAGACGGTATGAAGTTAAAAAACAAAATCAAAACAAAACTTGATAAAAATAAGTTTACGCGAAGGTTTTTAGACTATGACTTCCGTACCGTATTTTTTACCGTCGTTTCTTTAATAGTTACCGCAGGATACGCAGTATTTTACGCTATGCTCGGTATCGCCTTGCTTTCAGTCTGGTACGGTATGCTCGCGTGGTATTACGTTATGATTGTTGTAATGCGCGCAATAGTCGTTTTCTATCATAGAAGAAAGCGCAGGCGCGCCGAAAACGTAAACGAATATAAAGAGAGAATAAGCCGTGCGAAAATTTACAAGAACTGCGGAATAGTCATCGGCTTGCTCACGTTGCCTTTGTCTATTGCAATACTTTTGATGGTTTCCGACCACGCGGCGTTTTCGCACGCAGGGCTTATGATTTACGTCGCCGCAACGTATACGACCTATAAAGTCGTAATGACAATAAGGCATTTAGTAAAGGCAAGGAAATCAACCGATATGACGGTGAGGACGGTGCGCAGCATTAACCTTGCGGATACGTTCGTTTCCATACTTGCATTGCAAACTGCTATGTTCAGCTCGTTCACGCCCGAATTCGATACCGCAATGTTCAACGCGGTTACGGGCGCAGTAGTTTGTCTGGCAACGGTGCTTATCGGCATATTTATGATAGCTAACGGCAAACGCGCGGTAACTCAGATAAACTACGAAGCGAATTTACAAAAAATTAACAAAACGGATACAAATATTTGAAATAGCTTTAACCTCATTTAAACATAAGCTGTATATACTGAAAATCGTAAGGAGGACAAGAACAAAATGAACGCAATAGAAATCAGGAACTTATCGAAAAGCTTCCGCGGAATGTACGCCGTCGACAACCTGAATATGACCGTACCCGTGGGCGCGATATACGGTTTTATCGGTGAAAACGGCAGCGGCAAATCCACGATCGAAAAATTAATCTGCGGGCACCTTGTTCCCGACGGCGGCGAAATTAAACTGTTCGGAAAAGATTATTCTGACGCAGGCGTAAGAGTACGCGTCGGCGCTTTGATAGAAAGCGCAGGCTGTTTCCCCAATTCAAGCGTATGGGCAAACCTTATGATGCAGGCACTTAACCTCGGAATAGAAAACCGTGCGGAAGAAATTCAAAGGGTGCTTAAAATCGTCCGTATGGAAGACAACGCTAAGTTACGTTTTAAAAGCTGTTCGCTCGGTATGAAGCAGAGAATAGGCATAGCAATGGCATTACTCGGAAATCCCGCGCTTTTAATTCTCGACGAGCCGATAAACGGCTTGGACACGGACGGTATGCGGATAATGCGCGAGATACTTGTGGATATAACTCAGAATTATAACTGCACCGTGCTTATATCTTCGCACATTCTTGGCGAGCTTGAAAAAATCGCAACCCACTACGGCATTATCCGTCAGGGCAGAATGATACAAGAGCTTTCCGCCGCCGAAATGGACGCGCGCTCGCGTGTGTTCGTTACACTGAAAGCAAAGGATATGGCGGGGGCAGAGCAAACACTACGCAATAAATTCAATACGGTAAAACGCGAGGAAGATTATATCCGCGTCTACGACGTGAACGACACCGAAGCAATAGTCGAGCACTTAATTAAAAACGGACATATCGTCAGTGAAATCAAAAAGAACAAGGTCGGACTTGAAGAATATTATATCGAATTAATGAGCAAGAAGGAGGAAGCGTAATCATGGAAAACACAGCGAAATTGCAGTTTGAACAACCCAGCTTTTTCAAACGCTTGAAGGGTATGCTCAGCGTAGACTTTTACAGATTATTTCATACGCCGCTACTTTACATATTCCTCATAATTGCCGCGCTTATTCCCGCGCTCGTATCAATGGGCGCAATGGGTGGCGAGGGGGAGGCAACGGGTATGTTCTCCAACGCTTGGCAGATTATCGCCGCAAATTCGCCCCTGTACGTCATAAGCGATATCGGCGAATACGCAAATATGAATATGGTCTTTATCTTCGGCGGTATAATGATTTCTATATTCATAGGTCACGATTATAAAAGCGGCTACGTAAAACAGCTTTTCACAACCCACGCAAAAAAGCAGGACTATATGATTTCCAAATCCCTGCTCGGCGCGTTCTCTATGGCGTGTATGTGTTTGACGTATTTATTAGGCGGAATAGCCTCGGGTGCGTTTACGGGCTTACCGTTTGAGATAAACGCAGGCTCGCTTATCTGCGCCATACTCGGCAAAATGATTATGAGCTTGGGCTGGGCAAGCCTTTACACGTTTATAAATATCATTTTCCGCGCAAAGTTCGGAATATCGATTGCTCTTTGCTTCGTACTCGGTACTGGTATCCCCGTAATAGGTGCGGCGGCGGTTATCGGCAATACGCCCGCACTCAATATTTTCCTTTACGGCTCGTCGGTGTACGCGTGCCTTTCCGCAAACGCTTTGACCTTGTTTATATGCTTAATGAATTCCGTCGTCTGGGCTGTCGTCTATAACGTGCTCGGAACGCTTATCTTAAATAAGCGCGACGTCTATTGAGAGGTGCAAAATGAACGCAATAGAAATAAGAAATCTCACAAAAAACTTCGGACAGAAGCAAGCGCTGAACGGCTTGAATATGACCGTCCCGAAGGGCGCGATATACGGCTTTATCGGCGAAAATGGTTCGGGTAAATCTACCACCGAAAAATTAATCTGCGGACTTTTAGTTCCTAGCGGCGGCACGATAAAGCTTTTCGGAAAAGATTATAAGGATGCGGACGTCAGGTCTAAAATCGGCGTTTTAATCGAAGCCCCCGGCTGTTTCCCCAATTACAGCGTTTGGAACAATATGATGCTGCAAGCCGCAAACTTGGATATAGAGAACGCAGAAGAGGAAGTCAGGAAAGTCCTTAAAGTCGTTCGTATGGAAGGCTCGGCTTCAAACAAGTTCAAAAACTGTTCGCTCGGTATGAAGCAGAGAATAGGCATTGCGTTTGCCTTGCTCGGTAATCCCGATTTGCTCGTTCTCGACGAGCCTATAAACGGACTTGACGCGGACGGTATGCGCATTATGCGCGACGTGCTCGTGGATATAACCAAAAACTACAACTGCACGGTCGTCATATCCTCACATATCCTCGGCGAGCTTGAAAAAATCGCAACTCACTACGGAATTGTCCGCGGCGGCAAAATGATAAAGGAAATGACTGCCGCACAGCTCGAAGCCGACTGCCCGACGTTTATCGCGCTTCGGGCAAAGGATATCGAAAAAGCCAAGTCGCTGTTGGAGCGCAAATATCCGCGCGTAACGTACGAAAACGAATATATCCGCGTTTACGGCGAGGTTTCGCCCGAAGAAATAGTTTCATATCTCTACGGCTGCGGCGTTGTGGTTACGGAAATCAAGACGGATAAAATCAGTTTGGAAGAATATTATATCGACTTAATGAAGGAGGGACGCTGATATGCAAAGCTTTTTAAAGAAACTCAAAAGTATGCTCAAAGTGGACTTTAAGAGAATGTTCACAATGCCGCTCGTGTATATAATGGCGGGCGTAAGCTTTGCAATGCCCATACTCATTTTGGTTATGACCACAATGATGGGAAGTGCGGAGGAAGGCGAAACGGCAATGCAGGGCTTCACCAACGTCTGGCAGTCTATCGGCTCGGTCAGCGGCTCGGAAATGTCGATGGACTTAACGAGTATGTGCAATATCAATATGCTGTACTTCCTCGTCGCGGTTTTCGTGTGCATATTCGTTGCAGAAGATTTCAGAAGCGGCTACGCAAAAAACCTTTTCACCGTCCGCTCTAAAAAATGGGACTACGTCATTTCCAAAAGCCTTGCAGGCTTCACGGGCGCGGCGATAATGCTTATCGCATACTTCATCGGCGCAATGATAGGCGGAGCGATTGCGGGGCTTCCCTTCACAACGGAAGGCTTCGGCGCGGGAGGAGTTGTCGCGTGCATGTTCTCTAAAATATTTATGACGGCGATATTCGTATCGATTGCGCTTTTACTCGGCACGGTCGCCAAACAGAAACTGTGGATGTCGATACTCGGCTCGTTTGCATCAGGTATGCTGCTGTTTACAATGATACCTATGATTGCCCCCTTGAACGCAAACGCAATAAACGTTATAATGTGCCTTGCTGGCGGCGCACTGTTCGCCGTAGGTTTAGGCGCGGTAAGCAACTTAATACTTAACAAAACAAGCTTGGTATAAAATAAAAAATAAAGCCGCAGGGTACAAAAATTGCCCTGCGGCTTTTACGTGCGGTTTAAAGTTTTATCAAAATTTCACAAGATATTGCGGTTTATGGTTTGACATAAAAATTTTTTGATTTTATAATAACTTATACTTTAATTTAAGTATATAATATCTTGTATAAAACGTAAAAGGAGGATACGCGGCAATGATTAAAACGCTGTTAAAGAGCGTAAGGGAATACAAGCTTGCTTCCATTTTATGCCCCGTCGTAATGGTCGGCGAAGCGGCAATGGAAATTGTAATTCCGTATCTTATGACCTTTATCATAGGCGAGCTTCAGAACCTTGCGTCGCTGCCGGATTATTCCGTAAACACTACGAAGATTATAATTTGTTCCGTGCTTATGGTTGTGTGCGCGCTGTTTGCACTGTTCTGCGGCGTAATGGGCGGTAAGCTTGCTTCAAAAGCTTCGTGCGGCTTTGCCCATAATTTAAGGGAGGATATGTACAACAATATCCAGTCGTACTCGTTCGCGAATATCGATAATTTCTCCACGTCAAGTCTTATAACGCGCGTAACTACCGACGTAACGAACGTGCAGAACGCATACCAGATGGCTATCCGTATGCTCGTCCGCGCGCCCGTGCTTTTTGTTTCGGCAATAGTTATGACGTGCTTAATCGAGCCCAAAATGGCGCTCATATTCGTAGGCGGCGCAATAATTCTGGGACTTGTGGTATTCGTATGTATGTTCAAGGTAATACCGCACTTTAAAATGATGTTCAAAAAGTACGACGGCTTGAACTCCGTCGTTCAGGAAGATTTAACCGCTATCCGCGTCGTAAAATCCTACGTGCGCGAGGACAGAGAAATTCAGAAAATGCAACACGCAACGGCGGAGGTATATAAGTACTCCGTCAAGGCGGAAAAGATTTTAACTTTTCTTATGCCCTGCGTAAGTATGGTTATGTATGCAACGATTATTATCGTGTGGACGCTCGGCTCTAACATGGCTGTCGGCAACGTTGTCGGCAACGTGGGCGCGGCGGATTTACAGACCCTGAACATCTACGCAATGCAGATACTTTCGGGCGTAATGATGGTTGCAATGTGCATAAACTTCATTTCCATGTCGCGCGGCAGTATGGAAAGAATTTGCGAAGTCCTCAACGAAAAGACGACTTTGCCCAAACCCGCAAATCCCGTCTACGAAGTCAAGGACGGCAGTATCGAGTTTGATAACGTAGACTTTGCATATTCGCAGAAGTCCGATATCAACGTGCTCTCGGGCGTGAACTTAAAAATAAACTCGGGCGAAACCGTCGGCGTTATCGGCGCGACAGGCTCGGGTAAAACCTCGCTCGTTTCCTTAATTCCGAGGTTATACGACGCAACGCACGGCACCGTAAGGGTGGGCGGAGTTGACGTCCGCGAATACAATATGGACACCTTACGAAACAAGGTCGCAATGGTCCTGCAGAAAAACGTTCTGTTTTCGGGTACCGTTGCGGAAAACCTTCGCTGGGGCGACGAGAACGCAACCGACGAGGATTTGCGCCTTGCCGCAAGACAGGCTTGCGCGGAAGAATTTATCGACGCGCTCCCCGGCGGATACGAATACGACTTGGGTCAGGGCGGCGTAAACGTTTCGGGCGGACAGAAACAGCGCCTTTGCATTGCGCGCGCTTTACTTAAAAAGCCCGCGGTAATAATTTTCGACGACTCGACCTCCGCAGTCGATACCAAGACGGACGCGGAAATCCGCGGCTCGCTTGCAAAGTACGCACCCGAGGTCACCAAAATATTTATCGCACAGCGTATAGCTTCCGTGCAGGAGGCTGATAAAATTATCGTTCTGGACGACGGCAAAATTTCCGCTGTCGGCACCCATAACGAGCTTATGACATCGAGCGAAATCTACCGCGAGGTTTACGAATCGCAGGTGGGCGGCAGTGATAAAGGCAACGATAAAAGCGAAGATAAAAAGCAGAACAAGAAAACGGGAGGTGCGCGCAAATGAGTGAAAACAATGCAAAACCCGTACAGCATATGGGCGGCCGCGGTCCTGCCGTTCCGAGGGTGAAAGGCGGCGGCGCAAAGAACCCCATGAAAACCCTGAAAAGGCTGTTATCCTACGCGTTCTCGCGCTACAAAGTTGCGGCGGCTTTCGTTGTTCTGTTC